>NZ_CP036523.1:1891424-2206661 GCF_008151785.1 Peptacetobacter hiranonis
AGTTACACAAAGTTTAATTTTAGCAATTATGGCGATTGGGGTATACATTACCTTCAAAATACTAGACTTCCCAGATATGACAGCAGATGGAAGTTACACAATGGGAGCTGCAATATCAGCAGCAGCACTTGCGGGAGGATTAAATCCACTAGTTGGAGTTTTACTTGCAGTAGTTGGAGGAGCTTTAGCAGGAATGGTTACAGGTCTTCTTCACATAAAAGTAAAAATCTCAAATCTATTATCAGGAATACTAACAATGGGGATGCTTTACTCAATAAATCTTAGAATAATGGGAAAATCAAATATACCACTATTCACATTCCCTAATCTATTCAAAGGTAATATACCTCCAGTAGTAATAGCACTTATATTCGTATTAATAGCAAAAATATTACTTGATCTATTCTTAAAAACAGGACTTGGATACACATTAAAAGGTGTTGGAGATAATGAACAGATGATAAAATCACTTGGAATAAACATAGGAAATATAAAAATATTAGGACTTATGATATCAAATGCTTTAATAGCATTATCTGGTGCTCTAATGGCACAGTTCCAAGGATTTGCAGACGTAACAATGGGAATTGGTACCCTAGTACTTGGTATAGCATCAATAATAATCGGACTTACATTATTCAAAAAAATCAGAGCTGTAAAAGCTACAACAGCAATACTAATAGGTGCTTTCATCTACCAGTTCACTATCTACTTCGCACTAAACTTAGGAATGCTTTCTACAGATTTAAAACTTATAAGCTCACTTGTAATCGTTACATTCTTAGCAGTTGGTAATCTTCAGTTAAAAAAGAAAGCTGAAAGTAAATAAAAATATAAATAAACAAAAGAAAAAAATATGTAACAAAATAAATCAAATAATAAAATACAGAATAATCAATATTTTCAAATATTTATATCACTAAAAGGAGAGATAAAAATGCTACAGCTAAAAAAAATAACTAAAACCTTCCCAAATCCATGTGGAGATGATAATACAGTTTTAAACAAACTTTCAATAGATATACCAGACGGAGAATTTGTATGCATCGTAGGAAGTAATGGTACTGGTAAATCCACTTTATTAAATATAATCTCTGGATTATTAAAAGAAACATCAGGACAGATTTTATTAGATGGAACAGATATTAGTAATCTTCCTGAACACAAAAAAACTCAGGTAATCAGTAGAGTTTTCCAAAATCCTAGCTTAGGAACTTGCCCTTCAATGACAGTTAGAGAAAATCTTTCTCTAGCATTAAATAAAGGGAAACTTTTAAATCTTAGAAAATGTCTAAGACATACAGATGATACACTTGAATCTTTATTAGAAGGTATATCACTTGATTTAAAAAAATTCCTTGATACACAGGTTCAGTTCTTATCTGGTGGACAAAGACAGTCATTATCGCTAATAATGTCTTGTCTAGCAGATCCAAAGGTACTACTACTTGACGAACATACAGCAGCACTAGATCCAAAAACATCAAATGAAGTAATAGCTCTTACTAACGACATAGTTAGAAAGAAAAACATAACTACACTTATGGTTACTCATAATCTTAAACACGCTCTAGAATACGGAGATAGACTTGTTATGCTACACAAAGGAGAAATTGTAATGGATGTTACTGGCGAAGATAAAAAAAATATGACTGTTGAAGATATTTTAGAAAAATTCGAATACGCTGTATAACAAAATTTACCAGACTCAAATATTATTAAAAAACTAAAAAAATACCAACCAAACCAAACTAAAAAATACTAAAAATCGGAGGACACTATTATGAAAATTAACAAGAAATTAATCGCACTTATAACTACAGGAATTTTATCAATTTCAATGCTTACTGGCTGTTCAAGTGGAGGTGAATCTACTTCTTCGGACTCAGTTAAGAAAGTAGGTATAACCCAGCTTGTAGAACATCCATCTCTTGATCAGACTAAAGAAGGATTCATAAAAGCATTAGAAGACAATGGTTATAAAGACGGAGAAAATGTAGAAATAGACTATCAAAATGCTCAAAATGATAACCCCACTTCTCAGACAATTGCTAGTAATTTCGTAAATGACAAAAAAGATTTAATCTATGCAATATCTACTCCATCAGCTCAAGCTGCATTCAATGCAACACAAGATATTCCGGTATTATTCACAGCTGTAACAGATCCAGTAGAGGCAGGCCTTGTAAAATCTTTAGATAACAAAGACGGAGGAAATGTATCAGGTACTTCTGACTTCTTATCAATAGACAAAACTATGTCTTTAGTTGAAAAATTAACTCCACAGGCTAAAAAAATAGCTGTAATATATTCTACAAGTGAAGTTAATTCTAAAGTTCAGGTTGATTCTTTAAAAGAATATGCTAAAACTAAAGGCTGGGAAGTAATAGAAAAAGGAATCAGTGCATCTTCAGAAGTAAATCAGGCTATAACTTCAGTTGTAGGAAAAGCAGATGTTCTTTACGTTCCAACAGACAACCTAGTTGTATCTTCAATGCCTATAATAGCTAAAGTTGCAAATGAAAATAAATTACCTATAATCGCATCTGATGAAGGTTCTGTAACATCTGGAGCTCTTGCTTGTGGTGGTGTTGACTACTATCAGTTAGGATACAAAACTGGTGAAATGGCAGTTCAGATATTAAAAGGTGAAAAACAGCCTTCTGACCTAGCTGTAGAAACTATGGACGAACCAGTTATAACTATGAATGAAGACACTATGAAAACTTTAGGTATAGAAAAACCAGCTGATATTGACGTAAAACTTGTTAAAACAGAAAATTAGATTTTCAAAATATAATTAGAGATAATACTAAAAAAACAAAATCTAAAAAATTTTCAAAAAACTATTGACACTGTGTATTTTATATTCTAGAATATATACAAGTTCAAAAAATAATTAATTTTCAATTAATTAAAAAAATTGAAATCAATAAACTATAACAAAAGAAAAGGAGAAACTATCATGAAAACTAGACTTTATTATTACTATTATAACCTATATATTTAGAGGCTGTATCTAAACTAGCATAATGTACGGATACAGACCTCGGTAAATACAATCCAGGGCTTTGTGTCTGTGCAGGTTATAATAATAAGTCAATTTTATGAAGTTTCATTACTTATATATAAGCCGCATAGATCGAGAATTATGTGGCTTTATTTTTTTAGTAATATAATGATTAATAAAAGCCATGTAGTCTTAAACTATATGGCTTTTATTTTTTCCCTGGAAATCAAATCAAAAACCTATCAAACGACAAATCAAATATAAATTCAAAATCAGAAACTTCAAATACACTAAAATAATTCGGAGGAAAATAAAATGAAATCAAATAAAAAAATATTATCTTTAATACTATCTTTAACATTAGGAGCAACATTACTTACAGGATGCTCAGGTGGTGGAAAATCTTCAGGATCATCTGATGAAGTAAAGAAAATAGGTATAACTCAGCTAGTTGAACATCCAGCACTTGACCAGGCAAGAGAAGGATTTATAGAAGGACTTAAAGAAAATGGTTTTGTAGAAGGAGAAAACCTAGAAGTAGATTTCCAAAATGCTCAGAACGATAACCCTACTTCTCAGACAATAGCTAGCAACTTCGCAAATGATAAAAAAGACTTAATATTTGCAGTATCTACTCCATCTGCTCAGGCTGCATTAAATGCTACTCAGGATATACCAATAGTATTCACAGCAGTTACAGATGCTGTTGAAGCTGGACTTGTAAAAAGCAATGAATCATCAGAAAATAATGTAACTGGTACATCTGATGCAATACCAGTAGATAAATCATTAGAACTAATAAAAAAATTCGTACCAAATGTTAAAACAATCGGTGTTGTTTGCAACACAAGTGAAATAAACTCTAAATTACAGGTAGATACTTTAAGAAAAGCTGCTGAAAAAGAAGGTATAAAAGTAATAGATAAAGGTGCAACTCAAGCAAATGAAGTTAACCAGGCGGTTGCAGCAGTTGCAAAAGAAGCTGATGTAATATTCACACCAACAGATAACCTAGTAGCATCTTCAATGCCTATAATAACTAAAGTAGCAACTGAAAATAAGATACCCGTTATAGGTTCTGAAGAAGGACATGTTGAAAATGGCGCACTTGCTTGTAATGGAATAAACTACAAAAATCTTGGTAAAAAAGCTGGAGAAATGGCAGCTCAGATACTAAAAGGTGAAAAACAACCTTCTGAAATACCAGTAGCTACTATGGAAGAAACTACAATAATAATAAACAAGTCAACAATGGAAAAACTTGGAATAAAAGATCCTCAAATAGAAAACGCAATATTTAAATAAAAATAAAAAAAGTGCTATCACAGAATAAAATGGAACCTATAGAATGGACACTTGTAAAAAGGTGTTTCATCTATAGGTTCTTTTTTTGTATAATTTTAATATAGAGGTGAGTAATTTATGAGTAAAAAACAATTTAGTAAAGAAGAAACATTAGAGCTATCAAAAAATCCATTTGTAAAGAATGTAAGCTGTAAATCAATAACATATACAAATGAATTTAAAATACATTTCATAACAGAATACAATAAGGGAAAAAATCCAACACAGATATTTAAAGAAGCAGGTTTTGACACTAACATCATAGGTGCAAAACGTATTAAATGCGCTAGCGAGCGATGGAGAAAGTCATATAAAGAAAATGGTATTTTGGGACTAGATGATTCTAGAGTTAATAATTCTGGAAGACCAAGAAAAAGAAAATTAACAGATAAAGAGATAATAGATAAGAAGGATGCTGAAATAGCATATCTTAAAGCAGAGCTAGAACTAGTAAAAAAGCTAGACTTCGAAGAAAGGCAGGTGATGAATAATAAGCTACCTTCGGTGAAAATATTCAAATTAATTAATGATGTAATAAATAAATATTGTTTAAAAAAAATGATAAAACATCTATGTATTGTTGCAGGAGTATCTAGATCTGGATTTTATAACTATTTAAAAAACAAGAATGTAATAAGCAAACAAGAAGAAAAGGATTTAGAAGCAAAAGAAATAATTCTTAAAGCATATAAGTTCAGAGGATACAAAAAAGGTTCTCGTTCAATAAAAATGATTTTAAAAAGTAAATTTAATATAATATTTAACAGAAAAAAAATTCAAAGAATAATGAAAAAATATGGAATTAAATGTCCTATTCGCGAGTCAAATCCAGCTAAACGTATGGGAAAAGCAAGAAAAGAACATCACACAGTTCCTAATAAATTGAATAGAGAATTTAAACAAGGTATACCAGGAAAAGTACTTTTAACTGATATTACGTATATGCCGTACGGCAATGGGAAAACAGCATATTTATCAACTGTAAAAGATTCTTCTACGAATGAAATTTTATCGTATCATTTATCGAAGAATTTAAAAATGGATATTGTTATTTCAACTATTAACAATCTCATGTTATCAAATTCAGACAAATTACATAAAGATGCATTTATTCATTCTGATCAAGGAGTTCATTATACAAGTACTATTTTTCAGAACTTGTTAAAAAAATATAATTTAGGTCAATCTATGTCTAGAAAAGGTAATTGTTGGGACAATGCTCCGCAGGAGTCATTCTTTGGTCATATGAAAGATGAAATAGATTATAAAAGTTGCAATACATTTGAAGAGTTAAAAAGTTTAATAGATGATTATATGGATTATTATAATAATGATCGTTGTCAGTGGAATTTAAAACAGCTGACTCCTATTCAATATAGAAGTCAGCTGCTTGCTGCTTAAGACTTTTTTATATATGTCCTTGACATAGGGACCATTTTAGAATGTTATTAAACGTTCTATGATAGCACTTTTTATATATTATAAATATTTATTAGAAAATCATCATAAATATCATACTATACTTATATAGAATAATTTTACACTTATTTAACTTCTGGTATATCAAATCCAGTTTGTGATGTTGTATTATTAGAAGTTAATGTATTCTGATATAACATATAGAAAGCAGATGCACTCCAACTGAAGTTCTTAGTATGTAGACCTTCTCCAGTTTCAGGGTTATAATTCTCATGAATTGGTCCACTTTCTAATAAACCTTTGGTATTATCAAATAATTTAATTGTTGCATCTTTTGCTTCATCATCATATCCATAGTTCTGTAAAGCTTCTACTGCATATAAAGCTTGATCTAACCATACTGGTCCACGCCAATATTTTTCTGGTGCATATTTAGCATTATCTTTTGAAGCTGTTGGGAAAGGTACTAATGTATTAAATTTATTAGAATCTGTCATATTTTCCACTACTTTAGCAGCTCTATCTTTAGTTGCAGCTTTAGCCCATAATGGAATCCAACCTTCTGTTCCTTTACCTCTATTTACTAATAATTTCTTTTCTGAACCATCTTCATTTGTCTGAACATCATAATAGAATCCAGTTTCTTCATCATACATTTTTTCATTAATGTATTTTTGAAGTTTTTCTGCTTCTTTTGTGTATTTTTCTACATCATCTTGATATCCTAATTCTTCTGCCATTGATTTTAAGAATCCTTTTTCAGCATATAGATAAGCATTTAAATCTACTGATTCTTGGTTGATAACATATCCGACTGGATCATGTTTATCATTTCTTACTGTATAAATTTCAATACCTTTATCATCTGGTCCACTTCCTTCACGGTCAAAACGTGTTGCATTATCCATACCACTTTCCCAAGCAGCTGCTTCTATTCCTGCTTCTGGACATACAATACGTTCACCATTATCATCCAAGATAAATCCGTCTTCGTTAACTGTACCAAAACCTTCAACATTCTGACCTACTTTATAGTCATAATTACGCCAATCGTAACATGTTTCATGTACCATTCCACCATATTCAGCAATACCATTTTTATCAATATCACGATTTGTATACCACCAATTATGGTAAGCTACTAATTTTGGATACATTTCTTTTAAGAACTCTTTATCACCAGTTCTACGATATACACTATTAACTGCCCATGCCGCTAATGCAGGTTTAGAATTTCGTTCATTCCAGTTACCACCATCACCACCACGGTCTTCATTTTGATTATAGAAAATACAGTCGATTATAGCTCCTGCATCTTGTGGACGAACTGAATCATCACTCTTAATTTGATAATCAAATAATGCACGAACATTGTCCTTAGCTAATTCTTCATTAAAATATGTTGTAGCTGCTACCTGTTTCCAAGAATCCCATGCCCACATACCAATGAATGATTTATATGACATTGATGGTATAACTCCATCATGTTTGATTGCTCCTGCAGCAGAACGCCAGTTAGTCATCAAAGTTTCAATTGATTTTACTGCAGCATTTTGATATTTAACATCGATATTTGTATCATTTTCAAAAATAGTATTTACATATTCTTGCCAACGAGAATTATTTTCTTCAAAATATTTCTCAGGATTTTTTAATAAATCATCTACTTTAGCTTTTTCTGAAGTTTTTTCTTCATTTGTAAAAGTAAAGCTCTGTGTCTGATAAGTATTATATTCGCTATTAGCACCAATAGTTACTGGTTCTTCTTTCTCGATTACATATGACAACTTATCATCAGTAACTGTTGTTTTAATATCATCTTCACTTAGTACAATATCAAATGAATTTTCAGCTGTTGTCATATAATCCCAAATAGCTCTATTTTCATTGAAGTTAACTTTTACTCCATCTTCATTTCCACTTAATGTAGTTCCCATTTTATTTTCTTCACTTGTATACCAAGTAAATAAGTGTCCATCCCAAGATAGTTTTAATGTTAAATCTTCATTAGTTTTATTTATTATTTTTGTTTCAATTAAAGCACTACGATTAGTACCAAAAATTAATTTTAATTTTAATGTTAATTCATCTAAATCATAAGTCTGTTCAAGACGACCTGGATAATATACTTCACTCGTAGTCGCTTTAGTCAGATCAATTTTTTCATAAGTTCCCTTTGATGTTGCTTTTTCTAGATTGATTTTATTAATTGAATCAGATAAATTAACTGGATATTCCTCAGCAATAATTACTGGTCCAGCAAATCCTCCATATAAATTTGTTGCTGATTTTTGATGTAAATAATATCCATGCCAAGCTCCCATATCTGAAAAGTTATTATACTCATTTGTATCATATGTACCATAAAGTTTTTCTTTTGGATTAGCTGTTACATCTAAAACATTACTAAAATCAGTAAGTGATTTTGCTTTATCAGCTTTTGCAACAGTTTCTTTTTTATCAGCTGATTTTGCAATTATTATAACCAAACCTAATATAACAATTAGACCTAAAATTAGGCCTTTTTTAATCATCCCTCTTTTTTTCATTTTTAACAATTTTCTCCTTATATAAAATAATAATAAATATATCTGCTAAAAAATAGAGGTGAACGCATGCTTTTTCACCAAAAAAAGGTATTAACAATAATAGTCAATACCTACATATTAGTCAAATATAATTTTTTATTACAATAAAAATTGTATCATTTTAAACCTTTACTGTCAACTTTTTCTTTTTAATAGCTTATATCATAAAAAAATTATTCTTTTATAAAATTAAACATTTTAAAGAAAATTTATTTTTTGGAATAAATATATGAGCTATTCATTAACTAATGATAATACTATTATACTTATTTTGTTCCTGTAGATCCGAATCCACCTTCTCCTCTTTCTGAATCAGTTAATTCTTCTACTTCCATTACATTCACCTCATATATTGGCTTTACAACCATCTGAGCAATTTTCATATGTTTTTCTACAACAAAAGTTTCTTTTCCATGGTTTATAAGTATTACACCTATTTCTCCTCTGTATCCTTCATCTATTGTTCCAGGAGTGTTTAATACTGTTATAGAATGTTTTAAAGCTAGTCCACTTCTTGGTCTAACCTGAGCTTCTGTCATATTAGGAAGCTGTATTGCAATACCTGTCTTTATTAATCTAGTTTCCCCTGCTGGTATTTCAACTTCTGAAACAGAATAAAGATCCATTCCAGCATCACCTTTGTGTGCAAATTTTGGTATTATCGCATCTTCATTTAATTTTTTTATTTTAAGTTCAAACATGTGTTCCCTCCATTATTGAATATTTTCTACATTTATTATATACTAAATAGGTATAATTTGGTACATAATTAAAATATAGAGATATATACAAATTTTTAAAATAAATCAAAAAGGTGGCGAGCAGATGAAATTAATACTGGCAGAAAAGCCGTCAGTAGCAAAAACTATAGCCTCTTTCTTAGGTGCTAAGACAAGAAATCAAGGCTATTTTGAGGGAAATGGATATATAGTTACATACGCTGTTGGGCATTTAGTTTCCCTTTATGATGTTAAAGACTACGACAAAGAAAAATACTCTGGCTCTTGGAAAATGGAAAATTTCCCTTTCATTCCGCCAGATAAATTTAAGTTTAAAGTAGATAAAAGTAAAAGAGATCAATTTAATGTAATAAAATCTCTTCTAAAAAGAGATGATATCGAATATATAATAAATGCAACCGATAACGATAGAGAGGGGGAACTTATCGCATTTTTAATTTTCTTCCTTATAAAACCAAAAATACCAATAAAAAGAATACTTGTAAACGAATGGACTCCAGAAGATATTACTAGAGGAATGAATAATTTAAAAGAAAACAATGAAATGTTAAATTTACAAGCTGCTGGATATACAAGGCTTATAACTGACTGGCTAATTGGGATAAACTTTACATCAGTTGCTACTTTAAAATACGGAAACGGAAAAATGCTAAATATTGGTAGAGTTATCCTACCTACAGTTAAATTAATATACGATAGAGATATGGAAATTAAAAATTTCGTTCCTAAAACATATTACGAAATAGAAGGAAATTTCAAAGCTAAAAACGGAACTTACAAAGGTAAGTATATATATAAAGGAAAAGAAAGTAGAATAGACGATTTAGAAGAATGTAAAAAAATAGTATCTGAAATAAATTCAGATAAAGGTACCATAAAAGATAAAAAGGTTACAAATACCAAAGAATACGCTCCAAAGCTATTCTCTCTTACATCTTTACAGGGGTACATAACTTCTAAATATGCTCGATTTACATCTGATAAAGTCCTTAGTGTATGTCAGTCTCTTTATGAAGGGAAAGGAAAAGGGGGATTTATCACATATCCTAGAACAGACTCTATCTATTTAGAAGAAAGTTTAGCTTCTAAAGCAGAACAGACTTTAAATAAGATAAAAGAAAATCTTCCTTATAAAGATAAAATCAAATTTACTAAGACTAAGAGAGTTTTCGACTCTTCAAAGGTAGACAGCCACAGTGCCATAATGCCTACCTATATAATACCAACAGGACTTAATGAAGACGAGATGATAGTCTACAACGCAATTAGAGATAGATTTGTCGCAAACTTCATGCCTCCTGCAGAATTTGAAAACACTGATATAAAAACAGATGTCGACGGAAAAATATTCCAAACAAAAGGAAAAGTACTAAAATCTAAAGGATATCTTGAAGTCTACAATAAGCAGGATAAAAACGAACTTCTCCCATTCGTCGAAAAAGGTGAAGAAGTCGATGTACTAGGTGCTGCACCAGTTGAAAAACAGACTACACCACCAAAATCATATACAGAAGATACACTTCTAAAAGCTATGAAAAACTGTGGTAAAAACGTATCTGATGATGATACAACTGTACTTTCTGGATATTCAATAGGAACTTCAGCTACTAGAGCTGATGTTCTTAAAAAGATAAAAGATGTTGGCTATGTTAAAAAGAAAGGAAAATCCTATTATATAACAGAGCTAGGTATAAATCTCGTTGAAATTTTCCCTGTAAAAGAGCTTCTCGACGTTGACTTTACTGGTAAACTAGAAAAGAGCCTTAGCGATATTCAGAAAGGGCAATTTACTAGAAAAGAATACCTTAACAATATCTGCTCTTTCGTAGTTAGAAGTGTTAATACTATGAAAATGGACTCAAAGAAAAATATAAATCCAGAGCACTATGTCTACAGCACTAAGTATAAAAAATATGTAAAAGAATCTTCTTTAAAAGCTATGGAAGAAAAAGGTAAATCCTCTGCTAAAGCTACAAACGCTAAAAAATCCGATTCTAGCTCAACAAAATCAGTTGACAATAAATCCACTTCAAAAAATTCTAGTGAAAAGCAGAGTTTGGGAAAATGTCCAGTATGTGGTTCTGATGTATATGAATACGAAAAAGGGTTCTTCTGTGAAAACTACAAAGAGTGTAGATATGGAATCTGGAATGAGGATCAATGTTTTAAAAAGTTTAAAAAGAAACCTAATAAAACTATGGTAAAATCATTGCTAAAAAAAGGTGAAGCTAAAGTAAGATCATTTACCGATGCAAACGGAAATAAATTTGATGCTATAGTTAAATATCAAAAAAATCCAGCCAATGGAGCTTATGGTTGGATAATAGAAAGAATATAATTATAATAACAAACCAAAGGCGATTGAAATCTTTCAATCGCCTTTTATTTAGTAAATACTTAATACTGATGTATAGTCGGGATCTTTATATAAATGATCGAAGTACGAATGGGCAGATGTATATCCTATTCCCAATTTCCCTCTATTTTCATCTATAACCTTGTACTGATCCATAGCTTTTTTAGCTCTATCTCTTTCAGCTTCAGTTTCTGATTTATAGTATTCTCTTTTGTCTTCTGGTATATATTTTATGTATTTTGGTTTCATAAAATATCTAGCATCCTTTATTTTGTGCTCATCGCTAAGTCTTTTCAAAACTTCTCCATTTTTTCTGTGCATTATATGGTCATCGTATTTATAATGATGTGCCACATGTGTAACACTTCCAAGTTCATTTTCAAATTTCAGCATAGTCTTTTCCATAAGTTCATAATGAGTTCCAGATTTATTATCATCATCTGCAAGTATTATTATATTCTTTTCTTTAACTCCAAGTTCAAATAAAGCTGCTTTAAATTCATTATTTCTAAGTGTTTCTTTTTCTTTTCTAGAAAGTCCTTTAAATCTAGGATTTCTTGTAAAAACATTTACACCTGAACCATCTGAAACTAGTACAACATATACATTGTCAGCTCCACGCTCTTCTATTGCCTTTGTAATTGCACTAACTCCCCATAAAATTTCATCATCTTGATGTTGTGGATAAAATACAACGTGTTGTTTAAAGCTTTTGTTTGATAGTTTATCAATTATATTATCTTGAGCACCTAAAGCCGTATTCGCTATTCCTAAAAACAAAATTGAAAGCATACTAATAATTATTTTTATTTTTTTATTTTTCATATTATCACCTCTAGTATTCTTTATTTTGTAAACAAGTTATTACTTTGATTTTGCATATATTAACATACTTCATTATTTAATGCTAGGATATGGCTAATCTTGTTATAATTTGTCATAGTTTGAGGTGATTTTTTAATAAATTAAATCAATTTTGTATTATTATTTAAATTTTATATGAATTATTATATTAAAATATAACAATTTTGTATTTTTTAAAACTAATTTTCTTTAAGATATAGCTATTCTCTTCACCTTATTCCAAACTTTTTTGTATCTTGGCTCTACAGTTTCTTTCATAGCACAAATTTTATCTGCCATACAAACTAGCCAAGCTTCTTTTGTTTTTGGAGGAACTGGAGTTAGTGGAAACATATGCTTCTTAATTATATCTTCTTCTATTTCTGAAATATCAAAATCTCTCATAGCATTTTTTAAAGATTTCATTGGATGGAAAAATCCATGCCACTTGTGACTATCATCCTTTTCATGCCAATCATATAAAAAATAATCGTGAAGCAACGCACCTCTGATAAGTGCTTCTTCGTCTACATATATATTAAATTTTTCAGCAAGTTCTAAACTCTTTTTAGCAACTAATATACTATGCTCATATACAGAAACATCTCCATGCTGAATGAAATTTTTAGTTTCTTTAAATCTACCTTTTTCTTCTAATATTTGTATCATGTCGTTTATTTTTTTCATAAGCATGCCCCCTTTGTTCATACTTATATTAACATTTTTTCCTTAATTAGTTCTAAAGTTTTTATAAAAAATAATTAATTATTGTAAACTTATTTTGAAATATTTTCTAATTATTTTTCATCTACTTCTTTTTCTTGTTCTAGCTTTTCTTTATCTAATTTTGCATAATACTCTTTAGCTTCTTTATCTGCTTTTTTAACTTTTTCAACTAAATCATCTTTATAAATATCATCGTAATTAAAGTTTATTATATTTAATTCACCCTTAGGCACACTGCCTGTTTCTGTTTTACTATGTCTTAAAGTCAAATCTATAGCTCTAAAAGGAGCACCTGCCTCATCAAATTCTTCTCTAACATACTTTAAAATATTTGCTGCATTTTTAGGACTAATATCGTCAGTTTCAACATAAATAATTATATGCCCTACTGACCTCCCTAATTTTCTAATATCATAAAGCTTATCTACCTCTAAACTCTCTTGCACCATAGCATACTCTGGTATATCATCATCTTCACTTTCATAATCTATGCTATTTTTTGTACGTATTTCTAGTGCTCCATAGTATATATCTCCTTTATATTTAAGCATTATCTTTTCTAAAATAGGATCAGTTAATTTTCTATATTCATTGTTTAACCTATCCGCAGTATTGTATCCATCAGTTATACTAGCATAATTATCGTATTCTAGTTTTCCAAACATATTAATACTCAAGTTAAATTTACTATCTATGCTACTTGGTGAGCTTATTCTAGCATGATAATATCCATCTTTAAAACTATAAACAACGTCATTTATCTGATAATCCTTGTTTTTGTACTTTGTTTTTAATATTTCTTCTGCAGTATTTTGAGCAAGCATCTTTGAAACTGGATTTCCCATAAATGCATTTGCAAATCCAACAAGTCCTATAATCATAGCTATTGCGACAATAACAGCCAATCTTTTCCAAAATTTTTTAGTCATATTCACCTACTCCTTTCTCAATCCAAAATGTAGTAGTCCTGCAATTATAGTTCCAATAATTGCAAACAAAGAGTATATAGCTCCCCACATAACCATTGATGCTATATCTAGATGCTCTACTCCCCTAAAAAATCCTATTCCATTGATTATAAAATTGCTTATTACAATGATACAAGGCACTGTATATGCAGCTTTCCAATGGAATAAATAATATCCAAAAGCTCCTATTATAGGCATAATAAACGAATTTAGAAACATTTCTTCACTAGCTGTCAAACTAAGACCAAAGAAAATACCAAATATAATTATCATACCCAAATATTTATTTATTTTCTTTT
Organism: Peptacetobacter hiranonis; assembly: GCF_008151785.1. Taxonomy (GTDB): domain Bacteria; phylum Bacillota; class Clostridia; order Peptostreptococcales; family Peptostreptococcaceae; genus Peptacetobacter; species Peptacetobacter hiranonis. Next base: position 1,905,718 of record NZ_CP036523.1, read on the forward strand.
CAACCTTTTTAGCTGCTTTATCTATGTTTATTGATTGAGGGTTTATTATTTGAGAATTCTTATTATCTTCTGTTATATTTTTGTTATTTGTATACATTTCATCATATATTTTTTTACAACTTTCACACTCTGAAATATGCTTCATGACAGCATTTTCACTATCCTCACTTGCTACACCATCCCGAACAAGTGGCATTAAGTCCATACAAATATCACAAGTAATTTTAGTCATTTTTAAATCCCTCCTTCTCTAATATTTTCTTTAGTTTGTTTTTAGTTCTAAAGAATACTACTCTAGCTGAACTTTCAGAAATATTGCATATTGCTGCAATTTCAACGTATGAATATCCATCTATTCTCATATTGAATATTTTTCTGCTAAGTTCTGATTCTGATTTAAGTATTTCTGATATAGCTTGTTTTAATTCTTTGTAAAAAATTTCTTCATTTATATTTCCTAATGAGTTATTTTTATTTTCTACTATATTTTTATTAATCTCTAAAATATTATAATCATATAAATCATGTAAACTCTCTGCTTTTATTTGAGTTGATTTTTTTCTTAAGTATGTATACCATTTATGTCTTGCTATGGAGAATAACCATGTTTTTATATCCGACTCTCCTCTAAATGTCGCTATTGATTTTACCACTTCAACGAATACTTCTGATGTTATTTCTTCTGAAACGGAAGTATCTCGACAAAGGCTGTATATGTATTTGTAGATATCTTTGTAGTATTGATTGAATAGTTCTTGGATAAGCTCTTTCATCGGGATTCCTCCTTTCATTAGATTAGTCGTTTTGTAAGTGGTTTTTGTTACAAGATTTTAGAAATTTTTTTGTTTTTTATTTAATATTAGCACAATGTTAATAAAGTTAGTAAAATTATATTTTCTATTTTTTTCATAAAAAAAAGTGTGTAGCTATAAACTAACTACACACTATAAATTACTTAATTATAACATTATAACATTTTTGCTCTTAATTCTTCATTTGATAATGGATGTAAATAACTTGGAGCTACATCAAATGGAGTTTTGCATCCCTTCATACCTTCCTGATTCATACGGTATGCTGCTCTAGCATAAGCAACTAACACACTTGAAGTGAATTCTGGGTTAGAATCAAGCTGTAAGCTGTATTCTATAACATGTTTATTTTCATTTTCCCATCCAGTTGTACCACTGTATATTACAAATCCACCATGAGGTATTCCACCATGTTCTCTCTGAAGTGTTTCTTCATCTATGAAATGTACTGTTGTATCATATTCATCGAAGTAGTTAGGCATTGTAACTATTTCTTCTCTAATTCTATCTAAATCTGCACCTTCTTCTGCTACAGCAAATACTTCTCTTGTATGTTTCTGACGAGTAGTTAGTGTTGGATTGGCTCCACTTCTAACTGCATCTAATGCTTCTGGTACAGGTATTGTGTACTGTCTAGCATCTTTTATACCTTCAACACGTCTTACTGCATCACTGTGTCCCTGGCTAACACCTTTTCCCCAGAATGTATATGCTTCCCCTTCTGGTAATATTGCACTAGCGTAAACACGATTTAGTGAGAACATACCTGGATCCCATCCAGTAGATATCACTGCTATTTTATTTGACTCTTTACATTCTGCATCAACTGCTGCAAAATGTTCTGGTATTCTTGCATGTGTATCAAAACTATCAACTACATTGAAGTATTTAGCAAATTCTTTAGTCTGTTCTGGTAAATCTTTTGCACTTCCTCCACATAATACCATAACATCTATATCATCTTTCATATTTGCTGCATCTTCCATTTTATATACAGGAATATTTGCATCATGTGGATGTATGCTGCTAGGATCTCTTCTTGAGAATATCCCTACTATTTCCATATCTTTTGTTTTACTTACGGCTGATTCTACACCTTTTCCAAGGTTTCCATAGCCAACTATTCCAACTCTTATCATCGTCAAAACCTCCATTGTTTATAAATATAGTATAATAATATCACTAATTCTTTTTATTTGTATATATATTTTTTTAAAAATTTTGAAACTATTATGAGCAAATTTTTCAATTTTTTCGCAAATATTTAATACCCTTCAACTTCTTCTTTCAAACATACAAAAAGACAACTAATATTTTTAACTAGTTGTCTTTATATTCTATAATTATTTATTTTCTATCTTTTAAATCTTTTTCAATATTTCTTTTCCAATCACCACTTAATTTTTCATCGCAGCATCTCATCATTTTAACAGCATCAGAAACTGCTTCATAATTTAATTCTATTCCTTTTTCGTCACAACAAAACTCAACTGCATAATCTTCTTCAATTCCAAGATTTTTAGCCTCACCTATTGCATCTATATTCGCACCTAAGAAAAGAAACTCCCAATTATTTTCTTCTTTAGCTCTTTCAATTAATCTTTTAACATCATGATATCTGTATTTTTCACTGGCATTTTCAAGTCCATCTGTCATAATAACGAAAACAGTTTTTTCAGGAATATCTTCTTTTCTTGCATATTTGTGAATATTTCTTATATGTTTTATAGAATCTCCAACAGCGTCCAAAAGTGCTGTACAACTCATACAAACATAATCATCCTCTGTAAGTTCTTTAACTTCCTTTATATCAACTCTATCCAAAACCACATCTTGATTATCATTAAAAAATACAACAGATACAAGAGCATCTCCTTCTTCTTTTTTCTGTTTCTTTATAAGTGAATTAAATCCATCTATTGTATCACCTTCTAATCCACTCATAGATCCTGATTTATCAATTATAAATACTAGTTCAGTCAAATTTTTCATACTACCATCTCCCATTTATATTTTTTATCTATATTCACAGTATAGAATATTTCAAAATACAAATGGTCGCATGGTAGGTGACAATTAAAAATCGACCTATATATTATAAATCTAACAAGATATTCAATAAATCTAATAATCTATTTTTTAATCTAACATCCTATTAAATTTTCTCCAAAATCATATAAAATATCATTTACTTCTAATACATCATATATTTTATTTTCTATACAATATTCAATTATAATATCAAATCTACTACTATGTGTTAACTTATATCCAGCCTTACCAATAAAATCATCTGTTTCATCCAAATCTAATTCAAAAGCTAATGCAAATGCAATTGCAGTTATTTTGCTAGGCCTATAATCTGGATTATTCTTTATCTTTGAAAAATGTTTTCTATCTATATTAGCCTTTCTATAAACATCTGATGTCTTAAGATTTCTTTTTTCTATAATAGAAAGAAGCTCCTCCGAAAAAGATTTCTCTAACTGTTGCTCCAAATCATACTCAGATATTTTTCTTCTACTCTTTAGGAAATCTTGCATCTCACAAATTTCTGAATCATCATCAATTTGCAAACATTTATCCTCTGAATTTAAATTACATATAATAATCTCACTATCAGAAAATAGATATTCACCTATATATCTATCTTTTATATATTTTTCTATTTCACAAAAGAGCTTCTTATTTATTTTACTGTTCATAAATTTTTCTCCTTTTTAAAAACATCCATAAAATTCTTCTTCTGGTATATCTTGAAGTCCTGATACCTGCCCATCTCCAAGTTCCATAACTACAAGTTCATCATTTGATTTTCTAGCTAAATCTATAGTAACAAATCTACTATCAATTCTTTTACAAATTTCTTTGACCCATTTTATTTCATTATCTGAAAGTCCTCCTTCAGAATGATGCCAATATGAGTCAATTATCAATGGTTCATTATCTAATACAAATACTCTATACTCATCAGAGATAGGCATACCACTTTCTTTATGTTTACCAATAGATTTTAAATCAATAAATTCTCTAAGAACAATTCCTCCAGTTAATAAATCATCTTGTCTTTCTATAAAATTCTTTATAACTTTTAATGCATTCTCTGTATCTTTTACATCTTCTATAAAACAAGCTTCATACCATTCGTGTTTTCTACTCTTTACATAATCTTTTACTATAACAGCTCCCTCAAACTTACTCAATAATTCTTTCAAAGATTCTTCAGAAAAATCTTCTGTCCATGCTGATTTCGCTGTGCAATCTTCAAAATCTTTATACCAATCTGGTAATAAATGGTACTTATTATATTCATTAGGAGTATTAATTAATTCTATCCCTTTATTTTTAAGCTTTTCATAAAACTTTTGATACATATCAGGCTTCATCATCCACCCTCTATAAATCGTACTTCCTTCTATATTTCCATTAAATAAACGTAATTTACCAAACTCTAAATCCTCGTAACTAAACAGTGACGTTTCAAATCCTTTTTCCTTACTTACTCTATATTCATCATCATAAACCGGATCTGCTTCATTATTTTCAAAAGCATTATTACAGAATAGAAATTTAAATTTTTGCATATAATCACCTTCAATCTAAATAAATCGTCTACAATTATATTTTATATCTAATAATAAAAATAATCAAAATTTTTATTATAAAAGAGGATTTTTGATAAAAATATAGAAATTCTTATTAAAAGAATTAAGGAGGGATATACTATGCTAAACAAAAGAATATCTCCACAAAAAATATATAGTCCAATACTACTAACTTGGAACAGAATAAAAGATGATGAAGAAGAATTTGATGATGAAGAATTTGACGACGAGTACTATGACGAATTCAACGACGATGAAGATTACTTTGAAGATGAAGACGACAACTTCGATTACTTTGACGACTAAAACTAAACAAATATTTAAAATGCTATCATCTAAAACATGGTAGCATTTTTTATTTTTAATATAATCATCTAAACAATTATTAAACTCTTCACTAATAAATTTAATACTAAATAAAAAAATAGTTATTAGCCTAGGCTAATAACATTAAAAAAGGCTACTAAGCAATTAAAATGGTCCCTATGTCAAGGACATATATAAAAAAGTCTTAAGCAGCAAGCAGCTGACTTCTATATTGAATAGGAGTCAGCTGTTTTAAATTCCACTGACAACGATCATTATTATAATAATCCATATAATCATCTATTAAACTTTTTAACTCTTCAAATGTATTGCAACTTTTATAATCTATTTCATCTTTCATATGACCAAAGAATGACTCCTGCGGAGCATTGTCCCAACAATTACCTTTTCTAGACATAGATTGACCTAAATTATATTTTTTTAACAAGTTCTGAAAAATAGTACTTGTATAATGAACTCCTTGATCAGAATGAATAAATGCATCTTTATGTAATTTGTCTGAATTTGATAACATGAGATTGTTAATAGTTGAAATAACAATATCCATTTTTAAATTCTTCGATAAATGATACGATAAAATTTCATTCGTAGAAGAATCTTTTACAGTTGATAAATATGCTGTTTTCCCATTGCCGTACGGCATATACGTAATATCAGTTAAAAGTACTTTTCCTGGTATACCTTGTTTAAATTCTCTATTCAATTTATTAGGAACTGTGTGATGTTCTTTTCTTGCTTTTCCCATACGTTTAGCTGGATTTGACTCGCGAATAGGACATTTAATTCCATATTTTTTCATTATTCTTTGAATTTTTTTTCTGTTAAATATTATATTAAATTTACTTTTTAAAATCATTTTTATTGAACGAGAACCTTTTTTGTATCCTCTGAACTTATATGCTTTAAGAATTATTTCTTTTGCTTCTAAATCCTTTTCTTCTTGTTTGCTTATTACATTCTTGTTTTTTAAATAGTTATAAAATCCAGATCTAGATACTCCTGCAACAATACATAGATGTTTTATCATTTTTTTTAAACAATATTTATTTATTACATCATTAATTAATTTGAATATTTTCACCGAAGGTAGCTTATTATTCATCACCTGCCTTTCTTCGAAGTCTAGCTTTTTTACTAGTTCTAGCTCTGCTTTAAGATATGCTATTTCAGCATCCTTCTTATCTATTATCTCTTTATCTGTTAATTTTCTTTTTCTTGGTCTTCCAGAATTATTAACTCTAGAATCATCTAGTCCCAAAATACCATTTTCTTTATATGACTTTCTCCATCGCTCGCTAGCGCATTTAATACGTTTTGCACCTATGATGTTAGTGTCAAAACCTGCTTCTTTAAATATCTGTGTTGGATTTTTTCCCTTATTGTATTCTGTTATGAAATGTATTTTAAATTCATTTGTATATGTTATTGATTTACAGCTTACATTCTTTACAAATGGATTTTTTGATAGCTCTAATGTTTCTTCTTTACTAAATTGTTTTTTACTCATAAATTACTCACCTCTATATTAAAATTATACAAAAAAAGAACCTATAGATGAAACACCTTTTTACAAGTGTCCATTCTATAGGTTCCATTTTAAATACCTTATATTCTCTTTTTTTAGGTAATTTCCAATTTAAAAAATCTTTATTAATAAGAGTAACATTATTTTTACTTTTAAATTTATTTATTAAATTTCCATATAAACTTCTATCTAGTTCTATAGCTGTAACCCAATAACTTTTTTCACATAAAGCTTCTGTTATATGACCTTTTCCTGGTCCAATTTCAATAACAAAATCATTTTTGGATATATTTGTTTTTTTTATTAATTTATATATAGTATTTTTACTAGTAATAAAATTTTGCGATACACTAATATCAACTTTTCCTCTATAATTATTACTTTTAGCTTTCATTCATAATCTCCTTTTACTTCTTCTTCAATATTTTTTATCTGTGATGCAGATAGTTCGTTATTAAATACTATTATTTCAGCGTTCGTTTTTTCGATTAAATCTTGTAATTCTTCAATTTTACCACTACCCATATAGAATGTTGGATTTATCTTCTTTAAATTTTGCTCCACTTTTCCAACTACTTCCATATCACAGGCTATACATAAATTCTTAAGTTCTATTATAGATTCCTCAAAATTATTTTTGTTATTTATATTAATTCCTACAATTATTACTCTTTTTCTCATTTTCATAATCTCCTATAATTTTATATTTAAACTTTAATATTTAAATATCACGGGATTATGACTTTTAATTATATTAAGATAATAGCCACAATCCGTGACTTACCCTCTTAATCTTATTGAATGTATACATCCACGTATATTCATCTTATTACCTCCTAACCTTTATCTACTTTACTTTGCCGACTATAATTTTTAAATCAACCGTTATTTTTTCTATATCACATTTATTTAATTCATTTATTTGTTCTTTGCTCAAACCAGATGTTAATGGTGTCATTTTTATAAAATCTTCTAAATTATATATATTTGTTTTATAAGTGATTCTTTTATCATAGATGATTTCCAAGTTATCTTTAAATGAATTTATAACATTTTTATTAGAATAAGTATCTTTTTTTATTTTACCTTTTATTTCAGACCTTATCTCTTTTAAATAGTGTTCATCTGGAATTACTTTTATTACAACTCCACCTTTGTTTAAAACTCTAGTAAATTCACTATAATTCGATGGTGAAAGTATATCTATTATTATATCTAATTTATCATTTTTAAATGGTAGATTTGATAAGTCTGATACACTCCATAGTATGCTATTTTCGTATCTTGTAGCAAGTGAAATTCCTTCTCTTGATATATCTATTCCAAACAATTTACACCTACTATTTATTTTTTCATCTGAATATAGTTGATTTAAATAATATCCTTCTCCGCAACCAACATCTAGTACAAAATTAACATTCTTTTTTGACGTATATTTATCCACTATATCTATTATCTCTTTAGAAAGCTCGTCATATATACCATATTCATATATTTTACTTCTAGATTCAAATAATTTTTTATCATATATTGTCTTCGCATTATTCTTTACTAAATTAACATATCCTTTTTTAGATATATTAAAGCAATGGTTATTTTCACATAATACACTACTTTCTTTTATATATTTTATAGATTTTTTACACACTGGACATCTAAGTATTGATATATTTTCATTAAGTAATTCTCTTAAAACTTCAATCTTTTTTAATTTTCTCATTGTTCATAACCTTCCTATTTCTATTATTCATATAAAATAGCACGAAGTTATTACATTTTATTAAATTTGTTTAACGATAGCCACAACTCGTGCGCTATCCTCTTAATCTGATATATGCAAGCATTATAGCTACCTCCTTATTTTAGTTAATAAAAAATCCACTTTAGTATACCAGTGGATATATCTTAAATATAGTTATATAATATTATATTTAGGAGTTGTATCTATTATTTTTAATTTATTAATCATTCTATATAAATTTATCATAAATCTAACTCCTTTCTTGTTTTATTAAATTTAATAGTAACATAAATAATATTCACTGTAAAGTATATCGAAGTTCACAATATATAACAATTGCGAACTACATTATATAACTTGTTAAATAATATTTCAATCAATACACAGTTCTGTCAATAATTTCTTAGCTTTAAGCTAATTCAATATATCTATTTCTAATAGTATTTATAGTTATGCAAGTTTCTTTAGTTGCTACATTAACTAACATATCCTTAATTCTATCGCTCTTTTTATTCTTCTTGCTTAATTGCAAGAATTTAAACCAAGCCAAGTAATTCGAAATGTATTTAGTAGAGACTCCATTAGAGTGCATTAACCATCTCTTAAATCCACTATGAAGAGAATTTACATGTTGTAAGTGATAAACACTATCTATCATAGATTTGCCTCTAGGAACTCGTTTTAATTCAACATTTAGGTCTTTATTTATACTTAAATAAGATTTGTGGCTATCGACTACGAAAGTAACATCTTCTCCTATTTTTCCATCAAAAAATCTAATAATATCATTAGTTGTAATTCTACCATTACAAACCGCTCCCATTACTATATTTCCTTTACGGTCAACACCAGTTTCAATGCAAATTTGGTCGTTAGAAATACCTCTTTTTTTCTTATCCTTTTTTCCCTTACCTCTTTTTCTAGGTTCTCTAGGCATCTTAAAAGTAGTACTTTTTGAATGATTACCTTTATATGATTCACGAATAAAAACTTCGTCTACTTCTACAATACCTTCAACCATATCATTTTTTAATGATAGATTAATAACATCTAAAATCCTATGTCTCATATAAAAAGATGTTTTAACTCCAACTCCAATTTCAGTTGCACATTGTCTTATAGAAAGTCCTAATATCATTAATTCACAGTATTTAAGCCATTTATCTAATCCTAAGTTAGTACTAGAGAAAGGAGACATAGTAAACTCATCAAAAGTACAACGACACCTTTTACAAATATATCTTTGTCTACCTCTAGTCTTACCATTTTTATTAACATCCTTACATTGACATTTAGGACATTCGTATCCCTTAGAAAATCTACTTTCCTTAATATTATCCTCTATTTCATCAGAACTAAATAAAGCACTTAAAACTCCTTGTGCTACTGAAATTAAGTCTCTAAGTTCATCTTTATTCAAATTTTTAACTATGGCTTTTATATCTGCTTTTTTCATAATATAAGTAATCCTTTCTATATAATATGGCGAAGTATAGTTGATACCTATATTATAACCTATTTTCTGTATAATTAATCACACAATTGTCTAACATAGCCTATTAATAAAACTAAATATTATTATTTGTTTAATAAATAGCTTTTATCAATACTTTGTTATTATATTATAGATTTATTTAGTTTAAAAGTTTTTCTATGTGTATATAGTTTTTTTCTATACATGCTTTTTCAACATTTTATTTTTCTATATTTTAGAAACTAAAATATTTAAATTTTAAAACATTAATAAATATTTCAGTATTTTTCTTTTGTTAATAAACTTTTATCTTTTTACTACATTAATTTTTAAATTTATATTTTTATGTATTTTTTACACAAAAAAAGAAGCTCTTAGCTTCTAATAGTAATTAACTCTATTAAAAGTAAGCGCTTCTTTAAAACTTATTATTTTCATTTATTTGTATTCTATTTTGTTAAGGTCACATATAGTTAACATTGTATCTGATATGTTCTTTAACATATTTAATCTGTTATTTCTAACATTGTCATCTTTATCCATTACCATTACATTGTCAAACATGTTATCAACTGCTGGTTTTAATGTAGCAAATGAATCAAGTGCTTTTCCGTAATCTTTATTAGCAAGATGTCCTTTAACTTCTTCTTTAACTGATTTGAATGATTCGTATAATTCTTTTTCTGGAGCTTCAACTAGTAAAGCTTCATCAACGTTTACACCTTCTGCTTTTTCAGCTAAAGTAGAAACTCTGTTAAATGCAGTAAGCATTTCAACTAATTCATCTTTATTTATCCATTCGTTAAGTTCTAATGCTCTATGATGCATATCTGCTATATCATTTATATCTGCATTTAATATTGCTTCAACAACATCATATCTTATTCCCATATCTTTGAATAAGTTTTTAATTCTTTCTGAGCAGAAGTCTAACATCTGACCAACTACTTCTTCTTTGTTGAATTCTAATTCTGTGTAGTTATCTAATGCAGCTTCAGATATTTCTTTTATATCTATAGTTATTTTGTTTTCCATTAGTATATTTAATATACCTAGAGCCTGTCTTCTTAGAGCAAATGGGTCCTGAGATCCTGTTGGCTGTATACCTATTGCAAAGAAACCAGCTATTGAGTCTAATTTATCTGCTATAGACACTACTGAACCTTCTAATGAAGCTGGAACTTCTGCACCAGCTGATACTGGCATATAGTGTTCATATATAGCCTGTGATACTGCTGGATTTTCTCCTTCAAGTTTAGAGTATTCCATACCCATGTATCCCTGAAGTTCATCAAATTCGAATACCATATTTGTAACAAGGTCTGCTTTACAAAGTTCAGCAGCTCTTACTATATCAGCTTTTTTATCTGCACAACCTAAAGAATCTGCTATTACAGCTGAAAGTTTTGTTATTCTTTCTGATTTATCGTATATTGTTCCTAGTTTTTCCTGGAATACAACAGTTTTTAATCTTTCTTTATAAGATTCTAAGTTTTTCTTAGTATCTTCTCTATAGAAGAATAATGCATCTGCTAGTCTAGCTTCAAGAACTTTTTCATTACCAGCTTTTACATTTTCTATACCGAAGCTGTCACCATTTCTAACAGCTATAAAGTTTGGAAGAAGATTTCCATCAGCATCTTCTACTGGGAAATATCTCTGATGATCCTGCATTGGAGTTATTACAACTCTCTTAGGAAGTTTTAAATATTCTTTATCGAATTCTCCGTAGAATGCAGTTGGGTATTCAACTATACAAGTTACTTCATCTAGTAGGTCTGGATCCATTATTACTTTACCACCTAAAGATTCAGCTACTTTGTTAGCCTGTTCAACTATCATAGCTTTTCTTTCTGCCTGATCAAGTATTACATAGTTTTCTCTTAATTTAGCTTTGTAGTCTTCTACTGAGTTTACAACTATTTCTTTAGCTCCTAGGAATCTATGTCCTTTAGTCACATTAGAAGCTATTATACCTTCAAGGTCAACTGGAAGTACTTCATCATTAAGAAGAGCTACTAACCATCTTATAGGTCTAACAAATCTTATATCTTTTCCTGCCCAGTGCATTGCTTTAGGGAATACAACTGATTTTACAGCTAGTGGAAGTATTTCTTTTAATACTTCTGCTGTTTCAGCACCATTTTCTCTTATTGTAGCAAATAGATATTCATCTTTTCCTACTTCTTTAAAATATATGTCTTCTGGATTTAATCCTTTACTTCTCATAAATCCCTGTGCTGGTTTAGTAAAGTTTCCATCAGCATCTAATGATATTTTTTTAGAAGGTCCTTTTACTTCTTCTTCTAAATCTTCCTGTCTTTCAGCTAATCCATTTATAATAAATGTTAATCTTCTTGGAGTTGCAAAAGTTTCTATATTTTCAAATTTAACTCTTTTTTCGTTAAGCATTTTTTCAGTACTTTCTTTTATCTGTTTTAAAGTACTTGCAACGAATCTTGATGGCATTTCTTCAACGCCTACTTCAAATAAAAGGTAGTTATTCATTATTTGTCACCATCCTTTTTTAATAGAGGGAATCCCATTTCTTCTCTCTGTTTTATATATGTTTCGGCTACTACTTTTGCCATATTTCTTACTCTACCTATAAATGCTGCTCTCTGGCTTACCCCAATTGCTCCTCTTGCATCAAGAGTATTGAAAGTATGAGAACATTTTAATACGTAATCATAAGAAGGTATAACAAGGCCTTTATCCATTAATTTTAATGCTTCTTTTTCATATTCGTCGAATAAGTGGAATAATAATTCTGCATTACATTCATCAAATGAGTAAACAGAGTTTTCATATTCCTGTTTCTGGAATACATCACCGTAAGTTAACTCATTATTCCATTTTAAGTCATATACACTATCTACGTCCTGTATATACATAGCTATTCTTTCAAGACCGTAAGTTATCTCTCCTGTTTCTAATTCACATTCCTGATTTCCTACCTGCTGGAAATATGTAAACTGAGTGATTTCCATTCCATCAAGCCAAACTTCCCAGCCTAGCCCCCAAGCACCTACAGTAGCTCCTTCCCAGTTATCTTCAACGAATCTTATATCGTGTTCTAATGGGTTTATACCTATTTCTTTTAAACTGTCTAAGTATAAATCCTGTATATCATCTGGTGATGGTTTTAATATAACCTGGAACTGATGATGCTGATATAATCTGTTTGGGTTTTCTCCGTATCTACCATCTGCTGGTCTTCTTGATGGTTCAACATAACATACTTTCCATGGTTCTGGACCAAGTGATCTTAAGAAAGTATTTGGATTCATTGTTCCTGCACCTTTTTCAACATCATAAGGCTGTGTAATGATACATCCCTGCTTAGACCAATATCTCTGTAAAGCAAGAATCATCTCCTGAAAATTCATAAAAATCCCTCCTAAATATATATAGCCTTCCGCGTTACACGAAAGGCTACTTTGCAATACTTTTATGTTTTAAATACCAATTACTTTGTAATAGATATTAAATAAACTTTATCAATATAAATTTGATACTTTTAATCTGCTATTCAGCATTTTCGTCTTTTTCACATTCATTTATTAAATCATCTGTTATATCTTTATCGTCTTTTTCTTCTTTTTTCTTTACAACTGTTTCTTTTAAGTCTTTAGCTGTATTAATAAACATATCTTTTAATACTGTAGCTTTTTCTTCGTTAAGTTCTCCTAAATCAACAGTTTCTCCATCAGCTTCATTCTGTATTTTTATTCTATATTTAGATAATACAGCAGCTGATAGCCCAAGAATTGTAAGAAGAGGCATCATAGCTATTCCTAATACACCAACTGTAAATGGAATGTTCATTATTATTTTGCCTTCTTTTTCAACGACTACTCTTACTCTATTACTTTTAGCAAATAATTCTTTTAACTGAGCTTTAAGCTCTTCTACATCTTTGCCAATTTTTTCTTCTGTATTTTTTCTAACTTCCTCAGCATCTTCTTTGCTTTTTTCAAAGAAGTCTTCTACTTTTTTCTTTGCTTTTATTGCTCCTGAATTTTCTTCAAGGTAGATTATAGCTTCTAGAATATCTCCATCAGAATGAACTAGTGCCTCTTTTACTTCTTTGTAACTAGCTGATGGCACTCTTTCCATTACTTTATCCACCATTTCAATTGTTATACTGCTCATAATATCAGCTCCTTTTTAAAACTTATGTAAATCATCTAAGATGTTTAGTGATTTCATATTCAAATTACTTACATATGCTGTTAAGTACTGTTTCATTAATTTTGAAAGCTCCTTTGTCAGCACTTTGTTTACCTTTGCTCTGCTGACAGTTTCAATTTCATTTGACAGTATATAATTCATAAGCTTTCTCGTTGTTGCATCAAGTCTTATGTTTCCCGAGAAATTTTCTGCACATTTTTTACAAAGCATTCCACCTTCTTCTATATTGAAGATAGCCCTTTGATCTGACTCATCTCCACAAACAGAGCATCTATCAGTAATAGGTCTAAATCCCATACAATCAGAAAACTTTAATTCAAAAGCTGCTGTTATAAACTCTTTATCTACATCCTTTTGAGATAAAAGATACATTGTTTTAACTATTAAATTAAATAATTTCCGATTTGTTTGATTTTCAAGAAGAGAGTTTTCTACTAATCTAGATATATATGACGCATATGAAAATGCATCTATATCATAAGATATATCATAGAAACTTTTAATTATCTCACTTTGAGATACTCTATACATTCCCCTCTGCTTTTTTAAAGTGAAATTACTATATGCAAAAAGCTGTGCTGAAGGAAGTAGTGCTGATTTGTTTCTCTTTGCACCTTTGGCTATTGCTGATACTTTTCCTAAATTTCTAGTAAAAATAGTAAGTATCACATCGTTTTCAGAGTATCTAGATGTTCTAAGAACTATCCCCTGTGTGTTGAATATAACCAAATTTATCAATCCTTTTTATTATATTAATTATACTATACTTTCATTAACTTTTATATATTTATATTATTATAATCTTTAATTTATTATCCTATTATCTGTGAAAGTAGCATACTAGACGTTAAATAATAAGCTCCTATTCCAATTATATCTAAAATAGTAGAGATAACTGGTGCAGATATTGTTGCTGGATCTGAATCCATTTTAGTAAGCATGACTGGTGCTAATACACCTATTAAAGCTCCTATTACCATATTTACAAATAGAGAAATTGAAATAACTAAAGCCATATTCACATTATGTTTAACAAATAATATTACTGCTGCTGTAATTATTCCACATATTAACCCTGTAATTATTCCAACTAGAGCTTCTTTTGCAATATCTTTACCTGATATTTCTCTATTAGATAGAGTTATTATTGTAACTGAAGATGCCTGGCATCCTACATTTCCACCCATTCCTATAACTAACGGAACAAAGAATAGAAGTTCCACAAAATTTGTTCTTATTAACGTATCAAAGTTTGCCATTAAACTTGAAGCCAATAATCCTCCGATTAAAGTTAATAAAAGCCAAGGCATTCTACCTCTTATTGATGATAGTATCTGCTGTGATAAAGTAGAATTTTCATCTTCTGCTGTATCTCTTTCGTGTTCAGAGCTTCCTGCTAACTTATACATATCTTCATTAGCTTCCTCTTCCATAACATCTATGATATCATCTACTTTTATTATTCCTCTAAGCTTTCCTTCTCTGTCTACAACCGGAATTGCAACTAAATTATATTTTGATACCAATCTAACTGCTTCTTCTCTATCTTCATAGTCATAAACTGATATAAGATTTTCTATCATAAGATCTTCTACTATAGCCTCATCTCTAGCTACTATAAGTTCTCTAAGAGAAAGAACACCGACTAATTTTTCCTCATCATCTACTACATATATATAATAGATAGTTTCTGCATCTTCTGCTTCTTCTCTCATTTTTTCTATAGCCTGAAGTGCCGTCATATCCTTATTTATAGATATGTATCCCTTTGTCATAGTTCCACCTGCTGTATCGTCTTCATAGAATAGAAGCTCTTTAACCTCTTCAGCATCCTCAGGATTTAGGTAATCGATGATCTTTAATCTTTCATCTTCTTCAAGCTCATTTAAAATATCTGCCATATCGCCTAATGACATACATTCTAATATATTTTTAGCATGCTCTATTTCTAGTTTAGAAATCATTCTACTGAAAAATTCCACTCCACTTTCTTCTAATATAGAAGCTGCCATATCACTTGGAAGTATTTCAAATAATTTTACCTGCATTCCTTCGTCTTCTAAGTTTTCCATAACATCATATATATCTATAATATGATATTCCTCTAATAGTTCTCTAAGTTCGAAGTATTTGTGATTTTCAATTAACGACTTGACCTCGTCTAATAAATCTTGTGATGTTTCTTGCGTCCTGTCCATTTTATCCACCTTTTTAATATATTTTGTATTGAATACAATTATTTGCTATTATCATTGAGCCCAAAATTATTGATATAATTCTGTAAGTTTCTCCAGTTTTCTTTAACTTTTACCCATAACTGAAGATTTATCTGAGAACCTAAAAGTAATTCTATATCCTGTCTTGCAGATTTTCCTATTCCTTTTAGTTTTCTACCGCCTTTACCTATGATTATTCCCTTATGAGAATCTCTTTCACAGTAAATAACCGCAGATATATCTATTATTTCTTTATCTTTTCTAGCCTTCATTCTTTCTATCTCAACTGCTACCCCATGTGGTACCTCGTCATCAACATAATGAAGAACTTTTTCTCTTATAAGCTCAGCTATTAGGACTCTTTCTGGCTGATCTGTTACCATATAATCTGGGAAGTATTTTGGCCCCTCTTCTAAGTCTTCTTTGATAACATTTATAAGAGTTTTTACATTTTTACCTTTTAATGCAGATATAGGCACTATTTCTTTAAACATTTTTTCATCATCGTACATTTTTATTATGTCGAATAATTCATCTTTGTCCTCTATCTGATCTATTTTGTTTATTACTAGAACTATTGGAGTTTTTGATCCTCTAAGATCTTCCATTATTCTTCTATCTCCAGGTCCTATTTTTCTTGAGCTATCTACAACAAATAGTATTAAATCAACATTACTAAATGCATCTGTAGCAGCTTTTACCATTATTTCTCCTAGTTTGTTTTTTGGTTTGTGTATACCAGGAGTATCTAGGAATACCACCTGTGATTCATCATCAGTGTACACTGCCTGAATTGTATTTCTTGTTGTCTGTGGTTTATCACTCATTATAGCTATTTTTTCACCGACAACATTATTCATCAAAGTAGATTTACCAACATTTGGTCTACCTACTATACTGACAAAACCTGATTTAAACATATATTATTCTCCTAACTTTTTATAAATTAATAGAAAAGACCCAATTGGAATACTAGTATTGCAATTAATGTACCCAGTACACCTCCTGCTACAGTTTCCCAAAATGTATGTATCTTTCCTTCTATTCTACTCTGTGCAACAAGGAATGCCATCAAATATGCTAGTGTTGATGCTTCTACTCTTTCTGTCATAAGTGTTATAGCTGTGGCTATTGCAAATGAAAGTGCTGCATGCCCACTAGGCATTCCACCTTTTAATGGAGTTCCTGTATTTGTAAGTGCCTTTGCAACAACAACTGCTAAAAGCACCATAACTATACATATTAATGTTATATGCATTTCTGATTCTCTTATAGAATAAATAAGATATCCTGAAAGCTCGGTCAACTTATCATAGAAAATTATATATCCTACTGCAACAGCATTTAATGATACGACTAATACCGCACCAGCTGCTACGTCTTTAGCTATCTTTGCCAATTCATGATACTCAGATGTAACCAAGTCTACAGTTTTTTCAATAGCTGTATTGAACATTTCCGCTACTATAACAAGTGTTATAGCAACTAAAAGCATTATAAATTCTAGCTTTGATAACTTAAATAGCAAACTCACTACTAATATTCCAAAAGCTATCATATAATGAATTTTCATATTTCTTTCTGATTTGAATGTATATATAACACCCTCTATTGCAGCATTAAATGATCTGATTATGTTTTGTTTCTTTTTCTTTTTTTTCTTACCATTTTCTTCCATAGGACTCGACTCCCTTTTTCAAATATTAGTAAAAACTAATCTCTAGTTATATTTAGTTTAGTAAGAACTGCTTCTTCTTTTTCTCTCATTTCTCTAGTATTTTCATCTGTATCATGGTCGTAACCTAATAAATGGAACATACTATGACATACTAAAAAGCAAACTTCTCTTTCAAAACTATGTCCATATTCTATGCTCTGCTCAAGAGCTCTTTCAAGTGATACAACTATATCACCTAAAGACATTTCTTCATATTCTACATCTTCAAATTCATCAGATAACATAGGGAATGATAGTACGTCTGTAGCTCTATCAACACCTCTAAACTGTTTATTAAGCTCATGTATTTCCTTATTGTCTACAAAAGATATACTTATATCGTAATCATCACTGTATCCTTCATAATCTAATACTTCTTCTACTATATCCTCTATTTTTTCATAAAGTTCATCTTTTATATCTATTTTGTCCTGTCTATCATCAAATATATATCTCATAATTTCCACCTGCTTATTTAATTTTTATAATAATTTATTTAATTTTTAATACAACAGATTATTTATTCTGTCTTTTTCTTTCTTCCTTCTTTTCTCTTTTGTAGGCTTCTTTTTTCTCATATTTATCGTATGCCTTTATTATTCTCTGAACAAGCTCATGTCTAACAACATCTCTGTCTGTCAGTTCTTTGATACCTATTCCATTGACATCTTTTAATATATATGTAGCCTGAACTAAACCACTTTTCTTATTTGAAGGAAGGTCTGTCTGAGTAACGTCTCCTGTTACTACAGCTTTTGATCCAAATCCTAGTCTTGTAAGGAACATCTTCATCTGCTCAGATGTGGTATTTTGTGCTTCATCCAGTATTATAAATGCATTATCAAGTGTTCTACCTCTCATAAATGCAAGAGGTGCAACTTCTATAATTCCTCTTTCTATGTATTTATTAACTTTATCTCCACCTAGCATTTCAAATAATGCGTCGTAAAGCGGTCTTAAATATGGGTCTATTTTTTCCTGTAAATCACCCGGAAGATATCCTAAACTTTCTCCTGCCTCTACTGCTGGTCTTGTAAGTACTATTCTAGTTACTTCATCTCTTTTAAATGCTTGAACCGCCATCGCAACTGCTAGGTATGTTTTACCAGTACCTGCTGGACCTATACCAAAAGTAATATCATTATTTTCTATTAATTTAACATATTCTTTCTGTCCTAAAGTCTTTGGCTGAACCGGAGTACCCTTCTTAGTAAGGACTATTGTACCTTCAAGTTCCTGTATTCTATTTTCATCTCCATCATTAAGAAGAGATAATGAATATAGTATAGACTGTTTATCTAGCGATTTCCCTTTAGATACTGTAGTGTGTAGTTCATTCATTAAACTATTTGCTGCTTCTACATTTTTTTCTTCACCTATCAAAATAAGGTTTCCTTCTCTAAGTGTTACATCTATATTTAGTGACTTTTCTATAAGCTTAATATTTTCATCAAAGTTTCCAAATAGTTCTCTTTCAAAATTTGGCTCTGATATAAGAAATTTCTTTTGTATAATCAATTCTTTCTTTCCTCCCAGCTTAAAGCTTTATTAAAACTTTTTGTTTCATTATATAAATATAATTCCACATTCTATATTATACCATTTTTATTGCTTATTTCATAATAAATTTGAATTTCAATTTTTTATTATGAAATAAACTAAAAAAAGGCTGTCACAAATTTTGTGACAGCCTATATAATATATCTTATTTACTGTTTTATAAAATGAGATTTGTCTACATGACATAATGGGCATTCGTAATCGTCTGGTTCTTTTGTTATATCTCCTTCGTATACGTATCCACATACATCACAATAGTAACTTACTCCTGCATCTTCTGTTTTTGGTTCTTCCTCTTCTTTTACTGCTTCTTCTTTTTCTACTTTTATAAAGTGTGATTTATCTACTGCACATAATGGGCATACATAATCATCCGGTTCTTTTGTTATATCTCCTTCATATACGTATCCACATACGTCACAGTAGTAGCTTACTCCTGCATCTTCTGTTTTTGGTTCTTCTTTTTTAACTTCTTCTTTTGCAACAGATTTTTCTTCAGATTTTATAAAGTGTGACTTATCTACTCCACATAATGGACATACATAGTCATCTGGCTCTTTTGTTATATCTCCTTCGTATACATATCCACATACATCACAGTAGTAGCTTACATTTTCTTCTACTGGTTCTTCTTCAACTTTTACAAAGTGTGATTTATCCATATGGCATAATGGACATTTATAGTCGTCTGGCTCTTTTGTTATATCTCCTTCGTATACATATCCACATACATCACAGTAGTAACTTACTTTTCCTTCTGCTTTAGGAGCTTCTTCTTTTTTAACTTCTTCTTCAACATAAGTAGGAGCATTCTTTGGTGCTTTACCTTTTATTACTTTATGATAATAATCATAAGTCATAGGTTTGTGTTTTCCTACAAATCCTGAATTTGTTACTTTAGCAAGTATTAAAGAATGTGTTGCTGCATCTGTAAATGATACAACTTCACATATTAAATATCCGCTTATATCCTGAACCATTACTGGCATTTTATCTACATAATCATATTTGAAACCATCATATTTGTCATTCTTTTCAGATGACTGGAAACCAAATGCTCTTATTATAGCTGGATCTGTATCTTCTGATAATATAGATACACTAAATCTTCCTTCTTCTTTTATACAATCATGTGTAAAGTTATCTTTGTTCATACTTATACATATTAGTGCCGGATCCGCAGAAACCTGGAACACTGTGTTTACAACACACCCAACTTTTCTTCCATATTTTAATGTACCTATTGTATAAAGTCCATAAGATAAGTTCTGTAAAACTTTCATATCCATAATTTGTTTCCTCCTTAAAATTCATATAGTATATGTTTACCCAAATTTACTATCTGTTAAACATTTTTATAGTTATATTTTAAAAAAGGAGTTGCCAATTGACAACTCCCTTGTTTACATTTTATATACTATCTATTTATGGATTTATATAATTTAAACTTCCTGTTCTATTAATCCATATCCGCCTTCTTTTCTCTTATATACTAAGCATATTTCGAAGCTTTCCCGATCTTTAAACATATAGAAATCATGGTCTGTTAAATTCATCTGTAGTATAGCTTCTTCTATACTCATAGGTTTTAAATTGAATTTTTTTCTTCTTTCTATTACTACTTCTGGTTCTTCTACTTCGTAATCTAATTCCTGAGCTAGTTCTTCTATTCCTTCATATCTTATAGAGAAGTTGCCTGGTACTCTAGTTTTAAATTTATCTTTATATTTTATAATCTGTCTGCTTAACTTATCACAAACTAAATCAATTGCTGGATATAAATTATCCTGTTCTTCTTCCACTCTTATTGTGTGACCATTTACATTAGGTATCATAACTTCTACCTTCTGTCTATTTTTCCCAGCGCTAACAGTTACCTTAACTTCTGTATCTTCATCTAGGTATTTTCCAAGTTTCTTTAGTTTATCTTCTGTATACCCTTTTATTCCATCTGTTAATTTAACATGTTTTCCAGTTACTGTAACTCTCATAAAACTCTCTCCCTTCGCTGACATATACCGTTTTCCCTTAGTATATTTTATGTTTGATATATGTTTTTTTAGCTTATATATATAATAACTTATATTTATGCGAATTTACAGACTTTTTTTTAAATTGAAAGTGTGTTATTATAAATATAACCGAGTGTCAATTTCACTGTCATTTTTATTTATATGAAATTCATTGATATAGACTTTTAAATCTATATCTTTTTTTATAATTATTTTTTAATTTGACTATATTTTTTATTTTTATATAAACTATTTTTTTACAAAAAAAGATTAAAAGCCTGGATAAAATATCCAGGCCATATATACATATTTATTGTAAGTTTTCCTTAACTAATTTATTAATTAGTTTTCCATCAGCTCTACCTTTTGTTTTAGGTTTTATAACTGACATTATTTTTCCCATATCCTTCATAGAAGTTGCTCCTACTTCAGATATAGTCTGTTTTACAATCTCATTTAGCTCTTCTTCGCTTAATTGTTGAGGTAGGTACTCTTTTAATACTTCTATTTCTGATCTAGTCTCTTCAACTAAATCTTCCCTTCCAGCATCTAGAAATTGTTCTAAACTGTCATTGCGCTGTTTTAGCTGTTTTGATATTATATCTATAATATCATCATCGTTCAATTCGATTCGTTTATCAACTTCTACCTGCTTTATTGAAGATCTTATTAAAGTTATAACTGATTTTCTCAATGTATCTTTGTTTTTCATTGAAGTCTTTAGATCTTCTTGTAATTTTTGTTTAAGGGTCATTTCCCCTCACCTCTTTGTTTTTATTTGCTACTATCTTTTAGCGTTTTTTCTTCTAGCTGCTTCAGCTTTTTTCTTACGTTTTACACTTGGTTTATCGTAGTGTTCTCTTTTTCTAACTTCAGACATTATGCCAGACATTGCACACTGACGTTTAAATCTTCTTAAAGCACTGTCTAATGATTCATTTTCTCTTACTCTAACTTCTGACATTCTTTTTCCCTCCCTCCGATAGCGCAATTATGCTGGGACTGTAACAACTGTTAAGGATTACAAACCTAACACTTAATCTAGTATAAACTAAATCTTTACTTTTATCAAGTATTTTTATTCCTAATCCGACATTTTTTTTAACATTTTTTTAAAATTACCCAATCATACATTTCGCTAAGATTTATCTAGGAAAATATTCCTATTTTTCTTCTGCTTCGTAGTTAGGAAGTTTTTTACCTGCTAGTACATGGTAGTGTATGTGTTTAACTTCCTGACCACCATCTTCACCGCAGTTGTTTATTATTCTGAATCCAGTTTTATCGAATCCTTTTTCTTTAGCTATTGTGTTTATAGCATTGTGTATATCAGCTATTATACCCATTTCTTCTGCTGGCACGTCTAATATACTAGCATAGTGTTTTTTAGGTATTACAAGTATATGATATGGCGCAACAGGATTAAGGTCGTTAAACGCTAATATTTTATCATCTTCATAAACTTTTGATGATGGTATTTCTCCATTTGCTATTTTACAGAATATACAATCCATAATTATTTCACCTCCGATTTGTTATCTTTATAAATTTCTACACCAAAATAAAAAATCCTTCTTTTTTCACCAAATTAATTGGTAAAATCAGAAGGATTTATTTTTATACTATATTAATACACCCTCAACATAGTCTTCTTTTATTCCAGTTATTTTTACTTTTCTTATCTGTCCAGAAATATCTTCTTCACTTGGAGCTTCAACTCTCATATAGTTCATTGTAAGCCCTTCATAATTTCCAGACTTAGTAGTTTCTTCAAATAAAACATCCATTTCTCTTCCTATAAATCTTTCAGCAAATTTATCGAAATTATTTTTAGATAGAGATATAAGTTGTTCACTTCTCATATGTTTTACCTGAGGATCTATCTGGTTGTCCATCTTAGCTGCTGGAGTACCTTTTCTTGGAGAATATTTGAATATGTGCATCTGTGCTAATTCTATATCTTTTAAGAATTCATAAGTCTGTTTAAATTCTTCATTAGTTTCTCCAGGGAATCCTACTATAACATCTGTAGTTATAGCAACATCCGGCATTTTTTCTCTTAATCTATCTACTATTTCTTTATATTCTTTAGTAGTATATCTTCTGTTCATTCTATCTAATGTAGCATCACATCCACTCTGTAGTGATAAATGGAAGTGAGGACAAACTTTATTCATTTTAGAAATTTCTTCTACAAACTCATCAGTGAATAATATCGGTTCAACTGAACTAGTTCTTATTCTTTCTATACCATCTATTTCATTTACAGCTTTTATAACGTCTAGTAATTTAACTTCTTTGTCCTTTATATCTTTTCCATAAGATGCAACGTGTATTCCAGTAAGTACTACCTCTTTATAGCCCTTAGAAGCCAATAATTTAACTTCTTCAACTATATTATCAAGATCTCTACTTCTAACTCTTCCTCTTGCATAAGGAATTATACAATATGTACAGAATCTATCGCATCCATCCTGAATTTTCATAAACGCTCTAGTTCTACCATTAGTCTGAGTTATTTCTATTTCTTCAAATTCTTTTACCTTCATTATATCGTCTACTGTAGACACCTTATCATTGCATGTAACAGCCTCTACCTTTTCAACGATATGTCTTCTATCATTAGTACCCATAACTAGATTTACTTCTTCTATATCTAGTATCTCCTCTGGAGCAACCTGAGAATAGCATCCTACAACCGCTATTACAGAGTTTGGGTTCTTTTTCTTAACTCTTCTTATATACTGTCTTGATTTTCTATCACTCATGTGAGTAACAGTACAAGTATTTATAACATAAACATCTGCATATTCTTCACTCTGAACGTGCTCATATCCAGCATGTTCAAATAATTCTATCATAGCTTCTGTTTCATACTGGTTTACTTTACATCCAAGTGTGTAAAAAGCAACTTTTTTCACTTATATTTCTCCTCCTAAATCACCTAATTCATATTGTACAAGTGCTGAGGCTACAGTAGATGCAGTTTCTGTTCTAAGAATTCTAGGACCAAGAGTAACTACTTTTGCTCCATTTTCTTTAAGTGCATCTATTTCTTCGTCAGCAATTCCACCTTCTGGTCCTATAAATATTCCTATACTTTCTATATCAAGCCCTCTTATCTCTTTAACTAAAGGTATATTTCTTTCGTCTTCATAAGGGCAAATATTATAATCATTTCTCTTCATATCCTCAAGAGCTTCTTTAAAACTTAAAACCCCTTTTAATGTAGGAATTTTTCCTCTCTTAGACTGTTTAGCTGCTTCATAGATGATTCTTTCCCATCTTTCAAGCTTTTTATCTTCTTTTTTACCGTCTACTTTTGCAACACTTCTCTTAGTATCTACTAGAATTATTTCATCAGTTCCAACTTCTGTTAATTTCTGAAGAATATACTCCATTTTAGGACCTTTTGGCATTCCCTGATATACTCTAACTCTTAGCTTAGACTCTCTTTTTATATCTCTTTTGTCTATTATATCTAGACAAACTTCTTCTTTAGACATAGATTTTATTTCACCAACATACTCGTTATCTTCTCCGTCACAGATTTCAAGTTTTTCGCCTTCTCTATATCTAAGAACTTTTGTTATATGCTTTACATCTTCACCTTCTATGATGCATGTATTTTCTTCTAAATTTATATTGTTCTTGTCTACAAAAAATCTATCCATAGTCCATGTCCAATCCATAATAATATCCTTTTAAAATAAATTTTTATTCTACAAAATCTCTAATCAAGATTTATTTTTTTATTTTAGATACTATAGCAGACCATTCTCCTTTTCTGATAACTTCTACTATTTCAAATCCATTTTCTTCAAGACTTTCTACTACTTCATCTATTTTTGCAAGTATTATACCTGAAGATATAAACACAGCATCTTCTTTCATAAACTGCTGTACATCCTTAGCAAGTATTTTTATTATATCTGCTATTATATTAGCCACAACAACGTCTGCTTTGTCATGTATAACATCAGTTAAGTTTCCATGAAGTACTGTAACTTTATCTTCTACATTACTTTCTTTTACATTTTCTTTAGCAACTTCAACAGCTACTTCATCTAAATCAACTGCTGTTACATCGTTAGCACCTAATTTAGCAGCTGCTATTGCTAATATACCACTACCACAACCTATATCGAATACCTTAGCATCTGGAGTAACGTATTTTTCTAACTGGCATATACACATACTAGTTGTTTCGTGAGTACCTGTACCAAATGCCATACCTGGATCTAACTCTATAACTATATCTCCATCCTGTTCTTCGTATTCTTCCCAAGATGGTTTTATAACTATCTTTTCACCTACTTTAGTTGGTTTGTAGTATTTTTTCCAGTTATTCGCCCAATCAGCTTCATTAACTGTATCTAAAGACACACTTCCTTCACCTGGATCTATACCGAAATCTTTAAGTGTAGATATTCTATGTCTTACATTTTCAACGAATTCTGGTACATTTTTTTCTTCAGATATATATGTTTTTATTTTTACGCAGTCTTCTCCACTTTTGTTGAATACTTCTTCTTCAACATAATCCCAATCATATTCGTGTTTTTTCTGGAATTTGAAGTCATTAGGGTCTTCTATCATAGCCCCTGCTGCTCCATTTTCATAAAGTATATTTGTTATAGCCTCAACTGCTTCTGTAGTTGTTCTAATTGTTACTTCTATCCAATTTCCCATTTTTGTAACCTCCATCTAAAAAATATTATTCTTTAAATTGACACATGGTCAAAATTTTCCATTTTACATTACCTTTTATTATATCATACTATATAACAATTTTTATCTATTATCTTTTCTTTCTAGAAAAAAAGGTTGTGCTACTAAATCTTCATAGCACAACCTTATAAAAAACTAACTATTTTTTTTTCTTCTTAGATGTCTTCTTTTTGCCATCGTGTTTAGGCTTTCTAGCTTCTCTCTCTAATCTTTCCTTTTCTCTTTTACCAGATAAGAAATAATCTAAAATACCAAATACTATCGCTGCAACCACAACAGTTATAAAGAAATTCATTATAGAACTTGCAAATATACCAGCACCTATACCAGCTATAATACTTGCTCCTTTTCCATCGCCTTTCCCTATAATATGGAATCCCTTCCAGTATTCAAGCACCATTGCCACAAACACTAGCCCTAAAAGAACTCCACCCATGCTAGTAGTCTCATTATTTCTAAACTCAACCCCAGCAAAATTAACAACAAAATGTTTAAGCGTAAAAATAACTAAAGCTGCTAAAAACAACTTCCCAGTCTCTACCCAATTTATACTAAACCCTTTCTTCTCTTCCATTACTACTCTCCTTTACTAAACCTTTCATAACTATTCACAAATTTTTCTCATTACAAAAAATACCATTAATAAACCAATCTTTCAAGATAAATTTTCTTTTTTATCTACTTTTACCAAAATCTTCTACTTTGGGGAAATAAAATGAAAAAGAGATGTCCTAAAGATTTTTCATAAAAACTAACTTTAAACTTCAATATCGAATCTAATATGCTCTCGACAATCTGGAGGCACATCGCAACATATAAATGTGTTATAGAATAAATGCGATGTGCCGAAGCCTGGAGAGGAGTTTAGATTCGATTTGAAGTTAAAAAAAGATGCCCTTGAAAAATCTTGGACATCTCTTTTCATTATTTATTTCTTTTTCTTTCCAAATAATCTATCTATTTTTTCCCCGAATGTGGCTTTTTTTTCGTGTTCTTTCGACCCACATTCACCTGCGAATTCTCTTAATAATTCTTTCTGTTTTTCAGAAAGTTTCTTAGGCACTTCTACATTGACCTTAACATACTGATCACCATTAGAATTACCTCTAATACGTTTTATACCTCTATCTCTTAATCTAAATACTGTACCTGTCTGAGTACCTTCTGGTATAGTATATTTAACCTTACCATCAAGAGTTGGCACTTCTATCTCATCACCAAGTGCTGCCTGAACAAATGTTATAGGCATATCTATATAAATATCGTATCCATCTCTTCTGAATATTTCATGAGGAGTAACTTCTACTATTATATATAAATCTCCTTTTGGAGCTCCTGGTTCACCAAATTCACCCTGTCCAGATAATTTTATCATCTGTCCATCATCTATACCTGCTGGTATATCAACTTCGATAGTCTTAGTTTTTCTTACACTACCAGTTCCCTTACATTTAGAACATGGAGTATCTATTATTTCACCAGTACCATTACAGTTTGGACAAGTCTTAGTACTTGCTATATTACCAAATGGTGTTCTCTGTACACTTCTAACTGTACCAGTACCATTACAGTTTGGACAAGTTTTCTTAGAAGTACCTGGTTTTGCTCCTGTACCATGACATTCGCTACATTCTTCATTTCTAGTTACTTTTATTTCCTTTTTAACACCTTTTGCAGCTTCTTCAAATGTAACTCTTACTCTCTGTCTTATATCAGCACCTCTTACTGGACCTCTTCTTCTTGAGCCAGATCCTCCAAATCCGCCGAATCCGCCACCGAATATATCTCCAAATATATCTTCAAATCCGCCAAATCCACTGAAGTCACCCTGACCAAAGCCGCCAAAGCCACCTTGACCACCGAATCCTCCTTGACCATTTACGCCATCTGGACCAAACTGATCATATCTTTTTCTCTTTTCCTCATCTGATAATACTTCATATGCTTCATTTATTTCTTTGAATTTTTCTTCAGCTTCTTTATCACCTGGATTTCTATCTGGGTGATATTTCATAGCTAGTTTTCTATATGCTTTTTTAATTTCCTGAGCTGTTGCTGTCTTTTCAACGCCAAGAAGTTCATAATAATCTCTTTTACTACTCAACCTGTGACACCGCCTTTTCCTTTCTCAAACTTTCTACAATAAAACAATAGCTTGTAGAATATTTAAAACTACAAGCTATCATTCATACTTTATAATTCTACTTTAATATCTTACTTTATTCACAGGTCAATTACAAGCTATATAGTCTTTTTTCCTGGAATAATCACATTCAGTTATTTAATACTAAAGGTTAGATATTATTTATCTTCATCTACTTCTTTGAAGTCTGCATCATATACATTGTCATTATTTGAAGATGATCCTTCATTTGCCTGTTCAGCACCTGCTTGCTGCTGTGCCTGCTGATACATTACTTCAGATACTTTCTGGAATTTCTGCATTAATTCATCTATAGCATTTTTGATTTCTTCTGCTGATGCATCTTCTTTATCTTTTACAGATTTTACGTTTTCTATTGCTTTTTCTATTTCAGCTTTATCATCAGCGCTTATTTTATCTTCAACTTCTTTTAAAGTTTTTTCTGTCTGATATACTGTTGATTCAGCCTGGTTAACTGCTTCTATTTTTTCTTTTTTAGCTTTATCTGCTTCTGCATTCATTTCAGCTTCTTTTACTTTTCTTTCTATTTCTTCTTCAGATAAGTTAGTGTTAGAAGTTATAGTTATTTTCTGTTCTTTTCCAGTTCCTAAATCTTTAGCTGTAACATGAACTATACCGTTAGCATCTATATCGAAAGTAACTTCTATCTGAGGGATTCCTCTCATTGCTGGTGGTATATCAGTTAACTGGAATCTACCTAATGTAGTATTATCGTAAGCCATACTTCTTTCACCCTGAAGTACATGTATATCAACAGCTGTCTGGTTATCTGCTGCAGTTGAGAATACCTGAGATTTTTTAGTTGGTATTGTTGTATTTCTTTCTATTATCTTAGTGAATACATTACCTAATGTTTCTATACCTAATGATAATGGAGTTACGTCTAATAATAATAAGTCGTTAACTTCACCAGTTAATACACCTGCCTGTATTGAAGCACCAGCTGCAACACATTCGTCTGGGTTTATACCTTTGTGAGGTTCTTTTCCTATGAATTTTTTAACAGCTTCCTGAACTGCTGGTATTCTTGTAGAACCACCAACTAGTAATACGTCATCTATTTCAGAAACTGATATTCCTGCATCTGATATAGCTCTCTTCATTGGTTCCATAGTTTTTTCAACTAATCCTGCTGTTAATTCTTCAAATTTAGCTCTTGATAAATCTATGTTTAAGTGTTTTGGACCTTCTGCAGTTGCTGTTATGAATGGAAGGTTTATATTTGTACTCATTGTTGAAGATAATTCTTTTTTAGCTTTTTCAGCAGCTTCTTTTAATCTCTGAAGAGCCATTTTGTCGTTTCTTAAATCAACACCTTCAGCTTTTTTGAATTCTTCTGCTAAGTAGTCTATTATTATTTTATCGAAGTCATCTCCACCTAATCTGTTGTTACCAGCTGTAGCTAAAACTTCGAAAGTACCATCACCTATTTCAAGTAATGAAACGTCGAATGTACCTCCACCTAAGTCGAATACTAATATTTTTTTATCCTGATCTAATTTATCCATACCGTAAGCAAGTGATGCTGCTGTTGGTTCATTTATTATTCTCTTAACTTCAAGTCCTGCTATTCTACCAGCGTCTTTAGTTGCCTGTCTCTGAGCATCTGTGAAGTATGCTGGAACAGTTATAACTGCTTCTGTTACTTTTTCACCTAAGTAGCTTTCTGCATCAGATTTTAATTTCTGAAGTATTATTGCTGATATTTCCTGTGGTGAATAATCTTTTCCATCTATATTTACTTTGTAGTCAGTACCCATATGAGTTTTTATTGAGCTTATAGTTCTATCTGCATTTGTTACTGCCTGTCTTTTTGCTGGTTCCCCAACTATTCTTTCTCCATCTTTAGTGAAAGCTACTACTGAAGGAGTAGTTCTCATACCTTCTGAGTTTGGTATTATCTGTGGTTCTCCACCTTCTAATACTGCTACACATGAGTTTGTTGTACCTAAGTCTATACCTATTACTTTTGCCATTTTAATTTCCTCCTTTATGATTATAAATCATATTATGATTTGTAATTTACCTTTTCATTTAATTAATTTATTTGCTATTTATTAGCAAGAAACTTTTACCATAGTTGCTCTTACAACTTTTTCATTTAATTTATATCCTTTTTGTAGCACATCTACAACCTTACCAGGTTCTACACCACATATATGATCCTGCATAACTGCCTGATGGAAGTTTGGATCGAAAGGCTCATCTTCAGCTGGTATTTCTTTAAGACCAAATTTACCAAGAGTATCTAAAAGCTGTTTTAAAACTAGCTCAACACCCTGATAAACTGCTGTACCTTTATCTGCTGAATCTAAAGCTCTTTCCATATTGTCTATAACAGGAATAAGTTCTGCCATTATTTTTTCATTGGCAAATATTCCTATATTTTCTTTTTCTTCATTAGTTCTTCTTCTGTAGTTTGCATACTCAGCTTGAAGTCTCTGATATTTATCATTTAAATCCGCTATTTCATCTTTTAATTTTTTTTCTTCAAGTTTAGCATTTATATCTGTTACGTTTTCTGCTTCACCTTCTATCTCTTCATTAGAAACATTTACTTCTTCATTCTGAGCTTTCTCAGCCGTTTTAGTATCTTTTGTCTCCTCGTTTATACCTTTATTATTTTCCAAGACATACACCCCTCAGTCAATCAGCAAATCGCTGTTTTATTTCTTTTTATTTAGTAAAATGCTCATATAATTTATTATTGAGCAAACTCTAGCATAATCCATTCTTGTAGGTCCTATAAAGCTTATCTTTCCTAATGTATTATTGTCTACATTATATGTAGCTGTTACGACACTACAATCTTTTTCAAGACCTTTTCCATTTTCATTACCTATTAAAATATTTAGATTATCCTTTTGAATACCCTTCTGTTTAATAAGATCTGTAACGGCATCTTTTTCTTCTACTAGATTTAAAAATTCTCTAGCTTTTATTATGTCGTTAAACTCAGGGTAATTGAAAATGTTTGTAGCTCCATTTAATGTAAGTGAATAATCATCATCTGACTCTTCACCATTTAGAACATCTATTAATGTATCGACTATCATTGAAAACTCACCAATCTGATATTTTACATATGATATAAAGTTTTCATCTAAGTCAGCTACACTCTTTCCAGCAAGTCTTTTTGTTAAACTATCTGATATAAGATTTAGTTTAGCTTGTTCAATGTTTTCTCTTACTGGTATGTTCGCTTTCTTTACATCACCTTTTGCTGAAACTACTATTAAAAGTATCTCGTTTTCATTTAAGTTTACCAACTGTATATATTTTATTACGTTGTTTGCTATACTCTTTGTAATAGCTACTGTAGTATAATTGGTTAATTTTGATAACATCTTTGATGTTTCATGAATTAAACCATTTATATTGTCTATATTGTTTTGCATACAGTTTTCAATTAATCTTTTTTCCTCATCAGTAAGCTCTCCCTTGTTCATTAAAGAATCAACATATAATCTATATCCTTTAACTGAAGGAACACGACCTGCAGATGTGTGAGGCTGTATTAGATATCCTAGCTCTTCCAAATCCGCCATTTCATTTCTTATAGTCGCTGCACTAACTCCAAAATCATGTTTCTTTGAAATTGTTCTAGAACCGATAGCCTCTGCTGTATCAATATAATCTTTAACTATCGCTTTAAGTATATTTAATTTTCTCTCATTCAATTCCAAATTCATCACCTTCTTACTTTATTAGCACTCATCGTTTAAGAGTGCTAAAAAGCTTATACTTATTTTATAACACCATTAGAATTTTTTGTCAACATCTTTTGAAAAAACTTTTTAAAAATTATTTTTGAACACAAAAAAGAAATCCAATTATACTATAATCAGATTTCTTTATTGCAAATTCAATATTCTTTTTATTAATTGTCCACTAGCATGCTAGAGTGCTAATCAACATATCATTATCACTCTTATCTAAGATAATATTTCTAAAAATACACTATTAGATATCTCTCTTCCCTTTTGAGTTAGTTTTATATTTTCCTCAACTACAGATAAGAGTCCTCTCTCAGCCAAATCCTCTACCTGTTTTTTATATTTATCACAGAATTCAACTCCAAATCTATTTTTAAAATCAATTCTATTAATTCCAGAGTTCATTCTTAATCCCATAAACACCATTTCTTCCATCATTTCCTCATCAGAAAGATTTTCTACACTTATAATAGGCTTTTTCCCACTTTCTATTTTTTTATGGTAACTATTTAAATTTGACTCATTTGTATATCTATCTCTAGCAAGATATCCAGCTGCACCTGCACCAAGTCCAAGATAGTTATCACACTGCCAATAGATTATATTGTGTCTACACTCTTTACCTTCTTTAGAATAATTAGATATTTCGTACTGATTATATCCATTGTTTTTTAGATAGTTAATAGTGTATTCATACATCTCTATATCTCTATCCTCGTCCATAAGTTCAAACTCTTCTCGCTCATACATATCAAAAAGCTCTGTTCCCTCTTCCATTATAAGAGAATACGCAGAAATATGCTCAGGGTTTAATCCAACAACCTTTTCCAAACTCTCTTTCCAATCGTCCTCAGTCTGATTAGGAAGTGCAAACATGAGATCTATATTGATATTATCAAAACCTACACTTCTAGCCTCTTTAAAATTCTTCTCAAACTCCTCATAAGTATGAATTCTCCCTATATAACTTAAATGATGATTTTGAACAGCTTGAAGGCCTATACTCAGCCTATTTATTCCACTTCTTTTAATAGTTTCTAACTTTTTCCTATCAATAGTACCAGGATTACATTCCATAGTAATCTCGGTATCATCAGAAATATTAAAACTATCTTTAACGCACTTCATCAAACTCTCAATCTCATCACAAGATAAAATACTAGGAGTCCCTCCTCCAAAGAAAATAGTATCTACTATTCTATCAGCACATTCACCAGAATACATCTTTATCTCTTTCTTTAAATCATCTAAATATCTCTTCTTATCACATAAATTCATTTTAAACGAATTAAAATCACAGTATTTACACTTCTTTACACAAAACGGAATATGTATATAAACTCCAAACATCAAACATTCCTCCTTTTAATAATTATTATTTTATACAATCTAAAGACGCATCGCAACACATAAATGTATTACAAAATCAAAGCGATGCGTAGAATCCTAGCGAGGAAATATAGTATCAATTTTAATGTAATAAAAAAGATGCCTCAGAAAATCCAAGGCATCCATATAAAACAATTTAATTTATATATTGCAGTATCCAACTACTCTATATTCAGCAGGTACTTCATATCCACTTGCATCAAATACCCATTTAGAATCCATAAGAGTTGTATCCACTATTACTCCGAAGTATAACATAACTATACCAGAAGCTATTTTTCCTTCGTATTCGTCTTTTAATTCTTCTTTATCAACAACAAGAACTATTTTACCACCATCAACTATAAATCTCCATGGCTGTTTGTTAAGTGCTGAAGGAGCTAGTCTAGCATATGAGAATGCATCTAATAAAGCTCTTGTTTCTAGATCTTCTATATCTGCTGCCTGTCCCCATTTATCCATAAATACTATTTCTTCTATAGCTTTTCTATCTGAT
Source organism: Peptacetobacter hiranonis (assembly GCF_008151785.1). Lineage (GTDB taxonomy): Bacteria > Bacillota > Clostridia > Peptostreptococcales > Peptostreptococcaceae > Peptacetobacter > Peptacetobacter hiranonis. The sequence continues at coordinate 1,939,397 of NZ_CP036523.1, forward strand.
GCAGGTTCTGCCATTGCTTTTTCCATTTCTGACTGAGAATAGTTTTCTCCAGTTTTAGTAGCTTTTAAAACTTTTTTCTTAGCTTCATCAGCATATCCAAATGCTACTAATGCAACTAATTCTTTATCAGTTACTATTCCTATATTTTCAAGTATTTTCTTTCCGTCATCAAATGTTATCCAGCAAGAATCTATTTTTAATTCTACACCTTTTAATCTTGCGTTTTCTGCTATATATCCAGCATTTTCTATATAATTATCTTTTTTATCTGAAAGTAAAAGCATGTAGTGTGGTGCATCTATAAGGAATCCATTGTATCCAGCTAATCCTTCCATTTTGTCATATACTTCACCTTTGTCATAGAATTTTAATTCTGTTTCTATACCAGGAACTAGAACTTTAGCTGTTTCTATATATTTTTTTATTTCTTCTAAGTTTTTAGCTTCAACTTCTTTTTCTTTAAAACTTCTAACTGATTTTGAGTTCATTATTAAATTCTTATAATCCATCATTTTGTACTCTCCTTCTACCGACAAATAAATAATCTTAATTTAAAAAGCCGATACATAATTATTAATTCTTTATGTTCATTATATACCCTTTTAACCGTAATTCAAACCGACTTTTTTTAAATTTTTTCAATTTTTTATAAATTTGATTATATATTCTATTTTTATCGATATCTACAAACAAAACATATTTCTATAGATTATCCACTCCAAATATTTTTAAAATTATTTTATCATTTCTAATAATTTTTCTTTTTTATTTATATCTGGATTTTTTATTACTTCTTTTAAGATTTTATTTAGCATTTCTCCTATTTCCTTGCCTGGTTTTATTCCAGCTGCTATTAAATCTTTTCCATTTATATCTAAATCTTTAACTCTAAAACATTCGCCGTTATCCACAATTTCTTTTAAAGTATTTTCTACGTTATTTAGTACTATAAGAGCTTCTACTGTAAATGCTTCTAATACTTCTATCCCTACACTTTCAATTTTCTTCTCTTCTTCACTTTTTTCTTCAAATTTACTTTTTCTTTCTTCTAAATATGTATCTACTTCAGCAGCCTTTAAATCAATTAAATCCTCCAACATTTCTACACTATCCAATTTCATAAGTAAATACTTTAAATCCTCTTTATTATTGGAGATATTTCTCATACCGTATTTTAAAAGCTCACAAGCCTTAGAAATTGTTTTATTATCATATCTCATCTTTTTCAATATTTTTCTAGTATTCTCTAGTCCAATAGCTTCATTTATATAAATAAAGAATCCAGCTAACCTACAAGCTAAATCTTTTTTACATAAATCAGCACAATTAACACCCATTTTTATCATTTCTACAGCCGAAAATTCTCTATTATAATCTTCACTATCTATCTTATACAGCTCTTGTAGTATATTTTTTAGTATTCCACTTTCATGATAAATCATTATTTTTTTTGCATCTGACATCAATGTCTTAGTAAATTCTACATTTATTCTCTCAATAGATACTGCTGAGATTAAATCCGACATTTCTTCTATCGCTTTGAATGTATCATTCTCAATAGAGAATTCAAGTTGTGCAGAAAATCTAATTCCCCTCATCATCCTAAGTGCATCTTCTTCAAATCTTTTTATTGGATCTCCAACACATCTTATTACCTTATTTTTAAGATCATCTCTACCACCAAACACATCAACCAATCCAGTAGAATTATTATACGCCATAGCATTTATAGTAAAATCTCTTCTAGATAAATCTTCTTCTATATTTTCAGTGAACTCTACACTATCTGGATGTCTTCCATCTGTATAATCTCCATCTATTCTATATGTAGTTACTTCATACGGTTCCTTATCTATCACTACAGTGACAGTACCATGTTCTATACCTGTTTCTACAGTATTTTCAAATATATTCATTATATCTTCTGGCTTTGCAGATGTAGCTATATCCCAATCATTTGGCACTCGTCCAAGTAGACTATCTCTTATACATCCACCTACTGCAAATGCCTCAAATCCATTTTTTTCTATTTTTTCTATTATATACTCTGTTGTTTCTGGCAATTTTATCAAAAAAATCACTCCAATCTTCTAAAAAGGCTGTTACACATATCAAATGCAACAGCCAAATTATTTTTGTATTCTATTTTATTAGTCGTCAAGTTTAAGAACTGACATGAATGCTTTCTGTGGTACTTCTACGCTACCAATCTGACGCATTCTTTTCTTACCTTCTTTCTGTTTTTCAAGAAGTTTTCTTTTACGAGAGATATCCCCACCGTAACATTTTGCAAGAACGTCTTTTCTTAAAGCACTTATTGTTTCCCTTGCTATTACCTTATTTCCAACAGCTGCCTGAATTGGAACTGCAAACTGATGTCTAGGTATTTCATTTTTAAGTTTTTCACACATAGCTTTTCCTCTTACAAATGCTTTTGTTTCGTGGATTATGAAGCTAAGTGCATCGACCTGTTCTTTATTGATAAGTATATCAAGTTTAACAAGTTTAGAAGGTACATATCCCTTCATTTCATAATCTAATGATCCATATCCTCTAGTTCTTGATTTTAACGCATCAAAGAAGTCGTATATAACTTCATTTAGAGGTAGGTCGTAGTGAAGCATAACCCTTCTATCATCAATATATTCCATATTGTGCATAGTTCCTCTTCTTTCCTGACAAAGCTCCATAACAGCCCCTACGAAATCTTTTGGAACTATTATATCACCTTTAACTATAGGCTCTTCTATCATCTGTATTTCACCTGGTTCAGGTAAGTTTGCTGGGTTCTGTATCATAACAACTTCTCCATCAGTTTTTGTAACTCTGTATATAACAGATGGTGCAGTTGTTACTATATTAAGGTCAAATTCTCTTTCTAATCTTTCCTGCATTATTTCCATGTGTAATAATCCAAGGAATCCACATCTAAATCCAAATCCAAGAGCTGCAGATGTTTCAGCTTCAAATTCTAAAGCTGCATCGTTTACTTGTAATTTTTCAAGGGCATCTCTTACATTTTCGTATTTTTCTCCTTCACCTGGATATATACCGCAGTAAACCATTGGAGTTGCTTTTTTATATCCTGGTAATGGCTCAGCTGTCATATTATCAGCGTCAGTTATTGTATCCCCAACACGACAGCTTCTTATATCTTTTATACTCGCTGCTATATAACCAACATCCCCTGCAGATAATTCTGGAAGCTCTGTTGGGTTAGGAGCCATAACACCGACTTCTGTTACCTCGAATTTCTTCTTAGTATTCATCATTTCTATTGTCATGCCTTTTTTAACAGTACCTTCAAATACTCTTACATAAGCTATAACACCTTTGTATGCATCATAGTATGAGTCAAATATTAAAGCTTTTAAAGGAGCTTCTGAATCTCCTTCTGGAGCTGGTACATGATTTACTATACCTTCTAATACATCTTCTATGTTTATTCCGTTCTTAGCTGATATAAGTGGTGCATCAGATGCATCTAGTCCTATATAGTCTTCTATTTCTGCTTTTACTTCTTCTGGTCTGGCACTTGGTAAGTCTATCTTATTTATAACTGGAAGTATTTCAAGGTCCTGATCTAAAGCTAGATACACATTAGCTAATGTCTGAGCTTCAACACCCTGTGCTGCATCTACAACTAAAAGAGCTCCTTCACAAGCTGCTAAACTTCTTGATACCTCATAGTTAAAATCGACGTGACCTGGAGTATCTATTAAATTAAGATAATATTCTTCACCATCATTAGCCTGATATTTAAGTCTAACATTCTGTAATTTGATTGTTATTCCTCTTTCTCTCTCAAGATCCATGTTATCAAGAAGCTGAGATTTCATATCTCTTTCGCTTACAAGACCTGTAGTCTGTATTAATCTATCTGCTAAAGTAGATTTCCCGTGGTCTATATGTGCAATTATACTAAAGTTTCTTGTTCTACTCTGTCTGCTTGACAATTAAGTTTCCTCCCTTTCAAAATTATTCTCTATTTCAAAGCGATTTATTACGCTAAATTCATTTTTTCCGTTTATGAGCGCAGTTACGCTTTTATATCATACCTATTATTTTACTTTATCTCTTGCTTTATGTAAATAAAAAAGTCATTGTTCAATAAAGAAGTGACAAATATTTTTCTAGTTTTTTGTTTTTTTAATTGATTTTTTTGTATTCTCCTAGTATAATTTATAATTGACTGTATTTTAGCAGAGCAAAATTATAACCAAATCAAGTTGTGAAAAATATAAAAAATAAATAAATATTTTTCCTTGATTTTTATTTATAATTCTGTTAAAATCTAATATGTTGACGATGAGTGATTATTTAATAAAGTTATTGTGGGAGGTGAATAGAATGGCAAACATAAAATCAGCTAAAAAAAGAATAAGTGTTATAGAAAAGAAAACTGCTTTAAACAGAGTAAGAAAATCTCAGGTTAAAACAGCTATAAGAAGATTTGATGAAGCAGTTGCAGCAGGAAACGTAGAAGAAGCTAAAGCTAGATTCCAGTACGCACAGAAAAGAATATACCAGGTAGCTTCTAAAGGAACTATACATAAAAACGCTGCATCAAGAAAAGTAGCTAAATTAGCTCAGAAATTAAACGGTATGAACGCTTAATTACCAGTTTAATATGACATATATGACCCCCTGTTCGCTAAAGGGGGTTTTTTTATTGCCTTTTTAGCCTATTTTGTATCCAAGCACGATTATTTGCACTCCAGGCTTCAGCGCCCCACCCATTTATGTAACACATTTCAATGTTGCGGGGCGCTTGCAGAATTGTCGTTGCAAATTAATCTGTGCTCGTTTCCAAAATAGTACGCTAATAAATGCGATTGCAAAAACTATATATTAGAAACCGATAATAATAACAAATAAAAAAGGTAGTTTTGAAAAAATATCCAAAACTACCTTTTTTATTTTTATAAATATATATATTAACTTATTTCGAATCAGTTTTATAAACTGTGGCGAAGAGATGTAACCGCTCTTTTGCCACATTGCTTATTTGCAGTATTTTCCTATTAGTATTTCTATGGCTGCTTCGTCACCGATTAGTCCATTTTTTATTCTGTATTCGCTTTCTAGTATGTAGTTCATTATTTCTGTTAGTTTGTCATCAGAGAAGTTTGTTCCCTGTTTTGCAGCGTTTTTTACAACGAATTCTTGTACTCCTAGTGTTGTTGCAATTTCTTTGATTTTCATGTTTTCTTTTTGCATGTCTTTTACGTTTAGTATTATTCTAAATTGTCTAGATATTAAGCTCATTATTCTAAGTACTGGCTCACCGTCAAATACCATGTCTTTGAATATTTTCATTGCAACAGACGCATTTTTCATTCCTATATTATCTATCATTCTAAATACATTGTTTTCAACTTTTCTAGGAGAAAGTTTGTCTACTATCTCGTTTGTAAGTGTGCTGCCTGATCCAGCATAAGACCCCATTTTAAATATCTCATTTTTTACATCTGTAAGAGTCATATCGCTGTTTTTATCTCTATATCCAAGTTGCTCTATAAAGTAGGCTATTGTAGCATTTTCCGCATTTACATCAAGTCTAGAGAATTCTCTTTTTACCCATTTGAAAAGATCCATTCCATCTAATTTCTTACATTCACATACAGTACCAACCTTGTTTACTTTCTTATATATAGACTTTCTCTTATCTATATCTCCATAAACTATGAATGCTAGTACAGTAGTGTCCGGTATATTATCTAGTCTTTCGATAAAGTATTTTTCATCTGCATCTGTAAAATTCTTCTTATTTCCATTAAAAAGCTCAAAGTCTTTAACTATTACAACTTTTCTTTCATCCATGAACGGAAATGTTTCTATCGAACTAAGAAGCTGATCTAACTGAACCTCTTTTCCATCTATAACATCAAAGTTGAAATCAAGCATACTCTCATTTAAGCCAGATTTTAACATTTTTATTGAATTTTCTATAAGATAATATTCTTTTCCATAGAAAAGATATACTCTCTCAAAATTATTCTGTTTCATTCCTCCGATAATATCCTTGTAATCCATTTCTTTGCTCCTCTACGACTTTGATTTCATAATAAATTATGCCTAGAATAATTATTATATAATAAATCACAAGAAAACTAAAGTCTAATTGAGTAAATTGTATGTATGAAAACCATATTTCATCTACTTTTTCTAGGATAAAATAAATTATCGTTATAATTACAGAATTTAATCCCGCTACAATGCTCGCAATAAACGGAAATATTTCAAATAAAAATATACTTGCAACATCTATATACACGACAAATGCTACAAATGGAACTGCCAAAACATTACTTATAACTGATAATATAGAAATCCCATCAAAACTATATACTATTATCGGTAGCGTCATTATATTTGCCGCTATTGTAACCGATGCTGCTGAAAATTTTATCCTCTTGTTTATAATAGGATAAAAATAAACTATAGAAAAAGTAGCTAAAAAACTTAATTGAAACCCTGTATTATATATTACAAATGGATTTAAAAATATCATCACAGAAGCAATTATAGCAAGTGTGCTAATTCCATCCCTTTTTCTATCCACCACAAAGCATATATCAGCAAATACAGAAGATACAACTGCCCTTCCAATAGATGGACTTCCTCCAGCTATATAAAAATATATAAATAAGACAATATTAACAATTACCATATTAAAAGCTATATTTATTCTTCTTCCAATAAATCCAACCAACGTACACAATATTCCTACATGAAGTCCAGAAACGGCTATAATATGGCTCACACCAGTTCTTGAAAACATCCTCTTATCCTCATCACTCATAAGATCCTTCTCACCTAGAAGCATAGAATTGATAAAATCAGACTTTTCCTTATACAGATACGCATTTGTATCCTTTATATATTCTCTAATCGCCCCTATCATCTTATAAGCTTTACTAATCCCAACTTTCTTACATTCGCTCATAACACAATAAACTTCTATACCAGTACTTTTTAAATACCTTCCATAATTAAAATCATCAAACTTCATATCAGAAAGTGCCTTTGACTTTCCTATAGCCTCTACAATATCTCCAACTTCTAAATCTGCTTTTTCAGAATAGTCATTTACCAGACACTCTCCTATCCTATATTGAGTGTATCTCTCTTTTTTCACCTCAGAAACGACTGTACCTCTAATATAAATAGTTTGATTTGCATCAACTGAATCCACTAATTCACCTTTGGTAGACAAAACAGAAATAGCAAATATAAAAAAGAATAAAATTACAGATGGTCTTCTAACAAAAAATACTTTTAAACGTTCAAATAAACTTCTACTTTTCTCCATATGTTAACCACCTCTCATTACTTTCTACTTTTATATTTGACACTTTTCAAAAATATATTCATAAAACTTTTTTTATTATTTATATAATTCAAATAAATACATTATTTTTTTAAGATAACAATAAAAAATCTAGCGTAAACCAAAAATAAAATAATAAGTTTACCTTTGTATTTAGGTAAACTTATTTTATAGTTATAGTTGACATTTATTTAATTTTAATTTATTCTAGTAAACATAAATCTCATACTATGATTATATATAAAATAAAAGGTTTATAAATCAAAAATCAAAACACAGAAATTAAAAAGAAAAGAGGTATAAATTTATGAAAACAAAAGAATTAGTATACGTATCACTTTGTGCTGTAATAATAGCTATCTGCTCTTGGATATCTATACCAACTGCAGTGCCATTTACTCTACAAACATTTGGAATATACTTAGCAATTGCAGTACTTGGTGGAAAACTTGGTACAATATCACTATTAATATATCTTGGATTAGGCGCAATAGGATTGCCAGTATTTGCTGGATTCAAAAGTGGATTAGCTGCTTTAATGGGGCCAACAGGTGGGTATATAATAGGATTTTTAGCTACTGCACTAATAATGTGGGGATTTGAAAAATTCTTTGGAAAAAATAAAGTTTCATTTATAATATCTGCAATAATAGGTCTTGTAGCATGTTATTCACTTGGAACAATTTGGTTTATGAAAGTATTCTCTGCCGCAAATGGTCCAATAGGACTTGCTGCAACACTTGGAATGTGTGTAGTTCCATTTATAATACCGGATTTAATCAAACTTACAGCTGCATACCTAATAGGAAGCAAAATATCAAACATCTCAAAAGTGAATACAGCAACTTACTAAAAATTTAATTGATAATATAAAAAATGGGCTACTACATCAATAATAGCTAATGTAGTAACCCATTTTTATTAGTCGTATTCATTTATATGATTTCTCTTTTTAACAAATACTTTTCTAAGTATATCTAATTTTTCTTCGTTTATTTCCTTGTCGTATAAATCTAAAACATCATCTATATCCTTATATCCAAATATCAACTGAGATATCTGATTTATATTAAGGACAATATCAGATTTTTCTTCATCATATTCAAGTTTATCACAACTGTATAAATTTCCTTCAAAACTCAATCTATAGTTTACAGTATTCTGATTTATATAATCGTCTTTTATCGCTATTGTAACACTCTCTTCAAAACAGCCTAATTTATCAGAGTAATTGTAATTATTTTCAAGATAGTCTACCATATTTCTAAAACATTCGCCTATATTTACTACTCTACCCATCATAAATGGTTTTAAAAGCGATTCTGATGTCTTAGGATTCTTTAATGTATTACCTATAGTATTTCTAACGTCTTCCATTATAACAACCTTATCACACTGTGTATTGTGGTTGTAGATAAATGCTAAAATAGACTTTAAAGCATTTGTATTGCTGAAGTACACTTCTCTAACAAAGAATTTTCCTTCATTAATAGCATAAATAACATATCCATCATATACACCACAATCAGAACAAATATAAATATGTCCTCCATCTGCTGCTACTTCTTTAAACATATTCTCATATCTCTGCTTACCTCTTACAGTATATCCATTTAATCTTCTATTAGATTTATTATAAATATCTATAAGATTATCTATATCCGATTCTTTAGCTTTTCTAAAATCTCTTTCTATTCTAAAAGCTGATAAATCCTCTATATTTATTCTATGCTCAATCATATCGTAGCAATTTTCAAATCCAAATCTTCTATAAAGCCTAAAATCTATTGGCATCAGTATAGAAACATTCTGTCCTCTATTGTACATCTCTTCAAATGATAAATTCATCAAAGATTTCATCATCCCCTTGCCCCTAGCCTCTGGTAATGTAGATACACCTACAACATAGGATACATTTTCTTCTCTGTTACCAAGCTTTATAGTGTGCTGGTTTAAATGAATTGATGCAACTACATCTCCATTTAACTCTGCAACAACAGTATTTTCAGCTCTATACTTATTTTCAAAGTAGCAGTTTTCTACTTCTTCACCTTCATTGAAACAGTATGTCCATATTTTCCTTATCTGATCGTAATCTTTATCAGTCGCTATTCTGGCAGCCATTGGATCCTCCTATTTTTCTCTAACTGTATATTTTTCAGCAAATCTAACAGGATGATAAGAAAGCTTAGCTTTTCTAAGTCCTTCTATACCTAAATCTTCTTCTCTATTTACAAATTCAACATCTGGGAATTCGTCTACTAAGAATTTCTGATTTATATATGGATAAAGTCCTCTTATCTCTGGATTCGCCTTTTCTATATGTATAAGAGCCATATTCGGTTTTAATTTTTCACCTATACTAAATGCTTCTAACGCTCCATCAACATATATTCCAAAAACTTTTACTCTATCTCTTAGTTTATCATAATTATTAAATATTTTCTCTATTGCTACATATTCTCCATCGTCAACATCAGCATCTGAGTCCTCTTTCTGAACTTTCCACCTATCAAGTAATGCTCTACAATCGTCGAAATCTGCTATATCTAATAATCTACTTTCAAATCTTCCTTCATATTCTTTTAAGAAGTAGTTTATATGATTTCTCTTCTTCTGATTTTTTCTACCTGCTAATGTTCTTAAAGACTCAGCATCGTATATATAGTCAAATAAATCTCTTTCTTCTATGTATTCAAATTTATCTCCGTAATTACTGTGAACATAGTCCACCATTTCCTTATTTATCCCTCTTAAATAAACTTTGCTTTCTATTTCTTCAAAGTAATTCATTGCAAAGTCTATAGCTTTTTTAACATTTTCTCTTGATGCTAGTGGTAGTACTGAGAATATCTCCCCTTCATATTCCCCGAAAACTATCGCAAAATCATCTTCTATATGGTATTTTGTCTTGTAAGTATCCCGCCACATAAACATTGTAGCAAAACAATAATCACAAGCTTCATAATCTGTCATATCAAAGAATGGCTGTAACCTATCCAACGATTCTATATCTAAATTTTTAAATTCTATTTTACTCATAAAAACCTCTCCTTTTTTCCCCTTAACATATCTTTTTCATTTATTTTATATTTATACATTTATATTTTTAATTATCACATCTTTTGTTTTCATCTCTTTTCTCAAATCTCGTTTACAAATAAAAAAATTTGTAAACTATACAAATGAGAGAACTATTAATTTTATAATTTTTATTTTACCCTAAAATTATATTTTCCAAACATTTATTTTAACAGAGGTGTACAAAAATGAAAAGTAAATCACTTATAAAAATTTTTTCAATTCTTTTACTAGTTATCTATGTAAACGGTTGCGCCAGAGAAAAATTATTTTCCGTACATATAATTGACGTTGGTCAAGGAGATAGTATATTCATACAGACACTCGAGGATAAACGTATTCTTATAGATGCAGGTGATGAAGAAGCTGAGCATACAGTTTACTCATATTTAAAAAGAAGAGGAGTAAAAAAAATTGACGTTTTAATCGCCACTCATCCAGATACAGACCACATAGGAAGTATGGACTATATTATAGATAAATTTAAAATATCTCATTTCTATATGCCAGATGCAAAAACGGACTCCGAAGCATTTTACAATCTTTTAGATAGCTGCAAAGAGAAAAATTTAAAAATAGAATACCTGACAAAAGGAGATCGACTAAAAATAGATAGTTCAACAACTATGGAAATCTTATCTCCATCTACAATTACTGATAAAAATAATCTAAATTCAATTGTATCGCTATTAAATTACAAAGGTTATGAGTTTTTATTTACTGGAGATGCTGAAAAAGAAAATGAGTCAGAGATATTATCGTCTTGTAATTTACCAGATATAGATTTTTTAAAAGCAGGTCATCATGGTAGCTCTTCCTCATCAACAGATGAATTTATAGAAAAGCTTAAACCTGAAGCTGTTGCAATCTCTTGTGGATACAACAATGACTATGGACATCCACACAGAAGCGTTCTCGATACATTTAGAAAAAATGGAGCTGTAGTTTATAGAACTGATAAAAATGGATCACTTGTATTTTACTGTGACGAGAATGGAATATTTACAAAGAAAAAATACAAAGCCGAGTAAAATTTATAAATACAAAACTTACTCTATCATTTCAAAGATGAGCAAGATGAAAGTTTTTCTATTTTCAAATTATTCTGATTTATGTTATCATTAATTATACAATAAACCTTAAAGGAGGTTGCCTATGGAAAAAGCCGTACTATTAGTTAGTGTAATTATAATAATCAGAATTTTATTAAATGATTTTTTAGAAAAAATTCCTGTACCATCTCTTATCATCTTCATCTTGCTTGGGATGTGCTTGGGAGAAAATGGAATTTTTAAAATCAGTTTTGATAATTATTCTTTCGTCAATATAATTTGTTCAGTCAGTTTAATTTTCATCATGTTTTACGGTGGATTTGGTACAAATCTAAAAGCTGCAAAACCAGTTGTAGCTCAATCTGTGTTGCTTTCAACAGTTGGTGTAGCTGGAACTGCTGGTGCTGTAGGGCTGTTCTCTCATTTTGTATTACATCTACCATGGTTGGAGAGTATTTTAATCGGTTCTGTAATATCTTCTACAGATGCTGCATCAGTTTTCAACATACTTCGTTATAGAAATCTAGCCCTAAAAAATAACACCGACTCACTTTTAGAAATAGAATCTGGATCAAACGACCCGATATCATACATGCTTACAACTTCATTAATAGCAATTATGCTAGGACAGGATATCTCTGTTCCAGCTTTACTTATACAACAGATGTTATTTGGAGTATTATTCGGTGTTTTAGTAGCTAAATTATCTATATACTTATTTAAAACTAGCCTTTTTAAATCTCAAGAAAGTGTAACTATCTTCTTATTTGCAGTAATGCTTCTATCATTTTCACTGCCATATACTTTAAACGGTAATGGATATTTAAGTGTTTATTTATGCGGAATAATTTTAGGTAATTCAACTTTGATACATAAGAAATATTTGGTGCATTTTTTCGATGTTTCAACAGATGTCGCACAGGTTATAATATTCTTCCTGCTTGGACTTTTAGTAACACCTGTAGATTTACCTAGAGTTATGATACCTTCATTGATGATAATGCTATTCCTTACATTAGTTGCAAGACCACTAGTTTCATCTGTACTTCTTGTTCCATTTAAATCATCTCCTAAACAGATTGCTTTAGTGTCTTGGTCCGGACTTAGAGGAGTTGCATCTATCGTTTTTGCAATTTCCGTTGTTTTAAGTGGTGTTGAAACAAAGTACAATTTATTCAACCTGGTATTTTGTATAGTTATTCTTTCAATTTCTATACAGGGAACTCTCCTTCCTTGGGTTGCAAATAAATTATCTATGATTGATAAGAATGCCGATGTTAGAAAGACTTTCAATGACTATCAGGAAGACAGTGATATAAGCTTTATAAAAATTCATCTTGATAAAAATCACCCGTGGAAAAATCTAGAAATAAGTAAATTAGGACTTCCTAGAGATTTATTGATTGCAATGATTGTAAGAAATCACACACCTATCGTTCCTAAAGGAGATACTGTGCTTGAAGTTGGTGATTTACTCGTTTTTGCAGCGAGGTCTTTTGAGGATAGAAAGCATCTTTCTCTTAGAGAGATTGTTATAGATAGGAAAAGTAAGTGGGTAAATACGCCACTTCATCAGATAACTACAGAGAATCCTTATCTTATTATTTTGATAAAGAGAAATTTAGAAAATATAATTCCTACTGGAGATACAAAACTACTGCCAGGAGATATACTGATTATGGCCACAGCAGAAGAATAAAGGTAAATAAAAAAGCTACTTGAATAGTATTATTCTAGTAGCTTTTTATATATTTATATTTTATTTTTCTCCTAATAAGTCATTTATTACAGCAGATGCCATTATTAATCCTGCCACAGATGGTACAAATGATACACTTCCTGCAGTCATTTTGTTTCCGTTCATTATTTTTTCTTTTGGCTCTATTGCTTTTTCAGTTGAGTATACGACTTTTAGTTTTTTTATTCCTCTGTTTTTTAATTCTCTTCTCATTACTCTAGCAAGTGGACACATGCTAGTTTTGTATATGTCTGTAAGTTCTATTTTTGTAGGATCTAGTTTGTTCCCCATTCCCATAGAGCTTATTATTTTGATTCCTTTTTTAGTACAAGTTTCTATAAGATGTATTTTAGAAGTTATCATATCTATTGCATCTATTGCATAATCATAATCACCGCTTAGCAGTTCTTCACCATTTTCTGGAGTGTACTTTTCAGCGATTGCAGTTATGTTTACATTTGGATTTATGTCTTTTATTCTTTCTTTAAATACATCTACTTTCATCTTTCCAACTGTAGAGTGAAGTGCTATTATCTGTCTGTTTATATTTGTTATATCAACATCGTCAAAGTCTACTATAGTAATATTTCCAACTCCAGCTCTTGCTATTGCTTCAGCTGCAAATCCACCGACACCACCTACTCCAAATATTATCACACTTGCATTGTTTAATTTTTCTATTCCATCATCTCCCACAACAAGAGATGTTCTCTTTTCCCAATCCATCATTTTAAAATTCCTCCGAGTAAATATTTATAATATATAAAAAAAGGAACCTTCATTCAGGTTCCGTAATATACTGTATTGGCGGGAGTGCGTGGGAATTGAACCCACCTAAGAGGCTCCTAACCCCTCATACTAGTTTTGAAGACTAGAGGGCACACCAGCACCCATCCACCCCCGTGGTTTTTTCAACAGTAATAATATAACACATAAAATTAACTTTTGCAAGTATTATTCAAAAAATAAATAAAAAAATCGAAAAAAACTATATTAAACTTATCTGCTCATCTTCTTTTAAATTATTTATCTGCCAATCGATTTCAGTTTTACCAATACTTTTTAATATTTCATTTGCTTTCTTAAAATGTTCACACCCAAAAAAGCCCCTATTTGCAGAAAGTGGACTAGGATGAGTGCCTTCTAACACATAATGTTTGTCTGTATTTATTAATTTTACCTTCTTTTTAGCATTATTTCCCCAAAGTATAAATATAACAGGCTCTTCTCTTTCGTTTAATACTTCAATTATTCTATCTGTAAACTTCTCCCATCCTTTTTTACTATGAGAGTTTGCCTCATGTGCTCTTACAGTAAGTGCTGTGTTTAAAAGAAGAACTCCCTGATCTGCCCAGTCCATAAGATATCCATTATCTGGGATAAAGCAACCATACTCTGCATTTAATTCCTTGTACATATTTTTTAATGATGGTGGAGTTTTAATTCCCGGAAGAACTGAAAACGCAAGCCCATGAGCCTGACCATCATTGTGATATGGATCCTGACCTAAAAGAAGAATCTTAGTATCTTTAAACGATGTATGGTTCAATGCTGTAAATATATCATCTCTCTTAGGAAATACCTCATGCTCCTTGTACTCACCTTTTAAAAACTCATTTAACTTATCAAAATACGGTTTATCAAACTCATCACTAAGTATATCTTTCCAATCTGTATTTATCAAACTTTTCCACGCTTCTTTAGTAAAACTCTCTTCGTTATATGTATTCATTAAAAATCTCCTCTCAAAATAATATCTTCCCTATATCTACTGAACTACTGCATCTATATCATCACTCGAATTATTATCTACAATCTTTATATTCAGTTTATTAGGTATGCAAACTATACTCTGGCTCGGCTTAGTGATAAATCCTGTCTTAACACAGACCTTATCTGGACAATTGGCCTCTATCACCTCAACGCCATTGTCGTGAACTTTAACTTTGTTTATATGCTCTCCATCCTTTATTGTAAACTCTGTTTCCTCATCTAGCGGAATTTCTTTATAAAGCTCGTTATCTTTATAAACTTCTACAAATGCAGCTTTCTCATTTGCATCCTTAAGCTTTGTATATCCAAAAAGTGCTGCAACCGCAACTAGTACAACTGCAATCAAAATAAAATCTTTCTTCTTCATAATAACTTCCTTCCCACAAAAAAATTTTCCAAATAATAATATCCAACAAAATTCTATCTTTAATCTTAATAAACTATCTGTTATTTTCTTTTGTATAATAAATTTATTATCAATTATGATATAATTATCATATCATAATTTGATATTATCGACTATAAATGACTATAAATTTTGATAAGGAGAATTAAAAATGAGAAAATCCACTCCACAAATTGTTGTACTAATAATATTATTAGTTGCAGGATATTTTATATTTAAACCTAATATGGATGAGAACTACTCACAGACAAACTACTATCTAGGAACAGTAAATACTGTGACTGTATACGGAAAGAAACAGAAAAAAGCAATGGAAATACTTAACGGATGCGATGAAGTTGTCAAAGTTGTCGACAACCTTATGAGCACAGAAATTCCTGGTAGCGACGTGTCTAAGATAAATAAAAATGCAGGTATTAAACCTGTCAAAGTCTCGCCTGAAACATATGAAGTTGTAAAAGAGGCAATCAAATACTCTAAATTATCTGATGGCAATTTTGATGTAAGTATAGGACCTGTCAGCGATCTTTGGTCTATAGGTAAAAAGGATGCTAGAGTTCCTGAAAAATCAGAAATAGACGCACTCCTACCTTTGATAGACTACAAGAATGTAGAAGCTAAGGAGATTAAGCTAGAAACTGATCAAGATGGTGACGGAAAAAATGAAACTTTTGACAAGGAGTATACTGTTTTCTTAAAGAAAAAAGGTATGAAAATAGACTTAGGCGCAATAGCTAAAGGATTTGCAGCAGACCAAGTTGCACTATACTTAAAAGCTAGTGATGTCGAAAAAGCTATAATAAACTTAGGTGGAAATATCAAGACTATCGGTGATTTTAATATAGGTCTTAAAAATCCTATCGAAAACGCAAATGATTCGTTCGCAAGTGTTAAGGTGAGTAATAAATCTGTTGTAACTTCTGGTGTTTACGAGAGATTTGTTGAAAAAGACGGCAAGAAGTATCATCACATACTAAATCCAGCAGATGGCTATCCATTCGATAATAATCTTCTTAGTGTTAGTATCATCTCTGATAAGTCTATAAACTGCGATGCACTTTCTACATCTGCATTTGCTCTTGGGCTTGAAGATGGTAAGAAACTGATTGAGAGTATAGATAATGTTGAAGCTGTTTTCGTTACTAAGGATAAGAAGGTTTACTTGACTAAGGGATTCAAGGATGAGTTTGAGATTTTAAATGATAGTTTTAAGGTTGTGAAGTAATGGAAGATAATTTTTTATTCTTTCAGAATTAATTATTTTCGTTGATTTATTTTTTAGATTTTGAAAGTATTTTTTTATTTTTTGCTTTACGTTTGGCTGATTTTTAGATATAATTTTGTTATATTATATTTTATCGGTTTGCCAATTTGGCTTACATGACTTTAATTAAATAATATCATCGCACATACAGAAAAAGGCTATTGCATTTGCAATGGCCTTTTATCATATAGTAATTATTATATCTTTAGAAAAAGCTGCCACAAAAGTGACAGCTTTTTAATTATTATTATTATTTTATTGTTGATACTGTATCATCTTTTACAACTGTATACATACCATTTAATTCAGTGCATTTATACCCTGATTCTAAATATTTAGTTACATCATCTGTATATTTACCAGCTGTTATTTTTATAGAATTTAAGCTATTTATAGCATCATTAGGGAAGCTTTCATATGTTTTATGATTTTTAAATATAACTTTATCTTTTCCAGCTTTCACAGTTGCACCATTTATATTTATTTCTTTTTTCAATGTTTTTCCATTATGCTCTCCTGATGTTGCCCGTTCTCTAAGGAAGTGTGTTCTTAGTGCATATCCATGCTTACTTTCTAATTCACTATTTCCACTTATATTTACTATCGCATCCCAGTGATAATTTCCTTCTAAGTATATAGCCTCACCAGCGGCTTCTGAACCACTATTATTTTCTTTTAAGCCATTTATGTAGTCGTCTATAGCCCCAGGTGCTCCATAATCATCTGTTGCAGTTATTTTAGAATCTATTATATTTAAAATACCACCTTTTATTGATATTCCTGTACCAGCATTAATTTCAGTATTAGTTAATGTGACATCAGTTTTATCTGAAGGTAAATACATTCCTAATATAGTATTATTTATTTTCGTTCCATTTTTCACATCTATTTTTATATTTTTATATGTTCCATTAGTTGCTATACCATACATACTTCCAAACGCCACATCTGGTGCATTTTTATATGTAAATCCTCCCATGTCTACATTAACATTAGATACAGTTAAATCTACATTACTACCTAATATTCCAATTCCTACATTTAGCTGTTTTTCCTGACTAGCTCCAAATTTTAAATTTCCATTGATTACATTTACATTTATTTGGCTGTTTTCTCCTCCTTCTCTATCCTTAGTTATAAGGATAGCATATCCCCATTTAGGATTATTATCAGTTATTGGATTTCCATTGGAATGATTTCCTTCTGTATTTAATAGTTCTGTACATTTTAGCTCATAATTATTTAAATCTATTGTGATGCTTCTCTTTACATGTATTCTTTTTTCAATATTAATGTTATCATTTAATTTTATAGTTGTTTTTTCTTTATTTGCTAATGCAGTTCTTAATTCTTCTTCAGTTGATACAATAGCTGTTTTTTCATTAACCCATTCATTATTTGTCCATAAATATGTACCTTTTCCAAGATTTCCATATTTTCCATTTTCACCTATCACTAATTTAGATGTTGCACCTTTACCAATTATTGTTCCTGTTACTTCTCCATTAACTGTTAGTTCTGCTCCATCAACTAATGACATAGTTTTTCCTGAAGCTATTGCTAATGTAGTTCCTTCTTTTACTGTTGCATTACTTTTTCTTTCAATATTATTTGTTACATAGTATTTAGCACTATCAGCTGCACCTTCTAAATATAAGTTATCTCCATTAGATATAGACTTACAATATACTTTATTTCCATTTGTCCAATCTTCACGGCAATAATCTCCCTTACAATCAACAAATATATTTCCATCTATTATAGCTTTATCCTGTGCATCAGTCATATTAGCTAATTTACTAGCTTCTTTTATTCCTGTTATATTTTCTTTAGCGACTCCTCCAGCTATTGTTATTGCCACTGAAGAATATCCTGAATCATTAGCTTTAAATCCATTGAATGTATTTCCTGATATTTTATAATTTACTGTAGTACTAGTTGGCCATATAGATAATCCATTTGTAATACCACCTTGAGAATTATTATTAAAAGTACAGTTAGTTACTGTTAAATCACTACAAGCAACGTTAATTCCATTACGATCTACAGTATTTTCTCCTTGTTTGTCTCCCTGATTTGTTATAGTTATATTATTTATAACACATTTTTCACCAGTAACTACAAATGAGCCGTATACAGTATTTTTTGAGTTTGAAGTAATTGTAACATTATTTGCTTTTACATTGTATACTCCATAAGAAGAAGTTGAGCCTATATTTCCAGTTATTTTTATAACATCTCCTGCCTTAGCATTCTTTAATGCTTCTTTTAATTCTTCTGGAGTATCAACTTTTATAGAATTATCTGCAGGAGGAGTTACTATTGTTCCACCACCAGTACTTGGTTTGCTTGTAGAGTTATCTGTAACATTTCCATTTGGAGCAGTTATTTCTACTTTACCTGTAACTGTTCCTTCAACTTTTATATCTACGTTTTTATCTGTATTTATTATTATATCTTCTGTTATTGTTGCATTTGGTTTTAATACTATTTTGTCGTTAGCATTTGCTTTTTCTAAAGCTTCTTTTAATTCTTCAACTGTTCCTACTTCGTAAACATCTGTTTCTTCTATATCTTTTAACTGGTTGAATGCACCTTCGTTACCTTTTCCACCAACCTGAGTTATTGTGTCTATTTTCTTAGTATTTATTACATCTATCTGTTTTTCGCTTAATTTTTTAGAAGCTATTAATACTGGAGCTCCATTTTTAGCTGCAAGCGCTCCAACTGCTAATGCATCTATTAACTGAGTATCTCCATCTCTACCGTCTTTTGCTAAGTATAGGTTGTCTAATTCTTTATCTCCATAGAATTTTTCTATAACTTTTGCATTAGTATCATTTCTGTTTGATCCTTCTATTCTCTGTTTTCCTGGTAAACTAGATACTAATTTTTCTGGTAGCGCTGTTGTTCCACCTATTATGAATGACGCTTTTATTGCTTCATCTTTTATAAATTTTTCAGCTGCTGATAATCCTTTTTTAGGATTTGCAAGAAGTATTGGCATACCTTTTTCAGCTGCTGCAGCTGCAACAGATACTGCATCTGCAAGTCCTGTTGTACCATTTACTACTGCTATTTCAGATACATCTTTTATTCCATCTAATCTTTTAGCTATTGCAAGAGCAGTTTCTTCTCTTGTTTCACCTTTTATTCTGTCAACTTTTAGATTTAGAGCTTTAAGATCTTTTTCAACTTTAGCTGAAAGAACTGCATCTCCACCTATCATTATTACATTTTTTGCGCCTAATCTTTTTATTTCATTAGCAGTTGCTTTATTTAGTCCATCTTTACCTGTTAAAAGTATTGGAGCTTTTTTAGCATGCGCAAGAGGAGTTGCTGTTAAAGCATCTGGTATTGCTGAACTGTTTACAAGTATTACAGTTTCTGCACTTGACCATCCATCTTTACTTATTTTTACTGCTGTTTCATGTCTGTCATTTCCTATTATTGTTTCGCTGCTTGTTGTAGCTGCCATTACTGGTGCTACACTTCCAGCTACCATAGTTATCGCCATTACTGTAGCTAAATGCTTTGGTGTTTTCATAATTTCATCCTCCAAAATTTATTTTTCTTAAAAACAATTCTACTGGGTTTAGATTGTTTTTTGTATAAAAAAATGCAGAGTAATCCCTTTAGATTATTCTGCATTTATAAACAAGTTTATATTCATTTTTTTCATAGAAAAGAATAGACTTATAGTGTCTGTCTGTCTGTCTGTCTGTCTGTCTGTCTGTCTGTCTGTCTAGATTTTAGTAACAATAACATATTTCAGTCAATCCTTTCCTAATAATTAATTCTACCAATATTATACACTATTTTTTTGTATTTAACACACAATTTATTCTATTTTAAACTTTTTCTTATTTTTTAATTATTCTCTATTTTTAATACAGTTTTATATCCAACTATACCCCCATTTATTAAAAATTACTCTCCATATTTTTTAATATTAAAAGCTCTAACACGTTCATCTAGTTCCTCTTTTGTATACTTGCTAACTGTATCTTCAAAGTTTTTAAATTTATTCTTACTTCCATAGCAATTATTTTTAAAAGAATTCCCATATTTAAAATCATTACCTTCTCCACAAAAATCCCCTGTCAATTTATCAATATTTTCTATGTAGTTATATTTCACTGCATTATATAAATATCCACACTTACTCCTTGGATTCTTGATCTTTGTTATTTTAATTTTTTCCTGTAGATAACTAGAATCCTTTCCTTTGAGTTTGAGAATCTCATTAATCCTTCTAGCATACTCCTCGGTATATTCATTTTCCAAAAATTCCTTTAACATCTCGTCTTCTTTTTTCACTTTGCACACACCTATACCATTAGGTAGTGGTTGTGTAATACATTTAGTATTATTTGTGTAGTTATTGGTATTGCTCTGCTCAACCTGATTAAATTCATCTTTCACATCTGAGCAACTGCATTTAGTTAAGTTGATATTTTTCATTTGTTCATCAGCAATTTCATTTAACTTGTCGTAGTCTATGCTATACCATTTAGTTCTATCAAATCCCATTTTGTTAAAATTCCCAACAATTAATAGTCCTTTTTTCTCTAGAGGCGTAAAAATTCTTCTAAGTGTACTCTCACTCCAAAAATCAAATACATCATCATGCCATTTCTGCATACTATTAAATGTCCAATATCTTCCTTCTTTGAAATTAATATTATTTTCCTTATTCTTTACAAGCCAATAATGAATCTGCTGTATAACTATAGCTTCATTTACCCCGATAATTCTAGCAAGACTTCTTTCAACTATCATTGGATGCTCGTCCATTAAAAATTCTCTCATAAATATCTTCCCTCACTTTTGATTAATATAATTTACCCTATCACTTTTGTATATACAAGAATTACTAAAAATTGACACTTTTTTTCGTAATTGAAATTTCAACGTTTTAAATGATTTTATCAAAATTTAGTTTGAATAATTATTTTTCACTAAGTACAAATAATACTTTTTATTTTGAGTTATTTACTCACTAAAAAAGGCTACCCCACTAAATTAATAGTGTGATAGCCTTTCAAATCTCAATCAATTTTTATTGATTATATTTAGTTTTATTCAAAGTCTATTTCAAAGTCCATTCCACCAACCTGAACAGTGTCTTTTCCTTTTAATATACTCTTATCAGATTTTTTGTTAACTAAAACTATACCGTTATTTTTAGCTAGAGGAGATGCTGTTAATGCGTCAACTAATTTATCCCCGTTCGCTATATATACTTTTTCTTTTCCTGAATAGAATTCATCCATAACTTCTCTATTTGTTGCATATCTATCTGATCCAGCTAATCTTTCTGCGTCATATTTAGATACTATTGATTTATCTACTACAGTATTTCCACCTATTACATAGTATTCAACACCAGCTTTTTTAGCATGAGTTGAAGATTTTCCGTTAGTTAGTAATATTGGTGCTCCATTTTTAGCAGCTACAGCTGAAGCTGACATCGCATCTGCTTCACCTTTGAATCCATTAACTACGAATGCTTTGTTGTAGTTACCTAACTTTTTAGCTACTAATTCTGAAGTTTCAACTCTTGTTTTTCCACCAAGTCTTTCAACTTTTATATTAGCTGCAGTTATTTCTTTAGCAACTTTTGCACTTATAGCACTTTCTCCACCTATGATGTAAACTTTTTTAACTTTTTTGATTCTGTCCATAGTTACTTTAGGTATAGAATCTTTTTTAGTTAATAATATTGCTCCATTTTCTTTACCTGCAAGACCTGAAGCTGATAATCCGTCAGACATAGTAGAAGTTGCATTTACAAGAACTACTGTATCGTATGAGCCAAGTTTGTCAGCTATTTTAGCTGCTGTATCATATCTATCTGAACCAATTATTTCTTCATGAGTATATACTGGTTTAGAAGGTTTTGATGGAGTTGATGGTATACTTGGTGCTATTACACTAAATTTAGCTTCTAAAGTAATATTTCCAGTAACTTTTTCATTAAAATCATATTTAACTCCATCTTTATACCATCCTTTAAATGTATAACCACTTTTAGATGGTTCTTCTGGTTCTTTTATAGCATTTTCTTTTGTTACATAAACTTTTTTATATTCTTTTCCATCTACTTTAAAAGTTACTTCAATATTATTTGTTGGATTAAATATATTATCTTGATTTGCACTTCCATTTACATTTTCTACACAACTTTTATCAAAAGAAACATTTGTAGTTACACCAGATGTATTAGTTATTTCATTTCCACCAGATTTTCCAGCATCTAAAGTTGTTACTTCTGCTTTTCCAGTTATAGATACAGAACTAGAAGCTATAGAACCTGTTACATCAGCTTCATTAGCTCCTCCTACATATAATTTTCCAATTGTTCCACCAGTTATTTCCATATTACTAGAATCCATTGATCCTCTATTTACACTTTGCATTTCTTTTATAGTTCCATCATTTATAGATACTTTAGCATCTCCAGTATATCCATTAGAACCACCAGCAGTTACATAATTTACATTTCCACCATTTATAGACACTTTAGCTTTTCCAGTATAACTTATACCTTCTCCGCCTCCATATACCATATTTATAGTTCCGCCATTAACTATTACTTCTGTTTCATCAACTCTACATGGCGAATTTTTTGGATCTCCGGCATACCAATTTTTTCCATTTTCACATCCACAGTTATTTCTTAATGATGATGCTCCTCCTCCCATTATTCCACCGGTTATCTCAGCACCTTCATTTACAACCACTCTTGCTTTTGTTACATGACTTTTATGAAGTCCTCCTGCAATTATATTTTTTACTTTACCAGAATTCATAGTTATTGATGTTTCACTAAGGGTATCATTATCATGATATCCGCCTACAATACTTGCTGTTTCTGGTACTTCTAACGAGCTTCCATCCCATGAAATCTTTACTTTTCCTTCACTTCCTGCTTCAATAGTAATTGCTTTAGCATTTGCAAAGAAAATACCTAATGTTTCATTGTATGTTGGTTCTTCATTGGTAATAGTACTTTCAATATTAGGTACTAAAGAATCACCTTTTATTTCTTCTGCATTTACTCCTTGAGGCATTAATGAAGAAATAATTGCAGCACATGCAAGTACACTTATCACTTTTTTAGTATACTTCTTTTCATTCATTTTTCTAATGTTTTCTCTAAATTTCAAAATAATCCCTCCAAAATTATAATTTTAAACATACTAAAACTTACAAATAAAAAAGCACAGAAAAAACTATATCCCTTAGAATATAATCTCTCTGTGCTTAATCTCTAATTTTATGTAATTTTTGCATCAAAAGAAAAAGACATTAAACTACTTTGTCTGTCTGTCTGTCTGTCTGTCTGTCTGTCTGTCTGTCTGTCTTAGTATTTTCCCAAACTACGAACATCTCGTCAACTCCCTTGATACAAAATTAGTAATGTTTATACTAAAATTATATCAAATTAATAAAATAAATCAAACGTTTTTAATAAACTCCTTAGAAAGTAAAGAACTTCACATATATACACATTTATTCTATATAAATCCATGTATATACTTTCCTTTTTCATAATAATTTCATATTTATCTTAAAATATTTTTTACCATAATCGCTATATCAAACTTTATAAAACAAACTATTAAATTTTCAAAATAAAAATTCTTCCAATAAAAATACTCTTATTTACTTTTTTAAATATTTGTTATCGAAAAACTATTTAAAAAGGGTTTCCAACACAAAAAAGAGGAAGAATGTATGCTTGCAGCGACAATGCAGCTCGACTGCCTGGAGCAAAAGCATACCCTTCCTCTTTTACATAAGAACCCTTTTATTTTCGATTCTCTTTGTTATTCTATTTCTATCAAAACTTTCTAATATTATCATGCAGTTCTTTCTACTTGATCCTATTAAATCTCTATACTCTCCAAGAGTAATCTCTCCATGCTCATTAATATAATCAACAAGCATCTTCTTAGCCTTATCATAAGTTTCCATATCCATAATATATCCATCCCCAAGCATAGCAACAGAATCACCTATCATAGCATCAAGAACCTCTTTAGCTCTAACATCTTTTCCTGTAATTTCCTCTATAGTTGGAACAGACTCAAATCCACATTTCTTAAGCATCTTCTGCATTCTGTTTCTGTTTTCTTTCTGTTTTTCATTGAAAACAACTTCGAAATCTTTAAGCGAAACAATATTTCCAGCGATTTTGATAAGTCCATCACCTTCAAATGCAGCAAGCACTATATCAAATTCTTTAGGTTTAAATTTACTTTCAACCTTAGATTTTAACTCTTCCTTTAAAATACCTGGTTTTAATCTATTGTGTTTATGGTAATCTGCAAGAAGTTCATTTACCTTTTCAAATAATTTTTTGTAGTGATTAGTATGTATGTACATATTTCCAATCACAAATATCTTACCATCTTCAGATAATTTATCTAAAGCTTTTCTTATATCCTCTTCGTGAGCACCACTATAACTCATCATATCCTTAACTGTAGGATAATTTTTAGAGTTGTGTTTTAAATATTCTTCAAGAATATCGTGAAGTTCACCTTTTTCTTTAACTTTTAGAGCTTCGATTACATCTTCATCAAATCTCTTATGTTTTTTAGGTGAAGCATCTATTATAACACCACCACCTATTGTAGCCATTGGTGAATAACTTCTTACAACAAAAGTATCTCCTTTTTTAGATACTATACTTTCTTCAAGTCTTAACTGAACAAATCCATTTTCTCCTGGAGCAATCTCTTCCTTATCAAGAGGAACTGCTCTACAAAGAATTTCTCTTGTTCCGTGGTATAATCTTAATCTATCCCAATGTTTTAAAGTCCTATCTACATGTTTGATTATGTTCATCTTAACATCTAACATCATAGACTCTTCTAGTGAATCTGGAGCTGCAAGAACATCTCCTCTTCCAATCTCATCTTTTTTAACATTAGAAATATTTATAGCTGTTCTCTGTCCAGCATAAGCAGTATTTTCATCTTCACCATGAACCTGAATACTTCTTATTTTAGCTTTTAGGTTTTCTGGATATACAACTAAATCATCATCAACGCTTATCTTACCTTCAAGAAGAGTACCTGTAACAACAGTACCATGACCTTTTATTGTAAATACTCTATCTATATTAAGTCTTGCTGGTGAGTTTTCGTTCTTTTCTTCTATCTGCTCACTCATATCGTCTAATTTCTGAATAAGCTCAGGAATACCTCTCTTAGATACAGAGTCTACTTCTAGTATTTCTGCATCTTCAAGGAATGTACCTTTCATTCTTTCTTTTATATCTTCTTTAACTAATTCTCTGAATTCTTCTTCTACCATATCGCTCTTAGTTAATACAATTAGACCATTTTTGATATTTAAGAATGATAGTATATCTATATGCTCTACTGTCTGTGGCATTACACCCTCATCAGCTGCAACAACAAGCATTACCATATCTAGACCAGATGCTCCTGCTAGCATGTTTTTTATAAATTTTTCATGCCCAGGAACGTCTACTATACCTACTCTCTTTCCACTAGGTAAGTCGAAGAAAGTAAATCCTAGATTTATGGAAATACCTCTTTTTTTCTCTTCATCAAGGGTATCTGTTTCTCTACCAGTCAATGCCTTTATAAGTGTTGTCTTACCATGGTCTATATGACCAGCAGTCCCTACTATAATGTGTTTCATATTTATTTCCTCCTAATTTCGAATCCGAGCTACAACTAAATTACATAAAAGCTAATTTTAGTTCATTTGCTACATCTACAAACTCGTCTTCGAATATAGTTCTAACATCAAGAACGTATTTATTATCATAAACTCTAGCTATTATATGAGAATCGCTAAGTCTTAATTTTCTTTCTAATGTAGATACGTTCATATTATTTGGAGTTATCGCTATTCCTCTAGATTTCATTGTTTCAAGAGGCATAGATCCTCCACCAACCTGAGATAGACATTCTTCTATATGAACATCTGCATCTAGGTTTAATTTTTCTATTTCTGCGTATAGAAGGTTAGCTTTTCTTTCTAATTCTTCCATAGGCATTGTTATCATATTTAATGTAGGTATGTTTTTAACTGCTTCTTCTTCATCTAAGTACATTCTAAGTGTTGCTTCAAGTGCACATATTGTAAGTTTGTCTACTCTTAGCGCTCTTGTTAGCTGGTTTTTCTTCATTGCAGATATGTATTTCTTTTTACCTACTATTATACCTGCCTGTGCTCCACCAAGCATTTTATCTCCACTGAATGTTACTATATCAGCACCCCGGTGTATTGAGTCAAGTACAGTTGGCTCATATTCTAAACCGTATTTAGATAAGTCTATAAATACACCACTACCTAAGTCTTCTATTACTGGTAGGTTGTATTTTTTACCTAATTCAACAAGCTCTGCAACAGATATTGATTCTGTGAATCCCATTATTCTGTAGTTACTTGTATGAACTTTCATAAGTGCTCTTGTGTTTTCTGTTATAGCTTCTTCGTAGTCTTTTAGATGTGTTTTATTTGTGGCACCTATTTCAACTAGGTCAGCCCCACTAAGAGCCATAACACTTGGTATTCTAAATGATCCACCAACTTCAACAAGTTCCCCTCTTGATACGATAGCTTCTCCACCTTTAGCCATTGTGCTAAGAACAAGCATAACTGCTGCAGCATTGTTGTTTACTACTAAAACATCTTCTGCTCCAGTTAATCTTTTTATCATATCTGTTAAGTGAACATATCTTGATCCTCTTTCACCTTTTTCTAAATCGTATTCAAGGTTTGAGTATCTTGAAGCCGCTGTCCATATTTCATCTTTAATTTTTTCACTTATTAAAGATCTACCTAAGTTTGTGTGAAGAACAGTTCCTGTTCCGTTTATTACCTTCTTTAAAGAAAGAGCGTAATTATCTCTTGCTTTTCTTTCTGTTTCTTCTATTACTTTTTCCATAGTAAGAGAGAATTTTTCAGCTTCTTCTTCTGTTTTTATAGCGACTATTGTCTTTCTATTTATATCTATTACTTCCCTTATAGATTCAAGAACTATACTTCTTGGATATTTTTCTATTAATTCTTCTATTTCTTTCTGTGATAATACTTCATCTACTGAAGGAAGCATTTTAAATAATTCTTTTTTATTCAACCTGACCACTCTTTCTTTTTAATATTTATTAGATATTGTTTTCCCTTATTTGATTATATCACATGTATGTATTTTCCGTTTTCATATTTTTCTTTAACTTCACCTATTACTTCTGCAACTATTGATCCATTTGCAAGCATGTCTTTTACTATATCATCTGCCTGGTCAGCTCTAACTGCAACAAGTAATCCACCTGATGTCTGAGGGTCGTATAAACAGTCTTCTATGCTTTCTGGTACACTTTCATCCTTCATAACATCGTCCTGTATGTATCCCATATTGTTGTATGCTCCTGATGGAACTATACCCATTTCAGCCATTTCTATTGCACCATCTAATATAGGTACATTTTTAGAATCTATTTCTATTGTTACATCTGATGCTTTAGCCATTTCCATAGCATGTCCTAATAATCCGAATCCTGTTATATCTGTTATTGAATGTACTTCAAATTTATTAACACTCATAGCAGCATATTTGTTTAGATGTACCATTGTTTCTATTACTTTGTCTACTACTTCCTGAGATACTAAGTCTTCTTTCATTGCTGTTGAAAGTATTCCTGTTCCTACTGGTTTAGTAAGTATTAATTTATCTCCTGGTCTAGCAGTTGAGTTAGCCTGTACTCTGTCTGGATGAACTAATCCTGATACAGATAATCCGTATTTTGGTTCTTTATCATCTACTGTGTGTCCACCAACTAGTAATGCACCACTTTCTTTAACTTTACTAAATCCACCTTTTAATATTTCTGCAAGTACCTGCATATCGTGGCAAGATGGGAAGCAAACTATATTCATTGCAACTATTGGTTCTCCACCCATTGCATATATATCTGATAATGAGTTTGCTGCTGCTATTTGTCCAAATATATATGGATCATCTACCATTGGAGTAAAGAAGTCTAATGTCTGTATTAGAGCTTTTTCATCATCTAATTTGTATATTGCAGCGTCATCTGCTGTATCTAATCCTACTAATAAGTTTCCTACTTTTTCGTTGTCGTTTTTTGGTAGCTGAGATAATACGTCAGCCAGAACCTCTGGCCCTATTTTAGCAGCTCACCCTCCTGCTGATGTCATTTCTGTTAATCTTTTATATTCTTTTGCCATTTTTAATTCCCCCCTGTTTGTAAATTTTTTCGTTATTTATATTTTTCTTTTCTTCAAATTCTATTTAAGGCATCTATTGTTTTTTTATTTATATCTATCGTTTTTTTTAATAACTGTGCACTCTTATATTAACATATTTTTTACGTTTTATATATAATTAATTAACGTTTCTCCCCAAAATAAAAGGCTAGCTTGATTTTTTTAATCAAACTAGCTTTTTTGAATTTTTTAATAAATTTATTTTTTTAATTTTATTTTTGATTTATCTTATATTTTTAACAAATATCTTTTTCTTACAATACTTTTTACATATCTTATAATAGATAAAATCTTCATATTTGAATAAAAAAACTATAGACTTATTCTATATTTACAATAGTCTATTTTAAATTTAATCCTTTATACGCATATACTACTCTTCATATCCTCAAATTTTTTATCTCCTATTCCCTTCACATTCTTTAAGTCTTCTATACTTTTAAATCCTCCATTTTCTTCTCTATAGGTTATTATTTTGTTTGCAGTAGCCTCACCCACTCCTGGAAGTGTATCCAATTGTTCAAGTGTTGCAGTGTTTATATTCACAAGTCCACCTTGTCCCTGTGCATTTCCTCCTGATGTTTGTGTAGCTCCACTAGTACTTCCTCCAGCATTTACATCCACAGGAATTTGCTCTCCTTGTTTTGGTATTACATAATGTTTTCCATCCACTAACTTTTCTGCAAGGTTTATAGCATTCATATCTGCACCTTCTACAATTCCTCCCATTACCTTTATAGCATCAGATAATCTATCTTCAGAGCTCATAGTCACAACTCCCTCTGTTTTTACTGCACCACTTATATATACAGTTACCTCTGTAGTTGGAGAATTGTTTGTGTTCTGAGAAGTGTCGTTACTCTGTTTTGAATCTGTACTTTCTTTTTGAATATCTTCACTCTGAGCAATCTCATATCTTGCATTTCCCTCACTTTCAAAAATTTTTACTCCAGCTATTGCACAAAGTCCTATCACAATAGCTGCGAATACGAATGTTTTTTTATTTTTTTCCATTCTTATCACTCCTTTCATTTCTATTATTGACACAACTGTGTTATACTAAAAAAGTATATTTGAAATTTTCGGAGGTTTTTTAAATGAAAAAAATATCTTCAGTATTAATAGCCTTCTTACTAGTATTTGCATCAGTTTTTACATCAATAGGAAGTGTATTTGCTGATCAAAAGGTAGTAAATTTAGAAGCTAAAAGTGCTGTTTTAATGGATTATGAAACTGGTAAAGTTCTTTATCAGAAAAATGGAAATGTAAAAATTTATCCAGCCTCTACTACAAAGGCATGGACTGCTTATTTGGTGATAAAACATGTTCCAGATTTAAACGAAAAAATAACTATTGGCAACCTTCCTTACATAGAGCCGTCTAGTATGTTCCTTAAAAAAGGGGAAACTTTCACAGTAAAAGAACTACTTACAGCTCTAATGGTTCATTCTTGTAATGATGTAGCTTATGTTTTAGCTGAGCATGTAAGCGGCTCTATACCAAAATTTGCCGATTTAATGAATAAAGAGGCAGAGGCAATAGGATGTACTGGTACTCATTTTAACAATCCAAATGGATTACCAGATCCTAACCACTACACAACTGCAAAGGATATGGCTTTAATAGCTAGAAAATGTATGTCTGA
The DNA here is from genome assembly GCF_008151785.1 of Peptacetobacter hiranonis. GTDB lineage: Bacteria > Bacillota > Clostridia > Peptostreptococcales > Peptostreptococcaceae > Peptacetobacter > Peptacetobacter hiranonis. The sequence continues at coordinate 1,969,971 of NZ_CP036523.1, forward strand.
TTCAGTATTTAGAGAAATCGTAGCCACTAAATCAGTAAAATTCAAGCCTACTAAACAGTATCCTCACGAAAGAGTTTATACAAACTCTAACAAATTCCTTACTTCTCATCAGAAAATAACATATAAAGGTAAGAGAATAGATATAAAATACGATATTGTAGATGGTATAAAGACAGGGTTTACAAATGCTGCTGGTAAATGTCTTTTAACAAGCGCTGTTAAAGATAATCAGAGAATTATATCTGCAGTGTTTAATTCAACTAATGATGGAATTTATGTAGATTCTAGAACATTAATAGACTATGTATTTGAAAACTACGATTCATTTACAATAATGGATAAAGCTGACTACGTAGATACTAAGAGAAAGTGGTTCTCTACTCAGAAAAAACTTATGTATCAGCCAAAAGAAAGCTACTCAGTAGTTCTTCCTAAAGGGCAAACTGTTACAGACGAATTTACATTCAAAACAGATCTACAGGATACTTCTCTTCCAATAAGCGCCGGAGATAAGATTGGAGAGTTTTATATATATAAAAACGGAGAAAAGTTTAAAACTATTGATTTAGTTGCTAAAAATGATGTTACTAGCAAGTTTGCTGTTATAACTGAAAATACTTTATTTAAAGTTATTTTAACTATTCTAAAAGTTGCTATCGTGGCATTTTTAATTTTCTTTATTTATAAGCTGATTAGAAAATACTATAAAAAATATAAGAGAAAACAAAAGGCTCAGATGAAGAAAAAGAAGAAATCAAGTGGTTCTAAAAGTAAAACTATAAAAAAAGATACAGGAAAAACAAGAAAAAAATAAATCATAAAATTTAAAATGGCTGTCGCAAAATATGCAACAGCCATTTTTTTATTTTAAATTCTTTTTAATTCCTTTGTTTAGTATATTTTCGTAATCTATGAAGTCATATATTTCTTCGTCAAATACGTCTGAGAACTGACTTAATTCTTCTAATGTTAATTCTTCTATTGCTTTATTGTGGTCTTCACAGTAGATTACTATGTTTCCAACGATTCCATGTGCATCTCTAAATGCAGTTCCTTTTTTAACTAGATAATCTGCAACTTCTGTAGCATTTAGGAATCCACCTTTTACAGCTTTTTTCATGTTATCATCTCTAACTTTTAGAGTTTCTATCATTCTAGCCATTATTTCTAAGCACATTTCAAGAGTTCTTACACTATCAAAGAATCCTTCTTTATCTTCCTGCATGTCTTTATTATAAGCTAGAGGTATTCCTTTCATTACTGTAAATAGTGAGAATAAGTTTCCATATACTCTTCCTGTTTTACCTCTTATAAGTTCTGCACCATCTGGATTTTTCTTCTGAGGCATTATTGAGCTTCCTGTTGAGTATAAGTCGTCTATTTCAACAAATTTGAATTCCTGTGAACTCCATAGTATTAATTCTTCACTTAATCTACTTAGGTGCATCATTATTATTGAGAAATCTGACATAAGTTCAAGTAAATAATCTCTATCACTTACACCATCCATAAAGTTATCTACTGGTTTTTTGAATCCTAATTTTTCTGAAGTTATTTCTCTATTTATATCGTGAGTTGTTCCTGCTAATGCACCACATCCTAAAGGACATTCATCTAATATTTCAAGAGCATTTCTAAGTCTTTTTTCATCTCTTGAGAACATACTGTGGTATGCCATTAGATGATGTTTAAATGTCACAACCTGCGCTCTCTGTAAATGAGTGTATCCAGGCATTATACATGGATTTTCATCAGCTTTTGCTTTTATTGTATCTTTTAACATAGCTGTAAGATCTGCTATTTCAGAACCTTTTTCTTTTGCATATAATCTCATATCTACAGCTACCTGGTCATTTCTACTTCTTGCTGTGTGTAATTTCTTACCTGTTTCTCCAATTCTTTCTATAAGATTAGCCTCTGTGAATGTATGAATATCTTCGTAGTTTCCTTCAAGTGGAAGCTTTCCACTTTCTATATCCTCAAGTATTCCAACAAGCCCATCAGTTATAGCTTTTCCTTCTTCTTCTGTTAAAAGTCCGCATTTCACCTGCATATATACATGTGCTAAACTTCCTTCAATGTCTTTTTTGTAAAGAACATTGTCGTATCCAAAAGACTGGTTAAATTCTTCCATTAATTTGTTTTCAGACTTTCTAAAGCGCCCTCCCCATAATTTCATAAAAATCTCCTCCTATTTTGATAAATTTCGGTTTAGTTTTTTCTACTTTATTCGTTTAAATTGGTATTTTTATTTTATTAATTAGTCTAACTTTTAATTTAAATTTTCTCAATTTTCGTTAAACTATATAAATTCAATTATATTACATTTTATTTCTATTGTAAATCAAAAAAATAAAGGCAAAATAAATAACTAATTTTATATGACAAATTATTTTATCATCATACTTACAAGTTATTATCTTGCCTTTATTAAATATAATTTATATTAAAAGAGTATTTTCTTTTCTATCAAAGCATGATTTTTTAAGTTTTTTACCAGCTACTGCTTTCATTACAGGATTTACCTTTCTAGCATTAGATGGACATGCTTTTATACATCTCATACAAGAAATACATTTTGATTTATCTACTTTTTTAGGATTTTCCTTAGAAATTGCCCCCACGGGACAAACTGTGGCACATACTCCACATCCATTACATGCACTAGATCCTTTTGGTTTTAAAGGTATACCATTATATTCTCTGTATGGTTTATTTCCCTTTGGTTTTAATTCTGTGTTTATATCACCTGAATTAAATTTTTCTTTTATTTCTTTTGCAAATTTTGTTAATTCATCTATATCCTTTGAATCCGGTCTATTTGCAGCAACCGTTCTTTCTACAGAATGTTCTGCTATTGCTGTAACCATAGCACCTACTCTAAAACCACAATTTTCTAATACTTCCTGTAGCTCTAACATAGTATCTTCGTAATCTCTATTACCATATACAACAACTGCAACTGCTTTTGCATTATTTCCTTTTAATTTAGAAATTCTTTCCACTGCAACTGCTGGCACTCTTCCTCCATAAGAAGGTACAGCTATTAAACATACGTCTTCTTCTTTAAACTCTTTATTAGATTTAGCTTTAAGTGGAGTTAAATCTATTTTTTCATGACTTTCCCAAACAGAAGCTAGTGTTTCTACAACTTTTTCTGTTCCACCTGTTGGACTAAAGTATATTGAATATACCAAAATTATCACCTCTATTTTTATTTTAGTTACTAAACTATATTTCAAAAAAATAGTTCAGTACTACGATATTGTAAATTACAACTATATCATTTAGTCACTAAACTATCTTTATAATAATCTTTTACTATTCTTTTGTCAATACTACTAATTTAGATGTAGTTCTTTCCCCAATCAGAATTTTCATCTTTTTCGTATTTTAGCATTTCTTCACCAAATTCAGCAAATCTTGCTTCAAATCTACAGATAAGTTCTAGTTCTTCTTCTGTAAATTCATTAAAGAAAGGACATGCTTTTGCGTATTGTTCTTCATCGTATTTAGTATGTATTTTGTCGAGTTCTTTTCCTTTTTCAGTCAATCTAACAGAATACTGTCTTTTATCTTCGCTTTCTTGTACCCTTTCTATGAACCCTTTTTTCTCTAATTTTTTTAGATACTGAGAAACTGCACCTTTAGTTATATTCAGCCTCTCGCTTAGTTCACTGATATTATCCAAGCCACCTTCACCTATTTCTGTTATAACATGCACTTCCCTCATATGCATTTTTTCACCTGGATAATATTCATGTGGAGTCGAAAGAAATTTGTAATAAGTAAATGATAGATTTCTTTTGAATACTAATATTTTTTGAAGTAAATCTTTTCTGTTCATTTTTCCCCTCACCTATATACATATTTTTTACTCCTACCATTATATCTTATTATCTAAAATACTTCAATAAACTTAAGCAAACTGTTTTATTTAACAAAAAAATAGGAAGTCAAATACTTCCTATTTTTTCGTTGTGGATTTTTCTATTTACTAAATTATTTAACTGATTTTCTTATAAATATTTTACCAACTTCCATTACAAGAGTTGATATTAATGCAAGTCCTATACATATTCCAAGTTCCTGCATACCAAATGCTAGTGGTATTGAGAATATTGGTCTTACTGCTGGTATTAATACTATTGAATATAATAAGAAGCATACTACCATAGCACCTATAACGTATTTATTTGAGAAGAATCCTATTTTAACTGCAGGATCTACGTTTGAACGGCTTGCTATTGTCTGTAATGTTCTTGCAAATATTAATGTTGTGAATGCCATTGCTACACCAAATTCTGGAGATACCTGCATTCCTATGTACTGAGCTATTATTGTAACTATACCTATTACAATACCTCTAAATACTACACGCTGCATTGTTCCATCAGCTAATATACCTTCATTTGCTGGTCTTGGGGCTCTCTTCATTGTTCCTCTTTCTGTTGGTTCAAATCCTAGTGCTATTGCTGGAAGTGAGTCATTTACAAGGTTTATGAATAGAAGCTGTAATGCTGTAAATGGATTTGTCCAGTTAGCAAATACTGCAAATAGTATAGCTATTATAGCACCAAAGTTACCTGCAAATAAGTATGTTATAGATTTTTTGATATTGCTATAAACTGTTCTACCAACTTCAACTGCATTTACTATACTTGCAAAGTTGTCGTCAACTAGTACCATATCACTGGCATCCTTTGCAACATCTGTACCACTACCCATACCTATACCTATATCTGCCTGTTTTAAAGCTGGTGCATCATTTACACCGTCACCTGTCATAGCTGATACACAGTCTTTTTTCTGCCAAGCTCTTACTATTCTTATTTTGTTTTCTGGAGAAACCCTTGCGTATACAGTTATTTTTTCTAGTTTTTCATCTAGTTCTTCTTCTGTAAGTGCATCTAATTCCTGACCTGTTAAAGCAAGGTCACCATCTTCCATTATTCCTATTTCTCTAGCTATTGCAGCTGCTGTTGTTTTATGGTCACCAGTTATCATAACTGTCTTTATTCCAGCTTCTTTAGCTTCTGCAACTGCATCTATTACTTCTGCTCTTGGAGGGTCTATCATTGCAAGTAGACCTATTAAAGTTAAATCGTCTTCATCTTCTATTGAAGGTGAAAATCCTTCTTCTACTTCTTTATATGTAAATGCTAAAACCCTTAGCGCTCTATTTGAGAATCCTTCGTTCTGAGCTCTAAACTGCTGTTTTATTTCTTCTGTAAGTTCTTTCTTTTCTCCGTTTATTAAAACGTATTTTGATCTAGAGAAGATTATATCTGGAGCACCTTTAGTAAACATAAAGTATCCATCTCTAGTTTTATTTACAGTTGTCATTAATTTTCTATCAGAGTCGAATGGTAATTCTTCAACTCTAGGATTTTCATTTCTTATATCTTCATAGTTTAATCCATTTTTATTTGCAAAATTGATTAAAGCCGTTTCTGTTGGGTCACCTATTTCCTGACCTTCACTACCTATTGCAGAGTCATTACATAATACTGAGCATAGTGTAAGTAATCTGCTGTGTGCGTTAGATTCATAGCTTTCTGCTGAATTCATAACTTCTGGTTCAGTTCCATTCATATATAAATCTACTACTGTCATCTTGTTCTGAGTAAGTGTACCAGTTTTATCTGTACATATAACTTTTGCTGAACCTAATGTTTCAACTGCAGGAAGTTTTCTTATTATAGCCTGTTTTTTAGCCATATTATTTGTTCCAACTGCTAAAACTATAGTCATTATTGATGATAATGCTTCTGGTATTGCAGCAACTGCTATTGCTACTGCGAACATAAATGAGCTAAGAACTACCTCACCCATATTTCCTGTTCCCATTATGAATGCTTTACCAACCTGTATTCCGAATATTAGTAATGCAAGTAATGTTATACCAACACCTAATTTTTTACTAAATGATTCTATATTCTGCTGAAGTGGAGTAAGTTTTGAGTCTGCATTTTCAAGTAGTCCTGCTATTTTACCCATTTCACTGTTCATACCAGTTCCAGTTGTTACAAATGTTCCTCTACCATAAACTACCATTGAACCACTAAATACCATATTTTTCTGGTCTCCTAAAGGAGATTCATCTTCTATAACATCCGTGTGTTTTAATACTGGTTCTGATTCACCTGTAAGCATTCCTTCAACACATTTTAATGTCTGTGCTTCTATTAATCTACCATCTGCTGGTACATAGTCCCCTGCTTCAAGTATTACTACATCCCCTGGTACTAATTCTTTAGCAGGTATAGTTAATTTGTTTCCTTCTCTTATAACCTTTGCGTTTGGCGCAGATAAAGCTTTTAAACTGTCTAATGAGCTTTCTGCTTTCTTTGTCTGAACAACTCCAAGTATACTGTTAAGTATTATAACTGCAAATATTATTAAAGATTCCATAGTTTCACCTAATGCAATCTGAACTATTGCAGCTATAAGAAGTATTATAACTAGTGGATCTTTAAAGCTTTCTAAAAATAGTTTCCATACAGGTACTTTGTCTTTTTCCTGTAATTCGTTGTAGCCATGTTTTTCTAAAAGCTGTTTTGCTTTTTCTTGACTCAAACCATTTTCACTTGATTCTAAGTCAGTTAAAACTTCTTCATAATTTTTCTGATAAAACATAAGTATTCCTCCTTTTCTTCTCTAATAGATATGATTCCTTTTTGATTTATTTTGAGTAATAAAAAAACCTTGATACGAACCTTCAAAATAAACCGTTGTCTATTTTGAAGGTCTCGCTATCAAGGTTAACATTCTATCCTCGCCAGTTGACCGAGCGTATATGCTGTATTGACGACCAACTGCACTTATCTGTGTAAGCTACTCCCCTTCGAGAAGTATTATTATTTTGTAATAAGTATTATATATCTTTTAGCTAAATTTGTCTATATTTATTTTAATATTTACAATTTAGTTTTCTTCTTTTATATCTACTTTTATGCTTAATTCTTCAAGCTGAGCATCTTCTGCTGGAGCTGGAGCATTTGTCATTGGACATATAGCGTTCTGGTTTTTAGGGAATGCTATAACTTCTCTTATGTTATCAACTCCTGCAAGTAGCATAACTAATCTATCAAGTCCGAATGCCATACCAGCGTGTGGTGGTGCACCGTATTTGAAAGCATCTAGTAAGAATCCGAATTTATTGTAAGCTTCTTCTTCACTTAATCCTAGAGCTGCGAACATTTTTTTCTGAACTTCAGAGTCAGATATTCTCACAGATCCTCCACCTACTTCGTATCCATTTAATACTATATCATATGCTTTTGCTCTTAATGTATCTTTTTCATCAGTGTCAAGTCTGTCTATATCTTCATCTAATGGAGAAGTAAATGGATGGTGTTTAGCAACATATCTTCCATTTTCTTCATCTTCTTCAAATAGTGGGAATTCTGTTACCCATAAGAAGTTGAACTGATTTTTCTTTTCTTCTAATATTCCTAGTTTTTCTGCAACAGCAAGTCTTACCTGTCCTAATGCATCGTAAACTATAGCATCTTTGTCAGCAACGAATAGAAGTAAATCTCCTACTTTACCGTTCATTCTTTCAACTATTGCATTTAAGTCTTCTTCACTGAAGAATTTAGCTATTGGAGATGTTACTCCTTCTTCAGTTATTTTCATCCATGCAAGACCTTTAGCTTTGTATGTTTTAGCACAGTCTTCTAAGTGAGATATCTGTTTTCTTGGGAATTTTTCAGCCATTCCTTCAACATTTATCCCTCTAACACTCTTACCTTTTTCAGCACAGTCAGCGAATACTTTGAATCCACATCCTTCAACTAAATCAGTTATGTTTACAAATTCATATCCAAATCTAGTATCTGGTTTGTCTGAACCGTATCTGTCCATAGCTTCTGCGTAAGTCATTCTTGGTAGAGGAAGTTCTATATCAACATTTATAGTTTCTTTGAATATTTCCTGAACCATTTTTTCCATTATTGTCATAACATCTTCTGCTTCAACGAAAGACATTTCTGTATCTATCTGAGTGAATTCTGGCTGTCTATCAGCTCTTAAGTCTTCATCTCTGAAACATTTTACTATCTGGAAGTATCTATCCATACCAGAAACCATTAATAACTGTTTTAATAACTGTGGTGACTGTGGTAATGCATAGAATTTACCTTCATTAACTCTACTTGGTACTAAGTAGTCTCTTGCACCTTCTGGAGTTGGTTTAACTAAGAATGGTGTTTCTATTTCACAGAAGTTCTGTTCTGTTAAGTATCTTCTTACTATGTTAGTAACCTGCTGTCTTAACATTAAGTTTCTCTGCATTTTTGGTTTTCTAAGATCAAGATATCTGTATTTTAATCTTAATGCTTCTGAAACATCATCGTCATCTTTTATGTATATTGGTGGTGTTTCTGATTTGTTAAGTAATCTTAATTCATTTGCGAATACTTCAACATCTCCTGTTGGCATGTTAGGGTTTTTAGACTGTCTTTCTCTAACTTCCCCTTTAACAGCTATTACATATTCTGATCCTAATTTTTCTGCTTTTTCAAAAGCTTCTTTATCTACATCTGTATCGAATACTATCTGGCATATTCCGCCTCTATCTCTTAAATCAACGAATACAAGACCTCCAAGATTTCTCTTTTTCTGTACCCATCCCATAAGTACAACTTCCTGTCCTATATTTTCAGCTCTTAACTCGCCACAATAGCAGCTTCTTTTTAGACCTTTTATTGTTTCCAAACTTATTACCTCCGTCCTCATTTTGACTATATTGAATCTCAATTTAATAAATCAAGAGTATTCTTTTCCAATTTAATAAATTGCATATAGTATATATTATATCCTATTAACACTTTATTGTGAATACAATGTGTTATAATTGCTTTGATAAGTTTTTTCTTATCATATTTTTATATTATAACACAACTCTCATTCAATGAGATATAGGAGGAAATATGAAAAATAATACTTTTTTAAATGAACCTTGGCTTAAATGGGCAATAGATATTCAGAGTATAGCCCAGGCTGGAATTGAATACACAAAAGATATTTACGATAAAGAAAGATATGAAATGCTCAGGCTTCTAATACAGTAAAAGAAGTTAGAGAAGAGTCTGGATATAATGTAAAATGTGATAGAGTTATCGCACTTCACGATAGAAATAAAAGAAATAAACCACTTTATGTTTATGGTATCTGCAAAATATTTGTACAATGTGAATTAATTGATGGTGGATTTGTAGAAAATATAGAAACTACTGAAGCTAAATTCTTTGGATTGAATGAACTTCCAGAGTTAGATGAAGCCAAGTGTACTAAGGAACAAGTTAAAATGTGCTTTGATGCATATAATGATTCTAATTGGAAAGTTATTTTAGATTAATTCTTTAAATTTATATTTATATTTGAAATATCTATAATTGTATTAATGTTAACTATATATCTATTGTAGACATAGTATATTCTCTCTGATATTATGAACTCTGTAAGGAGTGAGTTTGTATGAGTGAATTTTTAGGGAATAACAATCCCTTTTATTTTGAGAAAGACATAAAACTTTTAAATGGTGATATATTATCATTAAGAAATGCTATCACAGCCGATGCAGAAACTGTGGTTAATTTCTTTAAAGTAACTTCAGATGAAAGCGATAATCTATCTTTTTCATCTGATGAATATTTTGTAACACCTTATGAAGAAAAAATAGTAATCTCAAACATCAATAGAAATAGTAAGACTATAATGATTCTTGGTTTTATAGATGAAGTTCTTTGTTGCATTGCAGAGCTTAATTCTTCTTCTGAATTAAGATTATCTCACAACGTAGAATATTCTATAACTGTACTTAAAGATTTTTGGGGAATGGGAATTGGAAATGCTATAACAAATGAAATTATAGAGTTTGCAAAAGAAAAAAATATTAAAAATATAGTTTTATCTGTAAGACGGGAAAATAGCGCTGCAATAAATCTTTATAGAAAATATGGATTTAAGACTGTAGGAATAAAAAAGGACTATATTTGCATAGACGGAAAATACGACGACGAAATATCTATGCAGCTACAATTATAAAAAAAAGGATGTCTCAATTATACTTTAAAATGGTCCCTATGTCAAGGACATATATAAAAAAGTCTTAAGCAGCAAGCAGCTGACTTCTATATTGAATAGGAGTCAGCTGTTTTAAATTCCACTGACAACGATCATTATTATAATAATCCATATAATCATCTATTAAACTTTTTAACTCTTCAAATGTATTGCAACTTTTATAATCTATTTCATCTTTCATATGACCAAAGAATGACTCCTGCGGAGCATTGTCCCAACAATTACCTTTTCTAGACATAGATTGACCTAAATTATATTTTTTTAACAAGTTCTGAAAAATAGTACTTGTATAATGAACTCCTTGATCAGAATGAATAAATGCATCTTTATGTAATTTGTCTGAATTTGATAACATGAGATTGTTAATAGTTGAAATAACAATATCCATTTTTAAATTCTTCGATAAATGATACGATAAAATTTCATTCGTAGAAGAATCTTTTACAGTTGATAAATATGCTGTTTTCCCATTGCCGTACGGCATATACGTAATATCAGTTAAAAGTACTTTTCCTGGTATACCTTGTTTAAATTCTCTATTCAATTTATTAGGAACTGTGTGATGTTCTTTTCTTGCTTTTCCCATACGTTTAGCTGGATTTGACTCGCGAATAGGACATTTAATTCCATATTTTTTCATTATTCTTTGAATTTTTTTTCTGTTAAATATTATATTAAATTTACTTTTTAAAATCATTTTTATTGAACGAGAACCTTTTTTGTATCCTCTGAACTTATATGCTTTAAGAATTATTTCTTTTGCTTCTAAATCCTTTTCTTCTTGTTTGCTTATTACATTCTTGTTTTTTAAATAGTTATAAAATCCAGATCTAGATACTCCTGCAACAATACATAGATGTTTTATCATTTTTTTTAAACAATATTTATTTATTACATCATTAATTAATTTGAATATTTTCACCGAAGGTAGCTTATTATTCATCACCTGCCTTTCTTCGAAGTCTAGCTTTTTTACTAGTTCTAGCTCTGCTTTAAGATATGCTATTTCAGCATCCTTCTTATCTATTATCTCTTTATCTGTTAATTTTCTTTTTCTTGGTCTTCCAGAATTATTAACTCTAGAATCATCTAGTCCCAAAATACCATTTTCTTTATATGACTTTCTCCATCGCTCGCTAGCGCATTTAATACGTTTTGCACCTATGATGTTAGTGTCAAAACCTGCTTCTTTAAATATCTGTGTTGGATTTTTTCCCTTATTGTATTCTGTTATGAAATGTATTTTAAATTCATTTGTATATGTTATTGATTTACAGCTTACATTCTTTACAAATGGATTTTTTGATAGCTCTAATGTTTCTTCTTTACTAAATTGTTTTTTACTCATAAATTACTCACCTCTATATTAAAATTATACAAAAAAAGAACCTATAGATGAAACACCTTTTTACAAGTGTCCATTCTATAGGTTCCATTTTACTTTGAGAACATCCTTTTTTTATATTTATACTTTTCTTACCACTTTTGTTATAGCTTCTACTACAGCATAGAACACACCTGCACAAGGCCAAATTACCCAACTTATATGCCAGTTAAATGTGTAGAAACTATATGCTAAATATATAGTTGCTATTGTGCACCAATATATTGTATCTAAATGCTCATTTTTTCTAGAATTTTCTTTTTCTTCTAATGTATACTCGCCAATTTGTAGTACTTTTTCATATCCTTCTCTTAGCATCATAGCTTTAACTATCATATTAACACCTATTGAAATCAGTACTAAAAGCAATGCTACACAAATTACCATTATATATTCTTCTGCTTCTAATGCTCCTGCTGCAATAAGAGGAATTGCTCCTATTATGAATAAAGCTACTCCAAAAGCCATACTCTGTTGCAACTTTCCTTCAAAACTATCATTCTTTTCTTCTACAAATCTTAAAGAACTTGAATCTACTTCTATCGGTCTATCCATATATTTAAATTTATCCATTTTCATTCCATATTTTATAAATACTGATACCGCACTAGCAACCATAATTAAAAGTATTATTAGGCCAATCATAGCTGCATGCTCTTCTTTTAATGGAATTTTATGTTGCTCTGCAAATCCAGCCAAAAGTACCAACATTACTGGTGATAAAATACAAAACATAACAGCTCTAGCAAATTTTTTTGCAGTAATTTCGGCTAGTTCAATATAATTTGAAACCTCTTCAAAACTAGTCTTTCTTCTTTTTATCACATTCTCATTAGCTTTTTCTTCACCGATAATTCTATCTATAGCTATATCTGATGATATATTTCTATTATTTATATATGAACTTTCCTCAATTTTATTCATATAAATTGAGCTTTTATTCCTATCAAACTTTTCCTCTTTAAAATCGTCTTTCAAAAGATAGTCTGTAGATACTTCAAATATTTCACTAATTCTTATTAATTTTTCAAGTGTTGGTACAGATTCCCCACTTTCCCATTTTGATACAGATTGTCTAGATATATCTAATCTCTCTGCTAGTTCCTCTTGTGACCATCCATTCTTTTTTCTTAAATTCATTATTTTTTCTGATAATGTCATCTTCCCACCTCTTTTAACTAGGTCGATATATCGTTCCCTTTAGATATCTATTTCTATGGTCTTATCTTACCAAAATTCTTAAAATCATACTACCAACTACACTAACAAATTTGTCAACTACTAGTTGCATCGTTGAAATTTCAACATTTATATTTTATTTTTTCTTAAATAGATTTATTTTGTTTTAATCATTTTACTATTCTTGTTACTTTCAAAAATAAAAAAAGAACAGTATTGATAACTGTCAGCTTGCGACAATGCGTGGACGCACAACTAAAGCTTAAAACAAAAAGCTTTATCCAATTGCGTCTTAGCCTGGAGCTGATGACAGTTACAATACTGTTCCCTTTTATTTTATAATCTTTCTTTTAATTCTTTTACTAGTTCACTAAGTTTTACAGTGTGCTGTTCTGATGTAGCCATGTTTTTAAGTGATGCTTCATTGTTTTTAAGTTCATCATCACCTATAACTATTGTAAACTTAGCATTTATCTTATCAGAGTATTTAAACTGAGCTTTAACACTTCTTGATAAGTGATCTTTATCAGCACTTATGTGATTATCTCTTAATTCTTTTAAAAGACCGAAACTTTTCTTTTTAGCTTCATCACCTATAGTAACTATGAATATATCTGTAGACTGAGGATTTTCTATTTCTATTCCTGCATCTTCAAGAGTAAGAAGTAATCTTTCTGCTCCAAGTGCAAATCCTATTCCACTAGTTCCTTTAGGTCCACCTAGCTGCTCAACTAGTCCGTCGTATCTACCACCACCACAAACTGTGCTCTGAGCACCTATGTTTTCAGCTATTATTTCAAATGCTGTTCTCTTGTAGTAGTCTAATCCTCTAACTATAGTTTTATCTATTTCGTAAGGTATTTCCATTTCTTTTAGATATTCTTCAAGTTCTGCAAAATGAGCCTTACAGTCATCACAAAGATTATCTATCATATAAGGTATGTCTGTTATAGCCTCTTTACACTGAGGGTTTTTACAGTCTATAACTCTCATAGGATTTTTTTCTTTTCTTTCGTTGCACATATCGCAAAGAACTTCTGATTTTGAATCTAAGTATTCTCTTAGTTTTTTATCGTATTCTTTTCTACAAACTGGGCATCCAACAGAGTTTAAGCTAACTTTTAAGTCTTTTAATCCTAATTCTCTGAAGAACTGCATTGCTAATGATATAGCTTCAGCATCCATTGATGGGCTATCACTTCCTATAGCTTCTATACCAAACTGATGGAACTGTCTCTGTCTACCAGCCTGTGGTCTTTCATATCTGAAGCAAGGAGTTATGTAGAACATTTTAGTTGGCTGAGTATCAGCATATAGTTTATTTTCTATAAATGCTCTTACTGCACCAGCTGTTCCTTCTGGTTTTAGAGTTATTTCTCTATCTCCTTTATCTTTAAATGAGTACATTTCTTTCTGAACTATATCTGTGGTATCACCTACACCTCTCTGGAATAGTTCTGTGTGCTCAAATATAGGAGTTCTCATTTCCTGATATCCGTAAAGTGCACATATTTCTCTAAATTTATTTTCAAGATAATTCCATTTGTACGAGTCTTTAGGAGTTATATCTTTTGTTCCTCTTGGTGCTTTAGTTAGCATTTTTTTCTACCTCCCTTTTTTTCTTTTCAATCATATCCTCAACCCTATCAAGGTATATTTCAAGGTTTTTAACGTCGTCTACTCTTTCAATTCTATTTTCATCTAAGTATACAAATTTAGAAACAGCTCCAGCTCCTATAGCTATATTAGTCTGTTTTTCTTCCATCATCTGCATATTATAGATGCATTCATATCCTTCTTTAGCGTATCCTACGTTTTCTAAGTTCCCTAGCATCATTTTCTGTCTATACATATAGTATGGGTTTAAGTTCATTTCCTTAGCTGCTTCCATAGAAATATCTATCATTTTGATCATTTCTTTGTACTGAGTAAGACTTTCTTTATAAGAATCCATATCCATATTTAGTTTAGATGCTCTTTTTATTGCTAGTGTATGAACAGTTAAACTTTCTGGAGATAATTTTTTAATTTCTTCCAATGTATTTTTAACCATTTCTGCATCTTCATCGACAAGACCTAAGATTATATCCATATTTATATTATCAAATCCTAGCTCTCTAGCCATTTTGAAGCAAGTTTTTATATCTTCCACGCTATGTTTTCTACCTATTTTTTCTAGTGTAGAATCATTCATAGTCTGTGGGTTTATACTTATTCTATTTACTCCATGTTTTTTAAGTACTCTTAATTTTTCTTCTGTAATAGTATCAGGTCTGCCAGCTTCAACAGTAAATTCTTTTATTTTACTGAAGTCAAAGATTTCAAATAGATTTTCTATCATATAATCCATATCTTCTGCGTCTAAAGCTGTAGGTGTTCCTCCACCTATGTAGAATGTTTCTATTTTCCAACCTCTATTTTTTATTATTTCTGCGGTTCCTCTAGCCTCATCTAAAAGTCTTTCAACATATTTTCTTCTAAGGTTTCCATACTTCTGAATTGAGTTAGATGGGAATGAACAGTAATAACATCTAGTTGGGCAGAAAGGAATACTTACATAAAGAGATATTTTTTTATCGCTTAATGGATAAATAAATCCTCTTTCTCTTTTAGCTATGTCTAGTGCTAATTCAGCTTTTTCATCTGTTATAAAATGCTCTTCTTTTAAATAATTTAAAACCTCTTCATCATCCATTCCATCAGATATTAGATTGTGAACTATTTTAACCGGTTTTATACCTGTTAAATCGCCCCATGGCACATAGCTATCTGGCATAATTTGTTTTAATGCCTGGAACATACTTTTTTTTATGCTCCATCTAGCTGCTTTTTTTACAGCTAGAGAATCTTCTCTTTCTAACTTTTCCACGAATTCAGCATAATTATTAGAATTATTTACTAGCTCAGAGTAATCTTTTTCAAATTCTTTCTGTTCTGTAAATTCACCGATTATACTTCCATTTTCGTAAACTTCTGTTTTTGATATTACTTTTTTTCCATTTATTTCTATGCTATTGACTAAAAATTTTTCTTCAGAATTCTGTAATTCTTCAACATATTCAAACTCTGATGTGAATAATTTTATAAGTTCTGAAACCTCGTATTCATAGTCATGCCCTTTTAACACTACTTTTAGCATTTTTTTCTCCTTATACATAATAATTCACTATGCAAAGGCAAAAGCCCTCGCATAGTGTTTTTATTTTTATTCTCCAATGTATCTAGTTGAAAGATAAGGATTATTTTGTTTTTCGTGTCCAAGTACAGAAGGTTCTCCATGACCAGGATAAACAGCTACTTCATTTTCGAATTTTTTTATCTTATTAAGAGATTTTTTCATTTTTCTTTCATCCCCACCTCTAAGGTCACATCTTCCCATGCTTCCTTTGAATAGAGTATCTCCTGTTATAAGATTGTTTTCTGTTCTTATACACATACCACCTTCAGTATGTCCTGGAGTGTGTATGAATAAAAGTTTTGTTTTACCTAAGTATAGGCTATCTCTATCATCTACATATATATCTGCATCAAATTCAGTTTTTCCACATCTCATCATATTACTTAAATTGTAACTTGCATCATTTAACATTTCTTTTTCATCTTTATGAGCTACAACTGGCACTTTTTTATATGCTAATATATCTTTAACATATCCTATATGATCTGCGTGTCCATGAGTTAGGATCACATATTTTAAATCTAATCCTTCTTCTTTTAAGTATTCTATTACTTCATTTGGACTTCCACCTGGATCCACTACTGCAGCCTCTTTAGTTTCATCATCTGATAGTATGTATACGTTTGTTGATGTATAAAAATCGTCAATTCTTTTAATTTCCACTATTTTATCCTCCTAAAAAGATTTATTTGATTCTAAAAGTATAGTTACTGGTCCATCATTTACTAAATCGACCATCATGTGTGCTCCGAATTCTCCTGTTTCAGTATTTATTCCCTGTTCTGAAACTTTTTTTACAAATTCCTGATAAAGTTTATCTGCTTCTTCTGGTGCAGCAGCATTTGTAAAACTTGGTCTACGTCCTTTTCTACAGTCACCGTAAAGAGTAAACTGAGAAACAGCAAGCATTTCACCGCCTATATCTTTTAGAGATAAATTCATTTTGTCATTTTCATCTTCAAATATTCTAAGATTGATAGTTTTATCAACTATATAATCTACATCTTTTGAAGTATCTCCATGTGTTACACCTAATAAAACAAGAAGACCTTTGTTTATCTTTCCTGTTGTTCTCCCATCAACTGTAACCTCAGAGCGAGATACTCTCTGTACAACAGCTCTCATCCTAAAATTCTCCTCATTTATATGTTAATTTGTCATTCTATAAATTCTTTCTACTCCTGGAACTGATTTTATCTTATTCATTATATAATCAAGCTGTTCTGTTCCATCTACTTCGACTAAAAGATTTATAGTAACTTCAGAGTCTTTTCCTTTTCTAGCATTTATTCCATTTAAACCTATTTTTTCATTTGCTACGATATGAGTTATTTCGTTTACAATTCCTCTTCTATCTACAACTTTTATCTGAATTTCTGCTTCAAATGTACTATTGCTATCTTTTCCAGCTCCATCCCAAGATACTTTTATCATTCTCTTTTTAAAGAATTCGTCATCTGGATTTACATTGACACAGTCTGCTCTATGAACAGCAACTCCTCTTCCTTTAGTTATATATCCAACTATTTCATCGCCAGGAAGTGGATTACAGCACTTAGCAAATCTTACTAAGATATTGTCAAGTCCTTCAACTATTATTCCCTGTGAAGGAGTTTTCTTTCTCTTCTTGCTGTATTCTGCATCACTTATGTTGTGTTTTTCTATATCTTCAGAAATGCTAGCTTTCTTTTCTTTCATAGCCTGTCTTATTTCTCTTGTGTAAAGCTCTTTAAGCTTTGTAACAACCTGAGATGCCATTATTCCACCATATCCAACTGTAGCAATTAAGTCCTCAACATTTGGTTGGTTGAATTTTTTAGCTATTATAAGCATATTTTTATCTATTACAGAATCTTTTGTAGTAGGTAATCCATGTTTCTTAAATTCTCTTTCAAGTATTGCATTACCACGTTCAATATTTTCTTCTCTTCTCTCTTTTTTGAAGAACTGTCTTATTCTACTCTTTGCGTTTGGAGTTTTTACTATACCTAACCAGTCTCTACTTGGTCCAGGAGAGTTTGAAGAAGTAAGTATTTCAACTATAT
This sequence comes from Peptacetobacter hiranonis, assembly GCF_008151785.1. Taxonomy (GTDB): domain Bacteria; phylum Bacillota; class Clostridia; order Peptostreptococcales; family Peptostreptococcaceae; genus Peptacetobacter; species Peptacetobacter hiranonis. The sequence goes on from NZ_CP036523.1 coordinate 1,987,849, forward strand.
TACCATTCTGTAATTTATAATCTAATGTAACCATTCTACCGTCTACTTTTGCACCAACACATTTATTACCTATATTAGTATGTACTCTATATGCAAAGTCTATTGGTGTTGATTCAGCAGGCAATTCTATAACATCTCCCTGAGGAGTAAATACATATACCTGGCTTGAGAAAACATCTTCTTTTAAGGCATCTAGGAATTCATGAGGATCTTTTAAATCTTTTTCCCATTCCATCATCTGTCTTAACCACTGAAGTTTTTCTTCGATTTTATCTTCTTTAGAGTTAGAGATACCTTCTTTATATTTCCAGTGTGCAGCTATACCGTATTCTGCTATATTGTGCATTTCATGCGTTCTTATCTGAATTTCTAATGGCTCACCATCTGGTCCAACAACTGTAGTGTGAAGTGACTGATACATATTAGGTTTTGGCATAGCTATGTAGTCCTTAAATCTACCTGGTATTGGCTTCCATAATGTATGTACAACACCTAACACAGCATAACAATCCTTAACTGTATCTACTAAAACTCTGACTGCTGTAAGGTCAAATATTTCCTCGAATGATTTGTTTTTATTTTTCATTTTTCTATAGATACTATAGAAATGTTTTGGTCTACCATAAACATCACATGGTATTTCCATTTCAGCAAATTTTTCCTGTAAACAGTTTACTATTTTTGCTATATTTTCTTCTCTCTGACTTCTCTTCATAGATACTTTTTCAACTAATTCATAATATCCATCGTGATCTATATATCTTAAAGCTAAGTCTTCAAGCTCCCATTTTATCTTAGATATACCAAGTCTATGAGCTATTCCACCATATATTTCTAGTGTTTCTGTAGCCTTATATTTTGCTTTTTCTGGATCCATGTAGTTAAGAGTTCTCATATTGTGAAGTCTATCGGCTAATTTTATAAGTATAACCCTTATATCTTTAGCCATAGCCAAGAACATTTTTCTCAAGTTTTCAGACTGTGTTTCTTCCTTTGAGCGGTATTTTATTTTACCAAGCTTTGTAACACCGTCTACAAGATCCGCTATTTCTTTATTAAAAATACTTTCTATATCCTCATATGTATACTCAGTATCTTCAACAACATCGTGTAATAGACCTCCTGATACTGTTTCTATATCTAGCTGCATATCGCATATTATATTTGCAACAGCTAGTGGATGTATAAAGTATGGTTCTCCCGATTTTCTCTTTTGATCTCTATGCGCATATTTAGCTAATTTATATGCTTTCATTATTGTGTCTAAATCACCATTTGGAGCATATGATTTTACTTTGTCTAGTATTTCAATAAGCTCTTTATCTGATTCAACAGAAGTATCGGCGAGAACTTCTAACGTTCTTTCATTTCTTTCGGCATCTTTTAACTTTATGCCTTCTAATTTCTTTTTTCCCTGCATAAAACCACCTTATTCCGTTCCATCTGTATGGCTAATCTATTGATTAGTATTTTATTATTGATTCAACATCATATACTTTTAGTTTATCTCTACCATTTAAGAACTCAAGCTCTATTAAGAACTGAATAGAAGCTATTTCTCCACCTAAACTTTCTATTAATTTAGTAGCTGCTTCAACAGTTCCTCCAGTAGCTAGTAAGTCATCTATTATAGCTACTTTTTTTCCTTCTTCTATTGAGTCTTTATGCATTTCTATTTTATCTGTTCCATATTCTAGATCATATTCAAAGCTAACCACTTCTGCAGGTAATTTACCTGGTTTTCTTATAGGTACAAATCCTACACCTAAAGCATAAGCTACAGGAGCTCCTAATAAAAATCCTCTAGCTTCAGGTCCAACTACATAATCGATATCTTTATCTTTTAAATTTTCAACTATTCTATCTACAGCTTCTTTAAAAGCTTCTCCATCTTTTAATAGAGTTGTTATGTCTTTAAATCCTATACCTGGTTTTGGGAAGTCCTGTATATTTCTTATTTTAGATTCTAAGTTCATCTTTTTTCCTCCAATACTTAAACATTATAAATTTCTTTTGCTTTTTCTCTAATTTGATTTAGGTTTATTAAAATTTTACTTCTATTTAAATCAAGCTTACTATCTGGTTTTGGTAGCATTTCAACATTTACAAAGTCACGCTCATCTATTGCCACATCAAATAGCCCAAGCTCTTTAAAAATCTTGATAATTGCAAATAGCTTTAAAGGAATCATTTTGAATATATTCATCGTGTCGTCCATTCTAACTTTAATTCCCCTATTTTTTGTTACATATCTATAAATATTTACAAATTCATTTCTAGTTGGTACTATGTTTTCCATTATGCTCTTAATATAAATTTTATCAATTTCATTGTAATTTTTTATTATTTCACATTTATTTTCCACTTTAGAGTATAGATTGACATAGTCATCCCTAGTATACAGATAATCATAAAGAATAATATTATTATATCTTTTTACGTCTATTTTATCAATATTAGGCGAGAATATCAGATGTATTTTTGAATGCTTTTTGTCATTTTCATCTATTTCTTTAAAATATATTTCTATATCTTCTTCTAAAAGTGTTAAATCTGATTTTGCTCTGAAAAATCCATTTATAGAGTTTGCTATTACAAGTGTATCGTCTTTGATAAAATCAAATATGTTTTCTACTCTTTTTCCCTCTATATCTATATGTCCTAATCCACTACCTTCTAAACTTTCTACATTGTACATACTATTTTCATTATCAGGAATTAATTCGTTCATAAGTTTAACAGCATCCATATTTGTCGTAGCCGATTTTGGATAAGCAAGTCTCAGGTCTTTAACTAAGAACTGCAATTTTCTTTTTCCCATAAACGTATTTTCATCTAATTGGAATAATACATCTATTCTATCTCCATTTTTTAAACCATCTATTAAATGAGCTGCATTAAATCCGACGCATTCAAATACACTTTCCTTTTCTATTTCTAGTTTTATATGCTGTTTATTTTGTCCCATGAATCTCATATCTCTAAGTATACAATCTCTTAAAATAAACTTTGGTGTTGGATTGCTCATACCAAACGGCTCAAGTTTTCTAAGTTCTTCAATTAAATCAAAGTTAGCTGATTTTTCATCTAATTCGTACTCTACTTTGATTTCTTCTATCATATCTTCTTCTGTAAGATTTATATCAGCTGATTCATTTATTCTTCTTCTAAGCTCTGGTACTTTATCTGCACTTATACTAAGCCCCGCCGCCTGTTCATGTCCACCAAATTTTGTAAGTATATCAGCACATTCTGTTAGGGCATCAAATATACTAAATCCTTTTATAGATCTAGCAGAACCTGTTGCCTCACCATCTTCTATACACATAAGTATTGTAGGTTTGTAGTATTTTTCTGTTAGCTTAGATGCTACTATTCCTATAACACCATGCTGCCAACCTTCATGTGCTAAAACTATAACCTTATCATCTTCATATGATGGATCATTTTTTATAATTGTTTCTGCCTCGTGATGAATTTTCATCTCTATCATTTGTCTATCATTATTTTTTTCATCTAATGCCAATGCTATTTCATGTGCAGTATCCTTATCTGTAGCTGTGAATAGTTCTACACCTAAATCAGAAAAACCTAGTCTTCCTGCTGCATTTATTCTCGGTCCTATTGTAAATCCTATATGAGAAGAACCTATTTTTTCTTTATCTACTCCACATACATTTATAAGTTCTGAAAGACCTAAATTATGCCCATTCTTCATAGCTTTTAGACCATTTTTCACAATTATTCTATTTTCATCTACCAAAGGAACTATGTCACATATAGTGGCTAGTGTAGCTATTTCTATATAATCATAAACTGTTGTTTTGAATACTTCTGGTGGAGTAAGTGCCTGTACTAGTTTAAATGCTATTCCACATCCACAAAGCATATCAAAAGGATAATTACAATCATCTTGCTTTGGATTTACAACTGCATATGCATTTGGGATTTCACTTTGACATTCATGGTGGTCTGTGATAATCATTTCTATACCAAGTTCATTTGCATATTCAACCTCATCTACTGATGTTATTCCGCAGTCGACGCTTATAATTAAATCGCACCCTTCAGAATTTATATATTCTATAGCCTCTTTATTTATTCCATATCCTTCTTCTAGTCTATTTGGTATATAATACTTAACATCAAAATTTATAGACCTAAAGTACGTAAGTAGCACCGACGTCGACGAAACACCGTCAACATCATAATCTCCATATATCCAAACTCTCTCATTTAACTCTATTGCCTTTTTTATACGCTCTGCTGCCTTTCCCATATCCTTCATTAAAAATGGGTCTCTCAAGTAATCTAAGGATGGATTTGTAAATAATTTTATCTCCTCCTCAGAATTTATGTTTCTATTTTCAAGAATTTGAGATATCTCTGGAGAAAGTTTAAACTTTTCTGTTTCATCTGTAACGTCTGGTTTTCCTCTATGTATTAGAGTCCACTTTTTCATATAATCCCTCCAATTCTACCTCTTCTTTATTTTAACTTTTACAATTTCTATAACTAAAATAAGCCCTATTATAAATGATATGAAAAATCCTGCAATCGCCATATATTTTATCCCCATATTTCTCTCTATATTAGGAGATGCAATAATAAGTGATGATCCAACTATTATGGATGCAAGTACTAAAGCCATTGTCATCTGTGTTGTTAGTTCTTTTATACAGTCCTCTATTCTAGTCATTTTAACTTCTTCAACAGATATTTTTACATTATTTTTTTCTACTATTCTAAGAACATTCTTTATCTGTTTTGGAAGATTTTTTAAATCTAATAATATATCCTCTATATTTCCTCTTGTTTCCATTACGATGTTTTTAGGATTTATTTTGCTCTTGTAGTAATTCTTTATAAATGCCCTACTAATTTCTCTAGCAGAAAATTCAGGATCCAATGTTCTCGCTGTTCCCTCTAATGTAATTATTGTCTTAGCTAAAGTTATCAACTGTGGTGGCATAGTTATTTTATACTTTCTAAAGAATCTAAAAATCTCATTTAATACTGTTCCTATGCTTATTCTTTCAAGCGGTATATCGTAATAATAGTGTATCATATACAGCATTTCACCCTTGAATCCCTCTATATCAGTTTCTTCACCTATTGCATCTATTTCAGTAAGAACTCTAACTATCTTATCTACATTCTTCTCTGATGCTGCAAGTGCAAATTTATTTAGGAAATTAAGAGTTCTATTGTCTACCATACCAATCATACCAAAATCTATATATGCTATTTGAGATTCACTAAGCACAAATATATTTCCAGGATGTTGGTCTGCATGGAAGAATCCAAAATCGAATACCTGTCTTAAAAAAGCTTTAACTCCTATGTGCGCTATTTTTTTAGTGTCCCAACCTTTTTCTCTAATTAAGTCTATATCACTTAATTTTATTCCTTCTATTCTTTCCATTATAAGAACTCTTTTAGTAGTATATTCCATATGAATCTCTGGAATATATACCTCATCGCTATTTTGGAAAATTCTCTTCATTTTTACAGCATTTACAGCTTCGAAATTATAATCTAATTCTCTTAATAACTGGCTAGACAGCTCCTCTAGCATCTCTTTCATATCTATATTGTAATCTTTTATAATATCCTGAATAGATCCAGATACTCTCTTTAATATCTCTAAGTCAGATTTTATAGTTTCCTCTATATCCGGACGCTGTACTTTTATTACAACTTTTTCTCCATCTTTTAAAACTGCATTGTATACCTGTCCAATAGATGCAGCTGCTATAGGCTCTTTATCAAACTCTGAGAATATTTCTTCTATATTTCTTCCAGTTTCTTCTTCTATTATTGCCATAGCTACATCGGTATCAAATGTTTCAACATCATCTCTAAGCTTAACAAGCTCATCTATCATATCTTGATCTAAAAGGTCCCGTCTTGTACTAAGAATCTGTCCCATTTTTATATACGTAGGACCTAGTTCTTGAAGTGCTAATCTTAACCTTTGGCCAGATGTCATATTTTTTATATCATCTTTAGGTTCTGAAGATGATACATCTATCTTGCTTCCAGATCCTTCTTTATTTATTCTCTCTATTATAAAACTAAAACCGTATTTAACCATAACCTGGGCAATTTCTTTATATCTTTTTATATGTCTATAACTTATTCGCATTATTTCACCGCCCATCTTTATATATTTAATTTTATTTTATCATACATTATCATTCTCTCGCACAAATAAATAAAAAAAAGAGATGGGTTAATTTTCCCATCTCTATAAAATCTATTTATTTATGTTCTTCTGCAGTTTTTACATATAAATCTGCACTTTTTTCTAAATTTTTCTTTTCTTCATCAGTTAATGGTCTTATTGCTTTTGCAGGTGATCCTATTATAAGCATACCATCTTCAAACTTCTTATTTGATGTAACTAATGCTCCTGCTCCAACTAAACAATGCTCACCTATTTCTGCACCGTCTAAAACTATAGCTCCCATTCCTATTAAAGAATTATCTCCTATTTTAGCACCATGAACAATTGCTCTATGTCCAACTGTTACATTATTTCCTATTATAGTTTTTTCTTCTCCATGTAGTACTGAGCCATCCTGTATATTAGTGTTTTCTCCGATGATTATTTCTTCATCATCACCTCTAACAACAGCATTATACCAGACACTAGAGTTTTTACCTATTTTTACTTTTCCTATAATATCAGCAGACTCTGATACATATACAGATTCTTCTATCTGTGGTTCTATACCGCAAAATGATTTTATCATTATTCGTTATCCTGACCTTCCATCATTAATTTAGCCTGTATCATTATTGCACATTCAGTACGTTTTCTCTGCATTTCACAACCTAAATCATATGGTTTGTTTATATCTCCATTGAAGTTTAATGCATTTGCATGACATCCACCTGAACAGTAGAATTTATTCCAACATTTTTTACATTCTTCTTTATTATATACGTGAGCATCTCTGAACATTTTCTGAAGATCTTCTGGGAATTCTATTTTTTCATCCATTATATTACCCATTATATATTCTTCCTGTCCAACGAACTGATGACATGGGTATATATCTCCATTTGGAGTTATTGATAGGTATTCATTACCTGCACCACATCCAGTTATTCTTTTTATTACACATGGTCCCTGTGTTAAATCTACCATAAAGTGGAAGAATTTAAATTTATCTCCAGCTAACTGTCTATCAGCTAATTCAGCTGCAAATCTTTCATATTCATCAAATATCTGTGGTAAGTCTTCTTTTCTTAATGCGAATGGATTTGATTCATCGTCTACAACTGGCTCAACAGAAGTAAGTTCAAATCCTAAATCTCTAAAGTGAAGTATATCTTTTGAGAAGTCTAAGTTTTCTCTAGTGAAAGTACCTCTTACGTAGTAATATTTATCTTTTGGTCTTTTTTCTACTAATTTCTGCATTTTAGGAACTATTACATCATAGCTTCCTTTGTCGTTTATAGTCATTCTCATGTTGTCATTTACTGCTTTTCTTCCGTCTAAGCTAAGTACAACATTGTGCATATTTTCATTTATGTAGTCTATTATTTCATCATTTAATAATAGCCCATTAGTAGTTATAGTAAATCTCATATTTTTACCATGTTCTTTTTCTATACTTCTTCCGTATTCTACTAACTGTTTTACAACTTCAAAGTTCATTAGTGGTTCTCCACCGAAGAAGTCTATATCAAGATTTCTTCTGCTTCCTGAATTAGCAACTAGGAAATCTAACGCTCTCTTACCTACTTCAAAGCTCATTAATTCAGGTTTTCCACCGAAGTTCCCCTGTTTAGCAAAGCAATATTTACATTTTAAGTTACAATCGTGTGCAACATTTAAACAAAGTGCTTTTACTACTGGTTCTCTGTGAACAAAAGCTGGGTGGAACTGATAGTTATCTTCTGTATAAAGAAGTCCTTCTTCTTCTAAGTTAGCTATTTCATCCCAAGCTTCTTCAACCTGCTCTTTAGTAAATTCATCTTTTAATAATTCAACTGTCTCTTCTTTAGTATTTTCTTTGTAGAAATCTAACACTCTATACGCAGCATCATCTACAACATGAACAGATCCACCATTAACATCTAGTACTATGTTGTATCCATTCATTGAATATTTATGTATCATACTCATATATTTTTCCTCCATCTATATTAATTTTTTTGATTTTTGACCTAAACTATCCTTCATTATATCATAACTTTACAATTTAATTCAATATTAGCAGAAATATAGCGTCATCATTTGGTATTTATTTTATATTTAAAATTATTTTTTACAAATTTTTTTATATTTTGTATACAAGATGATGTGTAATTATTATTTATGCCATACTATTTAACATTTCTTTTTTATTTTTTATCAAAAAATCTTTGTTTTTTTATTAATTATTGTAGCACATTTATTATTTTTATGTTATTATTAGTTTGTAGGCGGGAATAAGAGTATCACATTTAGTATATTCACTGCTTATATACTCAAACTTAAATTAAAAGGAGATGGCAACTTTGAAAGGAAATATAATACAGTACAATTTTTTAAGAATGGAAGATAAAGATTTTTACGCTTTTGATTATTCAATAGTTTTAGAAGATAAAGGTGATATGCTTACAATATTACCATTCAATAATAAATTCGCTAAGGATTCTATTTCTACTTTCTGCTTAGGAAAAATAGATGGATTCCTTGAAATAAGAAACGAAGGTTTCATAGAAAATGCTGGACAGTATGTTCACTTTGAAAAAATGATGGATGTACCTAAAGCTGATGTTCATGTAGTATACAAACAGGATATAAATGGTGGTCTAGTAAAAGACGAAAATGGTGAATTCATACCTGTTACATTATCTGACGAACAGAATGCAATGATAGCTGAAAAACATGAATTATACGAAGAAGGAGAAGCTAAAACTCCACTTAGCGTTATATTCAAAGCTGATAAGAGCTTCAAACTTGACTACAGCAGCATAAGTTCAAAAGAACTTCTTGAACTTGGAAATACAAAATTTGATAGATATAGAGAATTTAACTTTGGAGATGAAAAGGTTCTATTATTCTTCATCGATGGAAAACGTTATTCTATAATAATGAGAAAAGGACATACTTTATCTCGTGAAGAAAGAAACTCTGCATTAGCAGTTCACTTCAATATAGCCTAGTTCAATTATTTATAATATAAATCAAAACCATACCTCTTATAAGTTTAAAATAGCTGATATTTCTATATCAGCTATTTTTCTTTTTTTATAATCTCAAAATAAAAGTGACTATCGTGTGAATATCTATTATTAGATATCCTTTTGATAGCCACTTTTTAGAGGTTTATTTATTTTTGCAATTTTATGTTATTATTTTTTCTATTTTTTCTAGTACTTCTTCTTCATTGATTCCGTCCACCATTAAAGTTATCATCTGACCATGCATTATATTTAAGGCTACAACCTTTAATACATTTTTACAGTTGACAACTTCTGAATTGTACTTTATAAAAACTCGTTCTTCTCTATTTTGTATTATAGTCTTTATCCTAACTGCAATTCCAACATGAATTCCACCTATTGTATTAACTACAATGTCTTTAGTTATCATAAATTATCCTTCTATTTTTATAATTGTACCTATTTTTAATTCTGGCATATCTGCATTTTCAACATATATACTTCCTGGTAATGAAGCTTCTTTTGCTCCATCAAAAACTACTGTCATATGTCCTAAAGAAGTAAGATTTTTTTCAGCTACATTTCCTACAGCTGTTATTTCAAATTTATTTCCATCTATATCTAATATCTGACCTACAGTTATCTCTTTATTTGTATCTTTTATATCTATTGTGTAACAAAAATCTTTTAATGTATCTGGAGCATTATCACCAAATAATATAAACATTTTTTCTCCCTGGAATGCAGATACCATATCTCCTGCACCTATTATTTTATTTTCATATACTAAGCTCATTTTTATCCCCTTTTCTATTTTTATATTTTTCTAAGAAATCAATTAATATGTTATAGAATTTATTCCTTAGCTATAAAGACCTATACTAGCTGCCCAAGCTATTAATACTCTTGGAACACCTGTTAAGAATCTTGAATATAATACCGCTGGAACACCAACTTCAACTGTTTCTGCTTCAGCTTCTGCAAGACCTAAACCAACCGGTATAAAGTCACATGCACACTGAGTATTTATTGCAAATAATGCTGGTAATGCTAAGCTTGGTGCTATATTTCCTTTACCTATTTCAACACCTATTAAAGTCCCTATAACCTGAGCTATAACGGCACCTGGTCCTAAAAGAACTGATAAGAATGGTATAGAACATATAAATCCTAATATTACTAATCCTATTCCATTACCTGCTAGTGGTATCATTACCTTTGCGAATACATCACCTATTCCTGATCCCTGTATTATACCTATTAAAAGTGCAACAAATCCCATAAAAGGAAGTATTGTATTTATTACTGTCTGAACTGCATCTCTAGCTGCCTGATAGAAAGTATTTACTACTTTACCAGCTCCCATACCTATTTTTGTTATTATATTAGGCTTTCCTGATTCAGCCATAGTCTGAGAAACTTTTTTATCCGCACTATATTTGAATTTTCTTTCTTCCTTAGCTTCTTCTTTTTCTGTATTCTCTTTAACAGGCACATCTTCTGCTAATTCTATTTCATCTAAACCTACTGCTGATACATATATATCTTCTGTTATGAATTTTGCTAGAGGTCCTGATTTACCAACTGGCATAACATTTATTGTAGGTATTCTTTTCTGTGGATATATACCACATCTCAAAGTTCCACCACAGTCTATTATAACCATAAATATCTCTTCTTCTGGCACAGATGTTTTAAATCCATTTACTGGAGTACATCCTGTTAATTCAACTATTTTATCTACTATATCTGGTTTTGCTCCTCCACCAGTTATATATAATAATACATTTTTTTCTTCTGTTGGTTTCACTGTTAGAGGTCCACCAAATCCACCGCTACCTTTTGAAACTTTTATTGCTCTATATTCTGACATCGTCTGCTCCTCCTATTATCAATCGATCTTTTATTGCCATTATTCAACTGCTTTTATTTCATTGCTTAATTCTATTCCCTGCTGCTTCATAACATATTTTGTTGTAAAATCTGTTACCCAACCGCTTAGGAAATTACATACTAAACCTACTAATAAATAACGTAATGCAAGTGGTGTTGTACTTAATCCTAATGTTTCAACACCTTTTGCTATCCCTAAGAATATGAATATTTCCCCAGGATTTATGTGTGGGAATATACCACTTGAAGTATGGCAGAAGTAACTTGCTGATGCATAATAGCTTGGTTTTAATCTTTCTGGCATAAATTTACCCATTGATAATGCCATTGGGTTACCTAACATAAAAGCTGATACAAATGGTAAAACCATATATCTTAATATTGGATTTTTTGTACAAACTTTTGCAAATTTATATATTCTTTTCTGACCTATTAAATTTATTAAAGTGTTCATTGCTATTAAAAGTAATAATACCTGTGGAACTATCCCACTAACCCATGATACAAATGTTTCGGCACCTGTATTAAATAGGCCCATAAATCCTTCTGCGAATTTTACTATATAATCCATTATTGAATCCTCCTAAATAATTTATTTCCCAGTAGCTATACATTTTAAAGAATCAGTAACTTTTCCTATTGGACTTTTTTCTGGTTTTATTTCTTCTCCGTTTATTATCCGTCTATAATTACTTGAAGCATTTTCTATAGCTTTTTTTACTGGTTTAGGTAAATTTAATTCCTTTTGTATATTTCCTATATTCTCATCATTTAGCATATTAAACTTTTTAAATCTAGCTAATATACTAACTCCTGACATACATACTCCTTCAATTATTTTTTCTTCTTCATCTATAGCAAACATAGCTATAGATCCTGCAAAAATAGCTCCTTTATATTTTCCGATTGCAACTCTTCCTATTTTTCTCAATCTTTTATAATTTTTATTAAAATCTTTTATCTGAATAGATGCAAATATAAATTGTAGTACAAATGCTACACCTAAACTTATAAGTAAAAACCAAAAGTTCATAATTACCTCCCCTTTTTTAAAACTACTGTTCTTTTTTCTCTAATCTTTTAACCAAACAAATCGCTTGATTTTACGAAATACATTAATAAATCTTTATAATTCTCTATTTTTGAAATTTCTTCCACTAATTCTTTATCTGATGCTATTTTTATTATTTCATCGTATATCTTTACTAATACTGTGTCGTCACCATCGTCTTCCGGTAATCCTAAAAGGAAAACTAATTTTATATCCTTTTCTTTTTTATCAGACATATTTTCAGGTACAACTCCAAGTGCTAATTCTATATTTTTACTAGCATAGTTTATCGTATGTGGAAATGCTACAGTATCTTCAAATATCATAGATGATTTTTCTTCTCTTTTTCTTATTCTCTCTTTGAATCCAGCATCAAGATGTCCTTCATTTTCTAAAATATCTATCATCATATTAACGTTTTCCGAATAGCTATAGTTCTTATCCAAAACGAAAAATCTATTTTCATCAAGTATTCCCAACATAATAGAGTCCATTCCTTTTATAAATGATATCTCCTTATTATCGCTATACTTCAATAAATCTATCTTTCTTTTTAATTCTGACCTATCAAGTACATCTTTTATGTATATTATTTCTGACTTTGTATCAATATCTAGTTTCACTGTAGATACAACTAAATCGTATTTATCTAAGATTTCAGAATCAATATTACTGTCCGAGTAAAGATCCATCACCGTTTCATTTTTTATAATCTTCTTTAGATTACTCTCAACGACCCTTGCTGATATTCTTCCTGTTCCACATATTATAGCTATGTTATATATTTTATTTTTTTCTAAATTACTTTTATCTATAAGTATTCCGAAATATACAGACATTAAAGCTATTTCTTCATTAGAAATCTCTATATTTTCTTCATTTTGTATAACACTAGCTGCAACTTCTGCCACTGTATATGCAACAGAGTTAGAACTTTTTATTTCCTCACAATCAATACCTCTTATTTTAAATCCGTATTTCATTCTATTAATCATAAATTGAATATGGTACATAAACTCATGCATAATCTGTTCGGATTGAATATTTATATTCATTTCCTGTTTTATTTTATCTTTTATCTTTAAAATTAAATCCTCTGTAGTTTTCTTAACTTGCAGCTTTTCAATAGTTTTAATATTTGTTGGAGTTCTCATTCCAGCTATTGGAATCGATATAAATAATATTTCTTCCTCAGGTAAATCTGTCATAAGAACTTTTGATATATTATTTGCTATCTCTCTTGCAAAGATATATGCAATACTTTCTTTTAATTCCTCATATTTTTTATCTAATTTAGATAATGGATTTCCATTTAAAAATCTATCTATCATTACAGTAAAAAACTTTATAAAATACTCAACAGCAACTGAATCTAATTCATACTCTAAAGCTATCTGTTTTATAGCATCTATCAAATCTGAATCTAATGGATAATCTTTATATATACCATCGTACATATTTTCAAGTATAAAGAACCTAATCTCTAGCTCATCCCCATTTAGACTTATTCCGGTATTTGTCTTTCCTAGAATTTCTATTTCGTATTCTTCAAGAATTTTTCTTAATCTTTTTAAATCTCCATTTACAGTACTTCTACCTATATTCATATCGTAGGCAAGTTCATCTGTAAGATATGGACAGTCAGTATTCATAAGCTTTTGCATTATGAATACTATCCTTGAATTAGGTGAATTCATGAAGTCATCATGAGCGTACACCTTATTTTTCACCTGTTCATACCCATCTGTATCGAATATATAGAATACATACGAATTTCTTTTATTTTCAATAATAGCATGTCCTTCCAAACTATTATTTATTTCCTTTATATCATTCTTTATGGTTTTAGGACTTACATCCATTTTTTCTGAAAGATAATCAACTGTGACAGATTGTTTCTGTTCCATAATATTTAATATTCTGGCAAGTCTATTTTCTTCATAAAAACAACTCATATTTCCTCCCTGTCACTTTATTATTTGCTATTTTTATTGATAAATCTTAGCCTCTTGATTTACCACCTGATATATTAATTGTGGTACCAGATATATATGATGATCTTTCTGATACTAAGTATGTTACTAAGTTTCCTATATCATCTAATTTTCCTGGTCTTCCTAGAGGTATTACTTTTGCATAGTCAGTACTTAACTGATCTGGTTTTACACCTCTTGTATACGCTAATGCTTCATTATATGCTGGAGAAGTTAATCCTGTTGGTTCATTTATTCCAGGAGCTACTCCAACTACTCTTATACCTTTTGGTCCTAATTCTTTAGCCCAAGATCTTGTAAATCCATTTACAGCACCTTTTGTTGCTGAGTAGCAGCTCTGTCCTGCAGAACCTTCCATACCTGCTTCAGAAGTTATATTTACTATTGTTCCTTTTCCTTCTTTAATCATGTATCTAACTACTGCCTGTGTACAAAGGAATAAACCTTTCTGATTTACATTTACCATAAAGTCAAAATCTTTTTCATTTAATTCGTATTCTGGTCTTTCACCTCTAAAATCTACTAAAAGTCTTGGTAAATTTACACCTGCATTATTTACTAGTGCATCTATTTTTCCGTATTTTTCAACAACTAATTTAGCCATTTCATCAACACTAGCCTTTTTAGTTATATCGCATTTTACATTGAATACACCATCTAGTTCCTCTGTTTCAACACTTAAATCAGATACAACCACATTTGCTCCAACTTCTTTTAGCTGTTTACAGATATGTTTACCTATTCCAGATGCTCCTCCTGTTACTATTACAACCTTGTTTTCTAAATCTAACCATGAATTGCTCATTTATAACTTCCCCTCTCTTATTATTTTTATCTTGATTTAAGTATATTGAAATCGGTATCCTTAATTAATACACTTATTTTCCAGAGAATGGAAATTAATTGCACAATTTTAATTTAATAAATATTATTATCTTGATTTACTCTATTTTTCAAATTGCATATTTTTAGTGTTTCATTTATCATCTATCACAGTTTTATATCCTGTTTTATTTTATACACAATGTAGTTTTATTTTCAAGTGATTTTAAATTTCAAATAGTTTTCATATAGTATTCATAAATCTGTTTTCTATATAATCAATTTCATAATTCAATACTTATAAATAATAAATTGCATAAAAAAAGATGCCTCTAAAAAGAGACATCTTTGTATATTCTATAATTATCGAATTATAAAACTGCTATTAATTCTATTTCAACTTTAACGTCTTTTGGTAATCTAGCTACTTCTACACAAGATCTAGCTGGTTTGTTTTCACCGAAGAATTCAGCGTAAACTTCATTTAAGTCATTGAATTCGTTCATGTCTTTTATGAAAACTGTAGTTTTAACAACGTTAGAGAAGTCTGCACCAGCTTCAGCTAATACATTTTTTATGTTAGTTAAAGATCTAGTTGCCTGTTCTTTTATTCCACCTTCAACAACTGTCATTGTTTCTGGGTCTAGTGGAACCTGTCCTGATAAGAATAATAAGTTTCCTGCTTTTATAGCCTGAGAATATGGTCCTAAAGCTGCAGGAGCATTGTTAGTATGTATTACTTCGTGTTTCATTGGAAACCCCTCCTAATATTATATTAATATAAGATATGTGTTTTTATTAACACTATATTTATATTATACTCTTTTATTTATATTGATTCAAATATTATTTACATTTTAATAAATTTATTTTATGTTTTAAACTATTTATAAATATATTTTAAATTTATAATTATATTTCTTTTACGCAGAATCCAGCTTCAACTATTGCTGATTTTACTCTCTTAATATGATCAAAGTCTAATGTTTCAAGTATAAATTCAGCAGACTGTTCAGTTAAACTGTCTCCAGATGCTAGGCTTCCCTGATTTGCTGATAGTATATTAGCTCCTGCTTCACTTATTATGCTAGTAACTTTTGTGAAGTTACCTGGTTTATCGTTCATATTAACTTTTAAGCTAACTCTTCTACCTTCTTTAGCTAAAGCAACACCTATTATTCTGTATAGTGTGTTAACGTCTACATTACCACCAGATACTACACATACTACATTTTCTCCAGCTTCTGGTTTATATTTTCCGCTTAATAAAGCTGCTGTTGAAACCGCACCAGCACCTTCTGATACTATTTTCTGACTTTCCATCATAAATAATATAGCCTGTGCTATTTCATCTTCTTCTACTACAACAACATCATCAACTAATTCTTTTATTATATCAAATGTTAAATCTCCAGGAGTTTTAACTGCTATACCATCGGCTATTGTAGGTGCATTGAATGCAGATGTAACTTCTCCATTCTGGAATGATTCCTTCATTGAAGGTATATTAGCTGTCTGAACACCTATAACTTTACAATTAGGGTTTAATGCTTTTGCAACTACTGCTACACCAGCAACTATTCCCCCACCACCTATTGGGCATAATACTGTGTCTACTTTGTTATCTAACTGTTCAAAGAATTCTAGTGCTAAAGTACCCTGACCAGCTATTACATACTTATCATTGAATGGATGTAGGAAAGTAGCTCCTGTTTCTTTCTGTACTTCTACTGCTTTAGCATATGCATCATCGTAAACTGTACCGTTTAATACAACTTCTGCTCCGTATCCTTTAGTTGCACTAACTTTTGCTAATGGTGCAGTAGCTGGCATTGCTATAGTAGCTTTTATTCCTGTTAATTTTGCTCCAAGTGCAACACCCTGTGCATGGTTTCCTGCAGATGCTGCTATAACTCCTCTTGCTTTTTCTTCTTCAGTAAGATTTGCTATTTTATTACATGCACCTCTAACTTTGAAAGATCCAGTTTTCTGTAGGTTTTCACATTTATAGTAAACATGAGCACCAGTTTTTTCGCTTAATTTTGTACTTTCTAAAACGTCAGTCTTTTTAACTATATCTTTTATAGTTTCTCTTGCCTGTTTTACATCTTCTAAAGTAACCTGTAACATTAAAATCAACTCCTGTTAAATTATATTTTTGTTATTTCATTTTTTATTCTATAACCTTTTCCTAAAAAATGCAACAAGTTTTGCATTATTTTAATTTTATAGAGAAAACGTATTTTGACATTAAAAAAATGTCTTTTGGTATATACATTTACTATTTCTTTTTATTTTTTAAGTTTTTTATCCTTTATGTATTTATAAATATCTTTTTTTAGTATTTTGACTTTATTTTTTCTCTTTACTTTTTCTAAAAATATATTATAATTAAAGTTGTAAGTATGCTATTTCAGATGAATAAATCAGATATTTTTATAATTAAAACTAATAATGTATATTCATTTGAATCAATTTTATAATGATGATTATATTTATAGAGTTTATATTTTAAGGTTATATTTTAAGAATTATATTTTAAAGATTATAAAAAGGAGATTATGAAAAATGATTAACTACACAAAGGAAGAAATCAAAAAAATGTACAACAGGTTGAGCCCGTTTGAATTTAAAAATGAGCTTATCGAAATCGCAAAGGATACTTCAAACACTAAAAACATACCTTTATTAGATGCAGGTAGAGGAAATCCTAACTGGACTTGTTCTTCTGCTAGAGAAGCATTCTTTACGTTCGGACACTTTGCTGTAACAGAAACAAGACTTAATTGGGATTTAGGAAATCTTTCAGGTATGCCACAGAAAGACGGTATAGCAAAAAGATTATTCAATTATATAGAAGAAAATAAAGATATGCCTGGTGCTTTCTTATTAAAGAATATAGTAAACTACGGTATAACAGAAATGGGATTCAATCCAGATGAATTCGTTCATGAGTTAGCAGACGGTATAATAGGAGATAACTATCCACTACCAGATAGAATGTTACCTCATATAGAAAAGATCGTTCACGATTATTTAGTTCAGGAAATGAAATACAATATAGATGATGAGTACGGAGATATACAGGTATTTGCAGTTGAAGGTGCTACTGCTGCCATGTGTTACATATTCGATTCACTTATGGCAAACGAGCTTTTAAGAAGAGGAGATAAAATAGCGATGATGACTCCTATATTCACTCCTTACTTAGAAATACCAAATCTTCCAAGATACAACTTCGATATAGTAAATATAAACGCTGATGTTGTAGATGAAAGAGGAGTTCATACTTGGCAGTTCTCAAGAAAAGAACTTGAAAAATTAAAAGATAAAAGTATAAAAGCTCTTTTCGTTGTTAACCCTAACAACCCAGCTTCAATAGGCATGGATGAACATACTTGTGATGAATTAATAGATGTAGTTAAAACATATAACGAAGACTTAATGATAATATCAGACGACGTATACGGAACATTTGTAAATGATTTCTCTTCATTAATGTCAAAACTTCCTTATAATACTTTAGGAGTTTATTCTTATTCAAAATACTTCGGTGTTACTGGTTGGAGATTAGGAACATTCGCAGTTCACGAAAGAAATGTTTTTGATAAAAAAATAAAAGAATTAAAAGGTGAATCTAAAAAATTAGTTGATAAGAGATACAGTGATATGAGTCTTAACCCTTCTGCTCTTACATTTATGGAAAGAGTTGTTGCAGATAGTCGACGGGTTGCTCTAAACCATACAGCTGGACTTTCTACTCCTCAGCAGGTTCAGATGGCATTCTTCTCTGCTTTTGCTCTAATAGACAAAGTTGATGCTTATAAAAAATTAAATATGAGTATATGTAGAAGAAGACAGAGACTTCTATTTGAATCTTTAGGAATAGACTATGTAAATCTTGAAAATAGTGCGGCATACTACTTCCAGTTTGATATAGATGAATGGGGTAGATTAAATCATGGACAGGATTTTGTAGACTTTATGCACAATAATTTTGATGCATCTGATATATTATACAAACTTGCAAAAGATTACGCTATAGTTCTTCTTGGTGGTAATGGATTCGCAGCACCAAAATGGTCTATAAGGGTTTCTCTTGCAAACTTAGATGATAGAGCTTATATAACAATAGGTGCATCTATTAAAAATATACTAAATGATTATGTTGAGCTATGGAAAAGTAAAAAAACTAATTAAATACTATTTATAAATCAATATTGTGACCTATTTTATGCAAAAATAAAATAAAAGATGTATTTATTGTATTTTTTTGTTATAATTTCTATTGGAATATTAATTATTTTTTATTAGAAAGGTGTATAGATTATTATGACTACTAAAAAGAAAGTTGCAATTGTATTTACTGGTGGAACAATATCTATGACAGTAGATGACCAGGTGGGGGCAGCAATACCTACTCTTTCAGGAGAACAAATACTTTCTATGGTTACTAATATAGACAAAGTTGCCGATATAGAAGTACTTAACTTTGCTGAAATACCAGGACCTCATATGACTCCTTACAGAATGATGGAGCTTAAAAAATATACTGAAGATCTTTTAGCTAGAGAAGATATAACTGGAGTTATCATAACTCATGGTACTGACTCACTAGAAGAAACAGCATATTTCCTAGATTTAACTATAGACAATCCAAAACCTGTTATAGTTACTGGTGCTATGAGAAGTAGTTCAGAACTTGGTTACGATGGTTCAAGTAACCTATCAGCTGCAGTTTGTACAGCTGTATCAAAGGATGCTATAGGAAAAGGTGTTTTAGTTGTTTTAAACAATGAAGTTTTATTAGCTTCAGAAGCTACAAAAACTAATACACTAGCTTTAAATACATTCCAGTCTTTAGTTGGTGGACCTCTTGGTTACATAGACTGCAATGAATTAGTTTTACTTAGAGATATAGTAAATAGAAGAGTTATAAAAACTGATAAAATAGAATCTAAAGTTGCTCTATTTAAAGCTTGTGCCGGAGAAAACAGTGACTTCATAAAAGCTGCTGTAGATTTAGGATACAAAGGTATAGTAATAGAAGCAATGGGTAGAGGAAATATACCTCCAGAAATGTTACCTGGTGTTGAATATGCTAGAGAAAAGAATTTACCTGTTGTTATAGTTTCAAGATGCCATTCAGGTAGAGTATTTGATAGCTACGGATACCATGGTTCAGGTAGAGATCTTAGAAACTTAGGTTGTATATTTGGTGGAGATCTTCCAGGACAGAAAGCTAGAATAAAATTAATGCTTGCTCTTGGACAGACTGATGATATGGATACTATAACTGACTTCTTTGAAAGAGGTATATACGCTTAATTTTATATAATTTAATAAATAAATTTATTTAAACTAATTAGTATAAGTATATACTAATTAGTTTTTTTTATAAATTTTATATTTATATAAAATTACAATTTTTATTGTATATATCTATAAAACTACTTCTATAAATTATAGATATATGATACTATTATTGTATAAATTTTATTTTTTAATACAAAGGAGATAATTATGTCAAAAAAAAATAATATTGATAGTGAACTTCTTGAACTTAATAAATTAAAAAGTGTAGCTCCTGATTATTTAGTTGGAAATGAAGTTATTTATTCTGAATATCTTGGATTTTTAAATGGTACTTATGGTAGTTTATGTGGAATTTTTCCAACAAATACAAGATTGTTATTTGTATCTATTCAGACCAATACTAAGACTAAACTTTTTAGAAAACCAAAAGTTGTTTCTGAAGAAATAAACGTCGGTTCTGTTTTTTATGATAATATAGAAAACGTTCAAATACAAAATGATTCCGATTCACCATTTTCTGATTTAATTTTTATATTAAAAGGAAAAACTTCTATGAATAGATTAACATTAAAAAACAACGATGCAAACAAGTTGTATTATGAATTAAACCAAGCCATTATGGGTAATTTAAACAGTTTTTATACTACAAATACTATATATGATACACCTCAAGAAGATAATAATAGTAATAATAAAGTAAATAGTAATGATAAAAATAAAAAAATAGTAAAAGACTTAACTAAAAATTTATGCGATAAAACACTTCAAGCTAGTAAATGGGGAGCAAAACAAATAAAAAATAAAGGTAATAAAATAATACAAGATTTAAAAGACAAAAACGATTAATTTTTTAACTTCATTTTAAAACCTAATTTTAACAAATAAAAAGTTCTGTCATACAAAGTTTCAATAACTTTTATGACAGAACTTTTTTAGAAGTCCTCTATTTTTATATCATCATCTTCAGATGAATTTTTATTTATCTTTTTGAATGAATTTATTATTTTGCTAAGTATATCATTTGTTTTTCTTCTTCTAAATATTGTGGTTATAAATACTAGACCTAAAGATATAGCCCCAGCTACCATTAAAGTAGATATCCCATTTCTTACTCCTGCTGTATAGTCATTTGTAAGAAATGCATAAAGTGTGTTATATACTCCATACCCTGGAACAAGTATTATCATAGCACATACACTCATTATTGTAGACGGTGCATTGTATATTCTCGCACAAACCTCAACATATATTCCAAAACATATAGTTGCAAAGAAGAATGAAAGATTATTTTCCATACCTGCCATTAAAAGAAGCTTATATGATAGCCATGCTATCCCACCGCCAATGGCCGATATTCTAAGATATTTTCCTTTGATATTGAAAATTACTCCAAAGCTATATGCAGCTATTATACATAGTACAACTTCTAGTGCCAATCTCATTTTAAACACCTCCGTATCTTATGTATAAGTTTAAAACGAAACACATACCTATAGTAACCGCTATACCTATTAAAAGAACTTCTTCTATTTTCATAGCTCCTGATAAAAGCTCTCCATCAAGTATATCCCTTATAGCGTTGGTTAGTGGCAATCCTGGAACAAGAAGCATTATAGATCCCATTATAACCTTGTCTATAGTATATATAAATCTAAATTTAACTAATAATATTGCAATTGTTGGTATTATCGCCGCACCAATCATATTTATAAAAAAGTCGTTTAGCGATATTTTTCCAAATAAAATGGTCCCTATGTCAAGGACATATATAAAAAAGTCTTAAGCAGCAAGCAGCTGACTTCTATATTGAATAGGAGTCAGCTGTTTTAAATTCCACTGACAACGATCATTATTATAATAATCCATATAATCATCTATTAAACTTTTTAACTCTTCAAATGTATTGCAACTTTTATAATCTATTTCATCTTTCATATGACCAAAGAATGACTCCTGCGGAGCATTGTCCCAACAATTACCTTTTCTAGACATAGATTGACCTAAATTATATTTTTTTAACAAGTTCTGAAAAATAGTACTTGTATAATGAACTCCTTGATCAGAATGAATAAATGCATCTTTATGTAATTTGTCTGAATTTGATAACATGAGATTGTTAATAGTTGAAATAACAATATCCATTTTTAAATTCTTCGATAAATGATACGATAAAATTTCATTCGTAGAAGAATCTTTTACAGTTGATAAATATGCTGTTTTCCCATTGCCGTACGGCATATACGTAATATCAGTTAAAAGTACTTTTCCTGGTATACCTTGTTTAAATTCTCTATTCAATTTATTAGGAACTGTGTGATGTTCTTTTCTTGCTTTTCCCATACGTTTAGCTGGATTTGACTCGCGAATAGGACATTTAATTCCATATTTTTTCATTATTCTTTGAATTTTTTTTCTGTTAAATATTATATTAAATTTACTTTTTAAAATCATTTTTATTGAACGAGAACCTTTTTTGTATCCTCTGAACTTATATGCTTTAAGAATTATTTCTTTTGCTTCTAAATCCTTTTCTTCTTGTTTGCTTATTACATTCTTGTTTTTTAAATAGTTATAAAATCCAGATCTAGATACTCCTGCAACAATACATAGATGTTTTATCATTTTTTTTAAACAATATTTATTTATTACATCATTAATTAATTTGAATATTTTCACCGAAGGTAGCTTATTATTCATCACCTGCCTTTCTTCGAAGTCTAGCTTTTTTACTAGTTCTAGCTCTGCTTTAAGATATGCTATTTCAGCATCCTTCTTATCTATTATCTCTTTATCTGTTAATTTTCTTTTTCTTGGTCTTCCAGAATTATTAACTCTAGAATCATCTAGTCCCAAAATACCATTTTCTTTATATGACTTTCTCCATCGCTCGCTAGCGCATTTAATACGTTTTGCACCTATGATGTTAGTGTCAAAACCTGCTTCTTTAAATATCTGTGTTGGATTTTTTCCCTTATTGTATTCTGTTATGAAATGTATTTTAAATTCATTTGTATATGTTATTGATTTACAGCTTACATTCTTTACAAATGGATTTTTTGATAGCTCTAATGTTTCTTCTTTACTAAATTGTTTTTTACTCATAAATTACTCACCTCTATATTAAAATTATACAAAAAAAGAACCTATAGATGAAACACCTTTTTACAAGTGTCCATTCTATAGGTTCCATTTTAAAATAATCCAGTAACATATTTTACTGTACATCCTATAAAAAAGCTTGCAAACATATCTGGTACTCCACCGCCAAATAGTACAGTAAGAACTGCAGTACCTACACCTGCAAAAAATATCTTTCTATTATCTGAATAATAGTTTCCCTTTTCTATCTCGGCTAGTATTTTTTCACATACTGCTATATCAAAGTTATACTGTGATATAGTTCTTGATAAAGCATTTATCTCAAATACTTTGTTTAAATCAGTACTTCTTTTTGTTATTCTCTTTACAACCGAGCTTATTTTTCCATCAACCGTTGCAGATACTATTACCGCTGTCGGTGTAGCAAATACACCTGTTTTTTCTATTCCAAATGAAGAACAAATTCTGGTAACAGTTTCTTCTACTCTGTACGTTTCTCCTCCACTTTGAAGAAGAAGTACTCCAGCATCAGATGAAAATTCTAGTACTCTGTTTACATCCATTAGAAATCTCCTTTCTTTAATTTTTATTTATATTTTTAACTTTATGATTTATTTATAACTTTATTATAAATTATATTCTTTTCATTTTTTAGTCTACTTTGTCTATTGTATACCTAGACTAGTCTCTTTTCAATATTATTTATTATTTTATATAAGCTATCCATAAATTTTTTAGTTTTTATGTATAATTAAAATTTACACAAAAAAGATGCTGTTGAAAAACATCTTTTAATGTTTATCCAACAGCATCCATATTATTAATTATTTTACAACTATGTTTATTAATTTTTTAGGAACAGCTATAACTTTAACTATAGTTTTTCCTTCAACTAATTCTTTTATTTTTTCGTCTTCTAAAGCAGCAGCCTGCATATCATCTCTTGATATTTCTGTAGGAACATTCATTCTTCCTCTTACTTTACCATTTATCTGAACAACTACTTCTACTTCATCTTTTACTAAAGCTTTTTCGTCGTATTCAGGCCAGCTTATATCAAATACGCTTCCTTCTTTACCTATCATCTGCC
The DNA here is from genome assembly GCF_008151785.1 of Peptacetobacter hiranonis. GTDB lineage: Bacteria > Bacillota > Clostridia > Peptostreptococcales > Peptostreptococcaceae > Peptacetobacter > Peptacetobacter hiranonis. Next base: position 2,012,279 of record NZ_CP036523.1, read on the forward strand.
ATAATTCTTCACCTAAGTGTGGAGTAAATGGAGCTATTATTGTAACTATAGCTTCTACACCTTCTTTTATAACAGCTGAGTTTCTTCCATCTAATTCTTTATATTTGTACATTTCGTTTATTAATTCCATTAAAGATGCTATAGATGTATTGAATCCGAATTTTTCATCTAAGTCAGATGTAACTTTTTTGATTACACTGTTTATAGTGAATCTCATATCTTTATCAGCTGAAGTTAATTTACCAAATTCATCATCGCAGTTTTTAACTTCTTCTGCTAATTCATCAACTAATCTATATACTCTGTTTAGGAATTTGAAGCATCCTTCAACACCCTGGTCTGACCAGTCAAGGTCTCTTTCTGGTGGAGCTGCAAATAGTATGAATAATCTAGCTGTATCAGCACCGTATTCATCTATTATTTTTAAAGGAGATACTGTGTTTCCTTTAGATTTACTCATTTTTGATCCTTCTTTAAGAACCATACCCTGAGTTAATAGGTTTTTGAATGGTTCGTCAGCTTCTACCATTCCCATGCTGTGGAATGCTTTCATTAACCATCTAGCGTAAAGAAGATGCATTATAGCATGTTCTACACCACCTATATACTGATCTACTGGTACCCATTTATCAGCTATATCTTTTCTGAAAGGTTCTTCAGTATTTTTGTTGTCAGTATATCTTAAGAAGTACCAAGAAGAATCTATGAATGTATCCATAGTATCTACTTCTCTTCTAGCTGGTTTTCCACATTTTGGACAAACTGTTTCAGTGAATGTTGGAGAAGTTGTTAATGGAGATTCTCCTTTTCCTGTAAATTCAACGTCTGTTGGAAGTAATACAGGTAGATTTTCTTTCTTTTCAGGTACTATACCACAGTCATCACAATATACTACTGGTATAGGGCATCCCCAATATCTCTGTCTTGAAACTAACCAGTCTCTTAATCTGTAGTTTACAGTTCTTTTACCTTTTCCTTCTTCTTCCATTTTGTCTACTATTTTTTCGAAAGCTTCTTTAGCAGGCATACCGTTAAATTCTTCAGAATTTATCATTATTCCGTCTTCATCTATTACTGGTACTATTGGAAGGTCGTATTTCTTAGCGAAATCTTCATCTCTTTCATCATGAGCTGGAACTGCCATAACAGCACCTGTTCCGTAGTCAGCAAGTACATAGTTAGCTATCCATATTGGCACTTTTCTTCCGTTTACTGGATTTATTACATATTTTCCTATGAACATACCTTCTTTTTCAAGATCTGTAGATGTTCTTTCTATTTCTGTCATTTTGTGCATTTTTAGAACGAATTCATCTACTGGAGCTTCGTATTCAGTTCCTGCAACTAATTCTTTAACTAATGGACTTTCTGGTGCTAATACCATGAATGATACACCGTAAGCTGTATCAGGTCTAGTTGTATAAACTGTTATAGTATCTTCTGTTCCATCTATTGTAAATGTTAAGTTAGCTCCTGTACTCTTACCAATCCAGTTTCTCTGCATTGTTTTAACTTTTTCTGGCCAACCATCTAATTTATCTAAGTCGTTTAATAATTCTTCTGCAAATGCAGTAGTTTTGAAATACCACTGTTCTAGGTCTTTCTTTATAACTGTTGTTCCACATCTTTCACATTCTCCCTGAACAACCTGTTCATTTGCAAGAACTGTTTCGCAAGATGGACACCAGTTAACGTAAGATTTTTTCTTATATGCTAATCCCCGTTCTAATAATTTAAGGAATATTTCCTGAGTAAATTTGTAGTATTCTGGAGTAGATGTAGCAACTTCTCTATCCCAATCGTAACTTAATCCTAAAAGGTTTAACTGTTCTCTCATTTCAGCTATGTTTTCCATAGTCCATTTGTGTGGATGTATACCATGTTTTATAGCTGCATTTTCTGCTGGTAATCCAAATGAATCCCATCCCATTGGATGAAGTACATTGTACCCTTTCATTTTTTTGAATCTAGCTATAACATCACCTATAGAGTAGTTTCTAACATGTCCCATGTGAAGTTTTCCTGATGGATAAGGGAACATTTCTAATGTATAGTAGTTTGGTTTTTCTGTCTGCTCAGTATCCATTTTGTACTGATTGTTTTCTTTCCAAGTTTTCTGCCATTTTGTTTCTATGGCTTTGAAATCATAAACGCTCATTTTTTCTCCTCCTGTTTTTTATTTTTAATAGTTCAAATATAATAATTATTATTTCTGTATAATAAAAAAATCCTCAATCCCTAAACAATAATGTTTAGGGACGAGGATATTATATACTCGCGGTACCACCCTAATTAGCTCAAATAAATTGAACTCTCTTAGTTGAGTCTTTAAACCAACAACGGTTGACAGTTTGTATCTGACAAGTTCAAAAATTTGTTATACTGGTTCGCAGCTAACACCAGCTCTCTGAAATAACTCCTATTCTACTACTTCAGACTGTCTATAATATTTCTATTTTATCATACATAATTTCAATTAATAAAAATATTCTAACACCTAGATATATGGCTTGTCAACATTTACAGACTTTTTATCTTGTTAAAAATAAAAAAGGAGATGTTTTTATTTTTAACATCTCCAAATAATTTCTTATAATTCGTCCGGGTCTACAACTGGTGCATCTTTCCATAATTTTTCTAGGTTGTAGAAATCTCTGTTTTCTTCATCAAATATATGAACCATTATATCGCCGTAGTCAAGAAGTACCCACTGCTGAGAGTCTATACCTTCTTTACCTCTTGGTTCTAATCCGTTTTTAGTCATATCTTCTTCTACTTTATCAGCTATTGCTTTAACCTGTCTTGAAGATGAAGCTGTAGTTATTATGAAATAATCAGCTAAGCTTGTTATTTTTCCTATATTTAAAATCAGTATATCTCTTCCTAATTTGTCTTCTATAGCATGGTTTATAACTTTTACCATCTGTTCTACTGTTAAATCTGCTGCCATTTATATTTCCTCCTTAATTTTGCGAAACTACAAAATAGTTTCCTTTCTTGTAAATATTAAAACTATTATACCATATAGAACTAAAAATAAAATCCATTTTTAAATTTATTTATAAATTTTTAATAGCTTTTTTCTTTTTTCTTTCTGTAATCATAAAGTTTCTTGCTGCTACAGATCTAGGATGAATTGTATTTCCTTTTTTTAGCATAAGAGCTATAGTGTTGTCAAATGATTGTATCATAGCAGCATCTATATCTCCTCCATAAGCTAATTCTCTTAATTCTTCCACTCCTGGATAATCTCTTCCTACCTCTATTAAATCTGCAACATATATTATTTTTTCCATTAAATTCATATCAACCTTCCCTGTTGTATGATATCTTACTGAGCTTATTATATCCTCATCATCTATTCCAAAGTCGTATTTTACAACATAAGATCCTATTATACTATGAGAAAGAGAAATATTTCCAACTTCTAACTCATCTAGCTCTATGTTATATTTTTCTACATAACGGTCTACCTTATCTGTCTTAAAGTATTTTGCACAGTCGTGTACAACTCCTGCTAAATATGCCTTTTCTTCATCGGCACCATATATTTTAGCTAATTTTTTAGCACTATCCGCAACATTTAACGAATGTACATATCTTTTTTCTGTCAACAATTCCTTTAGTTTTTCTTTGATTTGATCTAAGTTCATCAATTCTTTTGTCCACCCCAATGGTAAACTCTACCTCCCAAGTTATTTTATTCTTCTATCTGCTTATATAAATCCTTTCTTTGCATATATTTTTCTACAGGTTCTGGCATTAAATATCTAACTGTTTTTCCAGCTTCTATCTGCTCTCTTATATATGTAGACGATATATCCAAAGATGGAACGTATACACTTATAATTGATGTATCATACTTTCTTTCAAGTTGCTCTATTTTCTCCTGAGCTTTTAAAAGACTTATCCCTGGTCTAGTAGCTGCTATAAATGTAGCCATTTCAAAGTTCTTTTTAACACCTCTCCAGCTTTCAACCTCACATATAGCATCTGCTCCTGTTATAAAGTAAAGCTCTGCATTTGGATACATCTTTTTTAAATCTTTAAGCGTATCTACTGTGTACGTCTGCTTATTTCTTTCTATTTCTATATCTAAAGCTATAAAGTCATCATTCGTTTCAGTAGCAAGCAGAACCATATTGTATCTATCATACTTATCTGTCTTTATACCCAATTTATGTGGTGGATTCCCAGTTGGTATGAAAAAAATCCAATCTAAATTGTATTTATCTCTTATAAATTCCGCTGTTGCAAGATGTGCAAAATGTATTGGATCAAAAGTTCCTCCCAAGATTCCTACCTTTTGTTTTTCTTTTATACTTTCAAATTTGCTTAATTTTTTATCATTCGTTTCTCTAGCACTATCTACTAGTTCTAAAATCCCCATTGAAACTAACTTCTCCTTTTCCTTTTACTATTATCTATTGTACCATAGATTTACGTTTTCTTGAATGCGTCTATAAAAATACAAAGTAAAACAAACAACTTATTTTACTAACACTTTTGTTTTCTTCGTTGACTTTGTCTTTCAAGTGGATTAAAATTAATCTATCTCATTAGAGGAGGATTTTTATGGCAATTATTACAAAAATTGAAGCTCAAAAGAGAAGCAAGGATAGAGTTAATATATATGTAGATGAAGAATATTTTATGGCAGTTTATGCAGAGCTAGTCTATACACATTCTTTGAAAAAAGGTATGGAAATAGATAAAGATTCATTGGAATCTCTTCTTCACGATGAAATCTATATGAAGGCTAAAAATAAAGCTCTTTCTATTCTTTCAAAATCTGACCAATCAGAAAAAAAACTTAGAGAAAAATTATTAAATGATTATGACGAAAATATTGTAGAAGAAGTTATAGAGTTTTTAAAAGGATATAAGCTTATAAACGATAATCTTCTAGCTGAAAAGATTGTCCACGATAATATGAATCTTAGTAAGTTTGGTAAAAATAAAATCAAACAGAACTTATATAATAAGGGAATAGCAGCTTCAGATATCCAAGATGCTATATCTCAAATCGATCCAGATGAAGAGTATGAGAATGCTAAATATCTAGCTGAAAAGAGATTAAAAAGGTTAAAAGGTGAAGATAAGAATAAAATTAATCAAAAAATTTATCAGCATTTGGCTTATAAAGGCTTCAGTTATGATATTATTAAAAGAGTACTAAGAGAACTTTTGAATTTTGATGAATTCGATTGTTAAGGAGGAATAAGTATGAAGAAATTAATTATCGGTGTTTTATGTTTTGCACTAGGTGTGTATAATTACTATCAGTTAAAAAAACAGGATACAATGAGATAAATATTATATTAAAATTAAAATCCCCACAGAAGTTTTAAATTACAATCTTTTGTGGGGATTTTTTATTCAATCAATTATTATTTATTTGGATTAATACTAATTCAAGTTATTAGTCTTCTTTTTTTCTTCTTAGCGCTCCAAAAGCTGCAGCTGATGCTACAAATGTTCCTGTTGCTCCTGCTATTGATGATGCATCACCTGTTTTAGGAGATTTCTGTGTAGGTTTTGATCCACTTGAACTACTTGATGATGAACTAGATCCTGTTCCACTTGGTTTACTTACATTTACACCATTGCTTCTTAAAGAATCTGCTATCTTAACAAGTTTTTTATAGTTTGTTACTTGTTTTCTTTCATCCTGATTTAAGTCATTGAACATTTTTATAGCTTCATTTACCGCTTTTATATTAGATGTTGTCTTATCATATGTTAATTTATCTATAGCAGTAACTACTTTTTTAACCTTTTCTCTATTTATATTTATTGTTTTAGTTACTTTTATTCTACCATCATTTTTGTAGTTTACAGTTCCTTTAGATTTTATAAATTCTGCTATTACCTTATCTAATTCCCCGTAATTTTTTTCAATACTTGATCCAGATATTGAGCTATAATCTGTAGACATATAATCATTCATAGCAACTAGATACTGTTTTGATTCATCAAGCTTTTTACCTTTTACTTTAATATCTGTTATTCTACTACCAGCTTTTTTATTTACATCTATTGTGTATGTAAGATTTCCAAAGTGTAGGAATGTAGAGTTAGCTTCTGGATATATCTCAGCTCCGACTTCTATAGCATCTTTTATCTGTTTTCCAGTTAACTTTTTAGTTATAACTGTATTTCCAAATATTACAGATTCTACTATATTTCCATAAGTTATATCGCCTTTTGGTATTGATTTTAATATAGTTCCTGCATTAGTCATAGCTATTTCTGCACCTGTTTTGCTAAGTAATGCATCATTTATTAAATTTGCAAAGTTACTTTCTTCTTTACCTATTGTATAGTAATCTCCAACTAATTCAGTAGAAGTTTTTCCTAGTACATCTTCATTGTTGAAACTTACTTCGTCTTTGTTCTCATCCTTATTTTCTTCTTTATCTTGTTCTGGTTTCTGATTTGAGTTATTTTTATCTTCTTCTTTTCTGTTTTCAGTTTTAGATTCTTCTTTTTCTGAAGATGATACAGTTGTTGCTGTTTTTAAAGATATTAATTCATTAGACGAATTTTTCTGTCTGTAAGTTATTTCAACTTTTACTTTTCTAGAAGTGTCTTTTTTTGCATCCTCTTTAGCTCCTTCTTTTGAAGGATTTTCTTTAGATGTAGATTCTCTTTTTACATCTTCTTTTTTAGTTTCAGTTGAATCAGCTTTTTTAGACTCATTTGATTTGCCATTAGTTTCATTTGATTTGCTTATTTTTTTAGATACGTCATTAGCACTAAATACATCTACATTCTCACCATTTATGTAGATAAATGCCTCTGCACCGCTCTTAATTAGATTTGTCATATCAGATTTTAAATTAGTAGATTTATTTGAATCAACAACCGCTATGTCTATTCCATCTACTACTTCACAAAGTTTGCCGTCTTTTATTTCCTTTTGATTTGTTTTTCCGTTGATTAATATATCTAAATAGTCCTTAGAATCTTTTCTTTCGTACACAACTACTAGTTTTTTAGATTCATTGTTGCTATTATTAGATATTTCTTTTGCAAATACTGTATTTCCTTGTATTACTATAGATAATACCATCGCCGTACTTATTATTCTTTTATATGCTTTTCTCATTTTTCTCCCCCCTTATCTAGAAATTAGGTGTTTATGTAGTCACAATCAATTTTTATTTTTAAGAAAAAATCTTTTTCCTACTTTTATTATAGCAAAAATATATTCATTTTAATCATATTGATGTTACAATTATTATATTATATATTTCAGATTTTATAATTACAAATAAGTTACAATTTTAACTTTAATAAGATTTTTTTATCATTTTTTTAATATAATCTAATTAAGTATCTATAATTTTAAATTTTATTATATTAAATTTACTATTTTAGGAGGAATATATGGTTAATTTAACTCTTTTAGGATGTGGTGGAAATGTTCCACTACCAAATAGATTTTTATCTTCTCTTTTTATGAATTTTAATGGAAGAAAAATTTTAGTAGATTGTGGAGAGGGCACACAAGTATCTATGAAAATGAAGGGTTGTGGTTTTAAAGATATAGATTTAATCTGCATAACACATACTCATGGTGATCATATAATAGGTCTTATAGGATTGCTTTCTACTATGGGAAATAGTGAAAGAAAGAAACCTGTAACAATTATTGGTCCTGTAGGGATAAAAGAAGCTATGGATGCTATACAAGTTCTTATCACACTACCATATAAATTGAATATAATTGAAAATCCAGAAGGTATATTCTCACTTGTAGATCCTATATTATCAGATTTATCTATAGAAACAATAGAATTAGAACATTCAACTGAATGTATAGGATATAATTTTTATTTTGCAAGACACCCAAAATTTAATGTTGAAAAAGCTAAACAAAACAATGTTCCTAGAAAATACTGGAATATGCTACAAAAAGGAATGACTATTATGGATGAGGATGTAAATTATACACCTGATATGGTTCTTGGCGATGATAGAAAAGGTATAAAAATTTCTATGATTACAGATACTAGACCATTAGATACTATTCCTGAGTTTATTTATGATGCAGATTTATTTATATGTGAGGCTATGTATGGAGATGAAATGGATATTTCAAAAGCTATTAAAAACAAGCATATGCTATTTAGAGAGGCTGCTTCACTTGCTGTAAGGGGAAATGCTAAACAACTTCTTTTAACTCATTTTAGCCCTTCTATAGAAGACCCAAATGTATTCGAAAATAATGCAAAATCTGTATTTGAAAACACAATAATAGGATACGATCGTTTCAGTACTCAAATAAAATATCCTGAATAAAAAATAAGGCTGTTGCAATTTTTGCAACAGCCATTTTTTTATTGTACTGATCTTTTTGTTACTCTTTTTTTACCGTTATCTTTTTTAGCTTTTGCTGGAGCCTGTCCTGGGAATAATATTTTAGGCTGTTCATTATTTTTTCTGTATATAGTGAACTTAAATCCTATAGCCTGAACAAATTCAGCTCTTAATTCTTCACATATTGCATTTGCTGTTTCTTTAGCATCTAATCCAGCATTTTCTAATATAGTTATTTTAACTAGTTCTCTTGCTCTTAACTGGTTGTCTAATTCATCTAAGAATGCTCCAGTTACACCTTCTTTACCTATCTGTGCTGTAGGTTTTAAAGTATTTGCAAGTGATCTAAGATAAGCTCTCTGTTTACCTTTTAGCATGTCTTTTCTCCTCTATTTTTATAATTTAATCTTTTTAAAATTTATATTTTAGTTATAGAATTCGAATTCTAATTCGTAAATTCTTACTAAATCTCCGTCATCTATACCCATTTCTCTTAATCTGTCGAATACTCCCTGGCTTTCCATAGCATTCTGGAAGTACTGAAGTGATTCCATATCGTCGAAGTTTACAGAGTACATTATTCTTCTAAGTGCTTTACCAGTTACTTCAAATACTCCATCTTCTCCAAGTTCTATGTGTAGACCTTCTTCTTCGTTATTTGCATCAAGTTCTGGTCTATATATTTCATTTTCTGATACTAATTCTATTTCTTCTGCTTCAGCAAGTAACTGAGTTACATATTTTATAACGTCATCTACACCATCTCTAGTTGCAGCTGACATTTTGAATACTTTGTATCCTCTTGATTCTATCTCTGCTTTGAAGTTTTCATATATAGAATCATCGAAAAGTATATCAGCTTTGTTAGCTACTACTACCTGAGGTCTTGTAGCTAATCTTTCATTGTATAGTTTTAATTCTTCATTTATTTTTTCAAAATCATCTATTGGATCTCTACCTTCTAATCCAGATATATCTACTATATGTATTAATACTTTTGTTCTTTCTACATGTCTTAAGAATTCGTGTCCTAATCCGATACCTTCAGATGCACCCTCTATTATACCTGGTATATCTGCAAGTACAAAACTTTCACCAAATCCTGTTTGAACAACACCTAGATTTGGAGTTAGTGTTGTAAAGTGGTAGTTAGCTATCTTTGGTTTAGCTTTTGTTACTACTGATAAGAATGTTGATTTACCAACATTAGGGAATCCTAGTAGACCAACGTCTGCTATCATTTTTAATTCTAGTATTACCCATCTTTCTTCACCATCAGTACCTGATTTCGCAAATGCAGGTGCCTGTCTTACAGCATTGGCAAAGTTCATATTACCTTTACCACCGTATCCACCTTTAGCTATTACCGCTCTATCACCCTCGTGTTTTAAGTCAGCTATTACAAGTCCTGTAGCTTCATCTCTTACTATTGTCCCCTGAGGAACTTTTAATACAAGGTCTTCACCATTTTTACCAGCTCTTCTTTTTTTAGAGCCGTCTCCACCATTTTCTCCATTGTATTTTTTCTTATATTTAAAATCCATTAGTGTTCTAAGTCCAGTATCAACTTCAAATATTATACTAGCACCTCTACCACCATCTCCACCGTCTGGTCCTCCAGCTGGAACATATTTTTCTCTTCTAAAAGATACTGCCCCATTTCCACCATTTCCGGCTTTAACAAATATTCTGGCTTTATCTATAAACATATCTTTTCACCTTCTTTTCTTTTGATATTTATATTTATTCCGTTCACTCTAATTTATATTAATTTATATAATCCGTACAATTTTATTTGAATATTATAAAAGGAGTGTTTTATACACTCCTTTTCATTCTTAGCTGTAGTCCTGTAATTATTCAGCTATTGAAACTGGGTATACAGAAACTTTTTTTCTTTTTTTGTCTTTTCTTTCGAATTTAACAGTTCCGTCTATTAATGCGAATAAAGTGTCATCTCCACCTTTACCAACATTGTTTCCTGGATGTATTTTAGTTCCTCTCTGTCTAACTAATATACTTCCTGAAGTAACTAACTGTCCATCGAATCTTTTAACACCTAATCTTTTAGAAACAGAATCTCTACCATTCTTTGAAGACCCTACCCCTTTTTTAGATGCTAATAACTGTAAGTTCATCTTTAACATTTGGAAGTCACCCCCTATTTTTTAAGAATTTTTATATTTTTTGGGTATTCCCGTTTGATTTCTTGAATCGCTAGTTGAAAGTGCTGTAATAGAAGTTGAGCTTTTTCTATACAATCATCTTTGACTATACAAGAAATATTTCCTTCTTCTGCCTCAACGCTTTCGAACTCGACCTTCTGTAAAACATCTAGAGAATTAATTGTCGCTATTGCATGAGTTGTAACAGCTGCACAAACTATATCTCTTCCGTACTCCGCGTATTCAGCATGTCCTTTTACAGAAAATCCTTTTAATTGGAAATCGTCATTGTAAAAATATTTAACTTTAATCATGATAATTAAGCGTTTATTTTTTCAACTACTATTTTAGTGTATGGCTGACGATGTCCCTGTTTTCTTCTGTAGTCTTTTTTAGCTTTGTATTTGAATACAACAACTTTTTTAGCTTTTCCCTGTTCTAAAACTTTAGCCTGAACAGATGCTCCTTCAACTACTGGGCTTCCTAATACTAATTCACCGTCTTTTGAGCAAGCTAATACATCGTTTAAAGTAACTACGTCACCAGCATTAGCTTCTAATTTTTCAACGAATAGTACGTCACCTTCTGAAACTTTATACTGTTTTCCACCAGTTTTTACTATAGCGTACATAAATACACCTCCTCGGTCACAAACTCGCCATTAAAGGTACCCACTGGGTTTTCAACCTTTTCTGAGCGGCATTACAGTTATTTATTATACGTTATGTAAAGCCAAGTGTCAACTTATTTTTGCATATTTTTTGTATAAATTTTATATTTTTTTATTTCACAATTTCTACTGCAAAATCTTTTACATCAGTACTTTCTGCTATCTCTATTTCAACTCTATATTTTAGACCTATCTTTTTAATTATATTCATATAATTGTTTATTATATTTGGCTTTATGCTTGGATTAAATACCAACTTAACTTTTTTATAGACTGTATTTCTACTTATATTCATAATTTTTTTCTCTATTAAATCAAGAATAGAATTTATAGATAAATCACCGTATTTAGATCCACATCTTTTACAATCTGAAAAGAAATAATCTTCTAAAGGTTCTTTTTCCCTTCTTCTTGATATTTCAACTAAACCTAGAGATGTCATTCCCTTAACTTCATTTTTTCTTTTATCTTTTTTAAATTCTTCTTTCATTATATTGAGTAATTTTTTCTTTGAACTGCTTACAATCTGATCATCTATAAAATCTACAATAATTATTCCAGCTATATCTCTTACAATTATTTGGTTTACTATTTCTCTTGCAGCCTCTTCATTGATTTTCATAGCTGTATTGGCAAGCTTTGCTCCACCGGTAAACTTACCACTATTTACATCTATAACTGTAAGAGCTTCTGTTTTTTCAATTATTAGATATCCTCCACTTTTTAGCCAAACTTTTTTTGATAAGTACCTATTTAACTGTGCTTCTACACCATATACATTAAATACATCTACATTTTTGTCCAACTTTAATACATCAAGATATTTTCTGTCTATTTCCTTTAATATCTCTCTAAGATCGTTGTATTTGTTTTCATCATTTGTAATTATGGTTTCTATTTCATCTGATATATTATCTCTTACGTATTTTATAGCTGTGTCAGATGCAGTGTATAAAAGTTTAGGACCTTTTCCTCTTTTAAACTCTTTTTCTACATTTGCATATAGTGATTTTAATTCTTTTATATCATTTTTAAAATCTTCCATGCTGCATCCTTGTGCTTCTGTCCTGATTATATATCCAGTTTCATTTTTACAATTTGTGTAGAATAATCTCTTTAATCTAAGCCTTTCTTTTTCGTCGACAATTTTGTTTGACATAGTAACTCTAGTATTACTTGGAATGTACACTAAATATCTACCCGAAAAACTTATTTCTTGAGATATTTTAGCACCTTTTGTTCCAATTTCATCTTTTATTACCTGTACTAAAACATCATCTCCTGTTTTTAAACTACTTTCATTATCTAATTTAAGATATGCATTTTTTTCTTTTCCTATATCGACAAAGCAAGCATTCATACCAGGAAGCACCTTTTGTACTACCCCTCTATAAATATTGGATACTATACTTTTTTCGATTGTATTATCTATGTATATTTCCTCAAGCTTTCCATCATTTAGAATAGCTGTCTTTTGTGAAGATTCTAGTGATTCTATTATTATTTTCTTCAATAATATCACCTTCTCATCTTATAGAGGAGTTACTAACTCACCATCTTCAACATAGTATAAATCTCTTCTTAATATATCCACATCTAATGGATCTAACTCTATTCCAAATAGAGAAAGTATCTGTGGTATAAATAAGTTTGTATTTAAGTTCTGGATTGAACCTGTTGCTATTACAGCATTTAAAGTTAGAGAATTGTCTTCTAAATCTAAAACATCAAAAGTTTTTATAAGAGGTCTTATATCAACTTCTACTAGTTTACCTTTTTTATTCTTTTTAGTTATTATTATTTCATCTTTTCCCATAAAATCTAGTACTTTAGATTTTACAAATTCTTTAGAAAGTTTTCTTTCTAGAGGTATAGTGAATAGATATTCTCCCCATTCTATTACTGATGATAACGCTGGAACAGTCTTATCTATTTCTTTACATTTTACAAATTCTAGCCCAACTGGTAATTCTGGCGCTATTTTTTCTAAGAATTCTTTTTCTGTTAAATCATCCTCTACTTCTATATCTACATATTCTCCCTGACTTTCTGTACCTAGAGCTAATGCATTACCATAACTCATTTTAGGATGAGGGTTGAATCCTTGTGAGTAGCATAACTGTATTTCAGCTCTTCTGAAAGCTCTCTGAAGTGTTCTCTGTAAATCTAGATGAGATATGTATATCATATCCCCTTCTTTTTTAAATTTTACTCTCATTATTTTCATTAGCAAAGTCCCCTTCCTATATCGTGTACATTTATTCCACAACCGTTACATCCTTTTCTACAGTCTGGTGTTATTTCTTCGTTTAATGCTTTTTTAGCTTCTCTTATTAGGAATTTTTTGCTTACTCCTACATCTATATGGTCCCAAGGGAATACTTCATCTAATTCTCTAGTTCTGTGTGCGTAGAATGATATATCTAATCCACATTCTTCCATAGCTTGCTTCCATATTTCTAAATCAAAGTGCTCATCCCAACCATCAAATTTAGCTCCTAATTCGTGTGCTCTTAGAAGTACTTTACCTAATCTTCTATCTCCTCTTGCAAATACAGCTTCCATTAAACTTGTATCTGAATCGTGGTAATTGTAAGTTATATTTCTATTTTTAAGTTTTCTAACTAAGTGTCTCTGTTTTTCTACTACACTAGATTTCATATCCTGTGGATTCCACTGGAATGGTGTGAATGGTTTAGGTACAAATGTAGATGTACTAACTGTTACATTGAATTTTCCTTTAAATTTTCCATTGTGAACATCTTTGTATATATCTACAACTTCATAAGCTAAGTCAGATATTCCATCTAAATCATCATAAGTTTCTGTTGGAAGTCCTATCATAAAGTATAATTTTATGTTGTTCCATCCCATTTCAAATGCCTGTCTTGAAGCTCTAGTTAAATCTTCTTCTGTTATACCTTTGTTTATAACGTCTCTTAATCTCTGAGATCCTGCTTCTGGTGCGAATGTTAGACCACTTTTTCTAACTTTCTGTATTTTGTTAGCTATTTCCATAGAGAAGTTGTCTAATCTTAAAGATGGTAGTGATATACCAACATTTTTGCTTGCATATTCTTCAACTAGGTAATCTGTTAATTCCGCTAACTGGCTGTAGTCACTTGTACTTAGAGATACTAGTGATATTTCATCGTATCCAGTTGTTTTTATAAGTTTTTCTAGTATTTCTTTTAATCTCGCAAAGTTCTTTTCTCTTATAGGTCTGTATATCATACCAGCCTGACAGAAACGACATCCTCTTGTACATCCTCTGAATATTTCAAGTACTATTCTGTCGTGTACTGTATCTATATAAGGAACTATGAATCTTTCTGGGTATTCAACCTTATTCATATCTCTTATTATTCTTTTTCTTGGATGTGGGTTTGCACATTCTCTGTTTGGTGTTACGCTTTTTACTGTCTGGTCTTCGTTGTATTCTACATCATAGAATGAAGGTACATATACTCCTTCTATTTTAGCTATTCTTTCTAAGAATTTTTCTCTAGGTTCTCCACTTTTTTTCCAAGCTTTATATTCGTTTATTACTTCTATATTCATCTCTTCACCTTCACCAAGAAGCGCTGCATCGATGAAATCTGTCATAGGTTCACTGTTGTAAGCGCAAGAACCCCCAACAAGTACAAATGGATCTCCTTCTTTTCTATCTTCTTTTAAAAGGGGTATCCCTGCTAAATCTAACATATTAAGTATATTTGTATAGCAAAGTTCGTACTGTAGAGTGAATGCCACTATGTCAAAGTGTCTTATAGATTCTCTTGACTCTAATCCAAATAGTGGTATGTTGTTTTCTCTCATTTTTTCTTCCATATCAACCTGTGGAGCATATACTCTTTCACAGAATACTCCTTCTTCCTTGTTGATTACATCATATAGTATATGACTTCCAAGGTGACTCATTCCAACTTCATAAAGGTCTGGGAAACAATGTGCATATCTTACAAGCTCTGGATTGCTTGTGTCTTTGTGTACAGCATTTATTTCGTTTCCAAGATATCTAGCTGGTTTTTCAACTTTTTTCAAAATTCTTTTTAGATCTACTTTTTCCATAAATTATCTATATCCTCCACATTTTATTCTATTTTATCTATTATTTCTATATAATATTCATAATTGAAAATACTTTATAGTATCCCTACTTTAACACTCTTTATTATATTATACAATTATAAAATAGTATTTTCCATTATAAAATTGTTAAGCTTAATCTTTTCTTTTTTTATTATATTACTCAAAACTTTATTTATTTTAAACTTTTAGCCTATACTCAAATTTTTCTTTGCATAAAGCTTTTTTTATGTTACAAAAATAACTAATTGGGGTATATTTTTTTATATAAATATACTATTTTTTTATTTTCATAAAAAAATCTTTTGATGAAATTTTCTGATATAAAATTTCAAATTGACGAATTCGAAGATATGTTATAATGTATATATAAATAATTTATTTTGATTCTTTAAAAGCTTTTGCTTTTGTTAAATAAATATAAAATAGAGGAGGTAATTTTCAAAATGGCAAATACTTTTGAAATAAAAAAAGATCTTTATTATACAGGGGTAACTGATAAAGACCTTAAAGTTTTCGATATCATAATGGAAACTGAATTTGGTACAACTTACAATTCTTATCTTATAAAGGATGAAAAAACTGTTCTTTTCGACACAGCTAAGAAAGAATTCCAGGATGAATTTTTATCTAACTTAAAAGAAGTAACTGATATAGCTGATATAGACTATGTAGTAGTTCATCATACAGAACCAGACCACGCAGGAAGTCTTAAAGCTTTACTTGATTTAAACCCTAATATAGAAGTTTATTGTACTAGACCTGCTAAACTTTACTTAGACAGTCAGATAAATAGAGAATTCAAATGCCACGTTGTAGCGGACGGAGAAACTCTTAACATAGGTAAAAGAACTCTTACTTTCATACATGCCCCATTCCTTCATTGGGTAGATACAATGTTCACTTATGATGAATACGATAAAGTTCTTTTCACTTGTGATGCTTTCGGTGCTCATTATGCTTGTGTTCATTTAGATGATATAGTACATGCTGATTACCATAAAGCTAATAAAGTTTACTACGATTGCATAGTAAAACCATTTGCTAAACACGTTTTAACTGCTTTAGATAAAGTTAAATCACTAAACTTAGATTTCGATACAATATTAACTTCACATGGTCCAATATTAGATAGAAATCTTGGTCATGCTATAGCAATGTACACTAAATGGTCTAAAGATGCAGTTGCAGCAACTAAAAAAGATAGAGTTTGTATATTCTACTTATCAGCTTATGGAAATACTTTAGCAATGTCTAAAGAAATAGCTAGAGGACTTGAATCAAAAGGTATGGAAGTTGAATTATTCGACTTAGAAACTACTCCTCTTGATAAAGTTCACGATGAGTTAATATCTTCTAAAGGTGTTATGCTTGGTTCTCCAACAATAAACAAAACTATGGTTAAACCTATGTGGGACTTCTTCTCAATAGTTGATCCAGTTGCAAATTCTGGTAAATTTGCTGCAGTATTTGGTTCTTACGGATGGAGTGGTGAAGGTTTAGCTATAGCTCATGCAAATGCTAAAGCTGTAGGATTTAAAACTCCTTTAGATCCACTTAAAAAGAAATTCTTCCCATCAGAAGAAACATTTGAAGATTGCTTCGAATTCGGTGCAAACTTTGCTAAGAATATAAGAATATTTGAATAAATAAAAATAGATAAAAAGATGCCTTGAAAAATTAAGGCATCTTTTTTATTGTCTATTATTAATACTGATATTTTTTTCTATATTTAAAGAATAAGATTGATGATAATATAAATGCTGCAGCTTCTGCAACAGGTGTTGCAAACCATATTCCATTAACTCCAAACAGGGCTGGTAATATAAGCATTGCTATTACCATAAATACAAATGAGCGTGAAAATGCTATAACAGCTGATATTAATCCATTTGATAATGCTGTAAATAAACTGCTTGCAAATACATTAAATCCTATTATCAATAATGCAATAGAGCATATTTTATTTCCTGTTACCGCTAAATCATAAACCGGATTGCTAGGATGTGTAAATACTGATACAAGATTTTCTGTCATAGCTAAGGATAAAATTATAGCAGAAACTGCTATTACAGCTATAATAGTTAGACTTTTTTTAACCAATTTTTTTAGATTATCTTTATTCTCTGCACCATAGTTGTAACTTATCATAGGTGATATTCCATAAGAATACCCTGTATAGATAGAAGTAGCAAACATTAACACATACATAATTATAGTTATAGCTGCTACACCATTTTCTCCAACATATTTAAGCATTGTCCAGTTGAATAACATAGTAACTATACCTGTAACAAGAGTTGTTGCCATTTCAGAACTACCATTTACTGTCGCATGCATAAGTGTTTTGAATCTAAAAACTGGTTTTACAAAATGTATCATATTGTTTCTTCTTGAAAATACTATAACACCAACTACAGCTGTTACAGTATATCCTAACCCTGTAGCAACAGCAGCTGCCTCTATTCCAAATCCAAATACTTTAATGAATACATAGTCTAATACAATATTTAAAATCCCACCTGCTATTGAGCATACCATAGATAAGTTTGATTTTCCCGAAGCTATCATATATATAGTAAAATTGTTCATAAGAAGTATTGGTATTGTAAACAATAAATAGTAACTTAAATAATTGTGGCAGTAATTAAATACCGCTGTAGATAAAGACATACTATTAAATATCTTGTCCATAGTCATATATCCTAATCCAGACATCACTATCCCAACTATAATATTTACTATAATAAAGAATGTAAAATCTTCATTAGCTTCTTTTTCCTTTTGTTCTCCCATTTTTATCATAATTACAGCACTACCACCAGTTGCAAGCATTGTAGAAATTGCTGTAACAAGAGAAATTATAGGTGCAGTTAAATTTATTGCGGATAAAGCATCCGTTCCTATAAGATTTGATACAAATAAACCATCTACCATTGTATAAAATGACATAAATAATGTCATTATGATAGTTGGTATTGAAAATTTTAATATATTTTTAAAAGTAATCGGTAAATTGTACGCATTTTCCTTTTCCATAAAAAATTCCTCCTCTTTGCCTGTACATTTATCACTGTTATATATAATAAACTTTACAGTAACTGTATAGTCAATACACTATTTTTACTTTTGAGAAATTTTTATAAAAAAAGATGCAACCTCTAATACTAAGATTGCATCTTGAAATATATTCATAGTTAATTTTGCAGTATATTTTAACCAAAGTTAATTTTCTTTCTTCTCATGTAGACATTCATAACAAGTCCAAGGTTTGCCATAGATGTAAGCATAGAACTTCCTCCATAGCTGACAAATGGAAGTGTTACCCCTGTTACTGGTATAACTGCAACTGTCATACCTATATTCTGGATAATCTGATAACCAAACATTCCCAGAACTCCAACTACTATTAACGTTCCATAGAAGTCCCTAGCCTGTTGTGCTGCATAGATTAACCTAAATATAAAGGCTATATATAAACCTATTAAGAATACCATACCTATGACACCAAGTTCTTCACCGACAACGGCAAATATAAAGTCAGAGTCCTGTACAGGTAAGAAATCTTCCTGGTTCTGACTTCCCTGATAAAGTCCTTTACCAGTTACACCACCTGAGCCTATAGCTATAAGCGACTGCATTACCTGATAGTTACCTTTTAAAGTTATATCCTCAGGATGTAAGAATGCTTCTATTCTCTGTTTCTGATGATCTGCCATAAGCATATACATAATAGGCATTAAAGCGACTACTATAATAATCGCTCTTTTTATAATTTTACCGTCTAATCCAGCAGTGAATACCATTGCTGCGATTATACACATGAAAACTAGTGCTGTACCAAGGTCTGGCTGAGCAAGTAATAGACCTAAGAATGGTAAAGCGTATATAATTAACGGCATTATATCCTTTATAGTTCTCAATCTATCTCTCTTAGATTCAACTATTTTTGCATAACTCAATATAAACGTTAATTTTACTATTTCCGAAGTCTGAAGGTCTAAAGGACCAAGGTTTAACCATGATCTAGCTCCTCCTCTTTCAGCTCCTATACCTGGTATAAGGACTACTGCAAGAAGTATAAGGCTTATAAGATATAACTCTTTATAGTGTTTACCTATAAGAGTATAGTCAAATAGTAATATTATACCTATTACCATTGCACCAAGTCCAAAAGCTGCACACTGCTTTCCTAACTGGAATAATGCCTTAGTTGAATTTGTATTTAGATGAGTTGCACTACTAAGTATAACTAATCCAAAGCCAAATATAGTCAGAACTATAGCAATTAATTTCCAGTCTAACTGTTTAAGTAACTTTAAACTCGATTTGTAATTTACCAAAAAATCACCGTCCTTTTAATTTAAGCTTATGACTTAAACTAAAACCTGATTATTTATTTTCTTCCCTTTAATGCTTTTAAAGGTATATTTGCTACAAGTGCAGATACTGGCTTATCAGTGTCTTCACCTCTACATTTAGACATTTTTATTTCAAGTCCGTCTTTGTCTATTTCAGCATATTTAGATATAACCTCTATTATATCCCGCTGTATTAATTCTATAAGCTCTGGAGAACAGTCTACTCTGTCATGAACTAATACAAGCTTTAATCTTTCTTTAGCTATATTTTTGCTTGATTTTTTATCATTTGAGAAACTTTTAAATATATCGAACATTTATTACTCCCCCCCTACTTACCTATTTCGAAAAAACTCTTTTTAATTTCTGAAGGAAAGTTTCTTCTACTCTTAAATCTAATAGAGGTACTTCTTCTCCCATTATTCTTGCAGCTATATTTTTATAAGCCTGACCAGCTTTTGATTTTGGATCCATTATAGCTGCTTCACCTTTATTTGTAGAAATTATTACAGCCTCATCATCAGGAATTATTCCTAATAATTCTATCCGTAATATTTCAACGATATCTTCTTTGCCCATCATATCTCCACGCTCTACCATATCGTGTCTAACTCTATTTATAGCTAGTTTTACATCTGTTATTTCATTTGCTTCAAGTAATCCTATTATTCTATCCGCATCTCTAACAGCTGATACCTCTGGGTTTGTTATTACTATAGCTCTGTCTGCTCCAGCAATTGCATTTTTAAACCCTCTTTCAATACCCGCTGGGCAGTCTATTAATACATAGTCGAAGCTTTCTCTAAGCTGATCACATAGTTCCTTCATCTGTTCTGGAGATACTGCATTTTTATCTCTAGTCTGTGCTGCTGGAATTAAGTATAGATTTTCAAATCTTTTATCTTTTATTAAAGCTTGTTTTAATTTACAAACACCTTCTACAACATCTACTATGTCGTAAACTATTCTATTTTCAAGTCCCATTACAACATCTAGATTTCTAAGACCGATATCTGCGTCTAAAACTACCGTTTTTTTACCTCTAAGACTTAGTGCAGTCCCTACATTTGCAACTGTTGTTGTTTTTCCAACTCCACCCTTACCTGAAGTTATAACTATTACTTCTCCCATTTTTTATTCACCTCTACATATTTTATTTGCCTATTTGTGTTTCAATTATTATCTGGTTTTCTGAAATAAAAGCTATTTCAGATTCTACACCATCAGTATACTCATCTGTCACTTCAGATAAATCATTATCTTCTGGTGCTTCAGCAATTATATCTGCTATTTGAAGTATCGTTGGTCTAAGGTTCTTTGCGGCTATATATGAATTCTTATCACCTTCAGCGCCTGCATGAACAAATCCAAAAAGATTTCCAAATACAACAACATTTCCTACTGCTACTGCTTTTGCTCCAACACACATATCCCCCATGATAAGTACATCTTTTCCAGAAACTACCTTTGAACCGGAGTTCATATCAGACATAACAACTATATTTCCATCAGATTCTATAAAATCCCCCGATCTCATTCTAGAAATATATCTTGTCGAATAATCCTTATCTGATTCTTCTTCTGAAACAACTATTTCTTTTTTAGAACATTTATCCTCGCTAGAATCCTCAGCTTCTAATACTTCTATTTCATCTTCAATATTATTAAATTCGCCTACTTTATTAATTTCGTCTTTTATAGTGCTTTTTCCTTCTAATTTTTTGTCTTCAGGCTTATAAAAATCTATATTAAACTTAGAAGTTATAAGTTCCTTCAATTTTTCTTTAGAATCATCACCTAAAAATTCAGACTCAATTTTAAAAATTCTAGCTCCATTGAAAAATGATTTTGATGATTCGATTTTTGATACTATCATATTTGAGATAGTATCAAAATCTTTTTCATCATTTAAATCAATTATTATCCCTTCTTTACTTCCCTTAAATTCTATTTTTTCATATTCGGAATTTTTCAAAACAATCCATCCTCCAAAATATGCATTCTTAATCTGGAAATTAATTTATAGGTTTTACACCGTAATTTACCTGTTTTTCAGATTCTTCCTGCTGTTTTTTCTCTTGATACCGCTGTTCCTGTTCTTTAGTCATGTTCTTTTTCTGTTCTTCTGTAAGCTGACCATTATTACTTAAAAGGCCAAAGTACTGTCCTAGAACTTCTCTAACTGGGAACATAGAATAAATACTACTATCTCCCTGAGGTATAACACATACAACAGCTATTTCTGGATCATCTGCTGGAGCAAATGCAACACTCCATGTGAATGTTCCATAATCATCTTTAAATCTATCTATCTGTTCATCTGTTAAATCAGGTTTTAGCTCTTTCATAGCCTTTCTTAAATACTGTGCATTTATCTTATCAGTATCTTCTAATTTTACCTCTATTTTTCCAGCAAGCTGTTTTTCTATATCTTCTTTTTCTTCTTCAGTAATAGATTTGTCTTTTAGTTTAGCCTGTAATTCTTTCTTCTTAGCTTCAGATAATTCTTTTTCTTTTTTAGCTTTTAGCTGTTCTGCTAATTTTTCAGCTTGTCTAATATCAATTCCATAAGAAGAAGCATGAGATTTTAAATACTGATACTCATTTGCTGTTGGAATTTTACCTGTCATTTCTGCAGATCCTGTTTTTGCCGCTACTGGTATTGGGAAGCTTGACATTACTTTAGCACCTGTACCTTTTGTAGCAACTAACTTCATACCTTTAGTCAACTCTTTTAATGACTCTGGGTTTTTAAAGTTTATTTTTTCTTTTTTATTTTCATCTATAGTTACTGAGCTATAGTCACTAGATACTATTTTATCTACTACAGATATATCTACTAGGTAACCTCCATTTGCTATTGCTGCAACATATCTAGCTACCTGTGCAGGAGTATATGCATTTTCCCCCTGTCCTATACTAAGGTTGAATGTATCCCCTGTTCCCCATTTTGCTGAGTTAAAGTAACTATATACGATTAAATCTGCTATTTCTTCTACTTTATCTTCTTTTACTTTTAGCTCTTTTAATCTATTCATAGCTTCTACTCTGCCTGGAGTTTCATCTTCTGCTGCCCAACTAACTATTTTATCAATTCTTTTTTCATATTCTTCTCTATTTTTAGCTCTAGTTATGTCTGTAAAAACATTAGCCATCTTTTTATCTATATCTGCTCTTAACATACTCTGAACTGATTTTAATTTATCTTCAGTATTAGGTACTTTACCTTCACTTTCACCAATTTCATCATCAAGTCCAACTTTTTTGTCGAATCCAAACATTTTGGCATATTTTAATATTTTTTCAGCTCCCATATCTATACCTAAATCTTTATTAAGCATCCAGTTTTTACCAGTACCTAATGTAAAGAAGTATATATTACAAGATTCTTGTATTGCCTTATATAAGTTTGTCCGTCCATGATTTCCACGACCGTGGTTCCAAACGTAGTCCCCAAATGTCTTAGCTCCAAATTTTATAACCCCTGGGTCATTTATTGTATAATTAGGATCTAATCCACTTTCTAAGGCTGCCATTCCTGTTACCATTTTAAATGCAGAACCTGGCTGGAATGCACCATGTGTTGCTAAATTTATAAGTGCATTTGGAGCTAGTGTATCATTTTGATTCTCTGGCTGTAACGCTTTATAATCCTCTTCACTAATTCCATTTGCAAATTTATTAGGGTCAAAATCTGGATAACTTGCCATAGCTAATGTATCTCCAGTTTTTACATCTATTGCAATTATCGCTCCAGATTTAGCTTTTGGTACAGCTGATGCACTTACATCTCCAAGTTTACTTTTAAGAGTTGCTCCTGATTGTGCTTTTATAACAACCTGTTTAAGCGCATCTTGTGCTACTTTCTGAAGTTCTAGGTCAAAACTTAGATATACAGTATCTCCAGAAACCGGATCTTTGGAGTCTATTTCTCCACTTATACGTCCAAATGCGTCGACCTGAACCTGTTTATATCCATCTTCTCCCCTTAACTGATTTTCATAATATTTTTCTATTCCAGATAGACCTACCATATCATCTTTGTTGTATCCCTTTTCCAGATACTCATCTACTTTTACTGAAGGTATCTTTCCTAAATATCCAAGTACATGAGATGCTAACTCTTTATTAGGATAATATCTTACCGGCTGTGAATCCACAGTTACCCCTGGTAAGTTTATAGAGTTTTCTTCTATCTGAGCAATTGTATTTTCTTTTATATTCTTAGCTACTGTAACTGGGCTATACTGAGAATATCCTTGTGATTTTATTAAATCTTTTACAAGCATAATCTTTCTAGCATCGGCATCACTAAGAGTTTTATCTATACCTAATTTTTCACTATTTCTAAGTTTTAAAAATGCCTCTCTAGCTGTAGCTGTTTTTTCAATATCATACGATTCTAACCAATCATACTTATCTCTTTGTGCTGTAAATAGCCACTTACTAACAAGTATAGGCGGATAATATCCCTTTTCATTTAATTTTGACTGCAGATCAACCGGATCTAAATCTCTATCAGATGACTCTAATGTACCATTTGCAATTAAATCATCTACTATTTTATAGAATGTCTGCTTTGCATTGTATTTTAAAGGAATATTGTTCTCTTTTTTGTAGTCATTTATCTCTTTATCATAAGTATAGAAATATTTACCATTTTCTACATATATAGGGAACTCATCTACGTATTCTTCTCCATTTTTTTCTAGAAGATTTATAAGGTTTAATGCTATTTCATTAGAACTAGCCTTAGAATCCTTATCTTTATCCTGTTTATTTAAACTATCTCCAGATATTTTAACCGCAAATTGGTTTTTATTTCCTGCAAGAAGTCTTCCATATCTATCTCTTATTTCACCTCTTGGTGCTTCTATAGTAAGATTTTTATATGTTTTACTCTGTGCAAGCTCTGTATAATGCTGATACTTTACAGTAGTAAGATATAGTATTTTAGCTAATATTACGGCAAAGACAACTAATACTATCTTTTTTATCGTATCTAGCCTAGGTATATTTTTCTTTTCTTCCATAAAATCACCAACTATTCTTTCATAAGTTTCATAATAGATCTTCCAAATAACTTATAGATTATAAATCCTACAAGAACATTTAAAAGAGGTAGTATTATAAATCCTTTTAGAATCATTATTAATATTCCATCTGTCTGATATGCAATTAGCGATATTATTATCATTAATAGCGATTGAAAAGCTGTAGCAGCTGCTATCAGTGTCATTCTCATACTAGTACTTTCTACATAGAAATTTTTTCTATAATGAGCTATAACAGCTGATATTGTTGCGTATACAAGCGCATTAAATCCAAAGATTCCACCAACAGTCATATCTACTATAAAACCTAATAGCAATCCTATCACACCTGCTTCTACTTCATCCATATAAAGAGATGACATAACTAAAAATGGTAAAAGTATGCTAAATGTCACGCCAAATATATCGATATAATTTATAACACTATTTTCAAGAATTATAAGAAGAACCCCTGTAATAAAAAGTATCATTCTCTTCATAACACAATCTCCTTATCCTATATTTCTAGGTTTTATAATCATTACATCATTTACATCTTTAAAATTAACATATGGTTTTATAACAACAGATTTTAAAGATTTATTCTTATCATCTATAACTTTTTCTATTTCTCCAATAGGAATATCTTCTGGATATAGTCCCATTCCAGATGTAACAATTATGTCACCCTGAACAACCTCATATCCTGAGTCAAACATGTATCCATTTAAATAACCATTACTTTCATATGCTTTTTCTTTTCCAGCTGATGTACTAGTACTTATAACACCTTTAGCTGCCGTATTGTTTACTATCTTAAAACTAACCGCAGATTTACTATCTAACATAGATATAGCCTTGCAACTATTTCCAGATACTTCGTAAACTATACCAACTAAGCCTTTTCCATTTATTACTATACTATTTTTTTCTACACCATCATTTTTACCTACATTAAGTACAAATGATTCATACCAGTTTCCATCATTTTTTTCTATAACAGAACCTGATACTATACTCTTCATTCTGTCAGCACTTACATAGTTTAGACTCTTTTTTAAATCCTCAAGAGATTCTAGTTTTGCTGATTTAGAGTTTAAATCTATAACCTTAGCTTTTAACTCTTCATTTTCTTTTTCTAGCTCTCTCATTTTATTACTATTTTTTTTGAAATTCATTAAGTCAGACGCCCCCTGCTTAACAAACTCTAGTGCTGAGTCTATAGGAGATGCAGTAGCTGCTGCTCCATCAGACACAATTCCTACAGAGAACGGTGATGTACCTGAATATTTTATCACCGATATACTCACAATTCCAATTAAAGTGATAGCAACCACTACAGTTGCTACCACTTTAGAATTTATTTTTTTCTTTTTAAATTTGTCAAATTTCAACTAAATCACCAACTTTATTTTCCAGCGTTCATCATTAAAACTTTTTCAAATATAACTTCATCTTCTACAGTTTTTCCTGTTCCCAGAGCAACACAATCAAGAGGTGCTTCGGCTATTTCTACCTTCATTCCTGTTTCTGAAGCTATAAGTTTGTCAAATCCTCTAAGTAGTGCTCCCCCACCTGTAAGCATTATTCCGTTTTCCATTATATCTGATGCTAATTCTGGTGGAGTTTTTTCAAGTGTTGATTTAATTCCATCTACTATAGCATTTACTGGTTCTTTTAATGCTTCTCTTACTTCTGTAGATGATATTGTTATAGTTTTAGGTAGTCCTGATATAAGGTCTCTACCTCTTATTTCCATTTCTTTTTCCTGATCATCTTTATAAGTTGATCCTATGTTTATTTTTATATTTTCTGCAGTTCTTTCACCTATCATAAGGTTGTATTCTTTTTTAACGTAAGCTATTATAGCATCATCAAATTCGTCCCCACCTATTCTTATAGATTTAGCGGCAACTATTCCTCCTAATGATATAACTGCTATTTCAGAAGTACCACCACCGATATCAACTACCATGTTTCCTTCTGGTTCTTCAACTTTAAGTCCTGCACCTATTGCAGCTGCCATTGGTTCTTCTATTAAGAATGCATCATTAGCTCCAGCCTGTCTAGCTGCATCTTCTATAGCTCTTTTTTCAACTTCTGTAACACCAAATGGTACACATATTGCTATTCTTGGGCTTACTACACCTTTATTATCAGATGCTTTTTCTATAAAGTATCTTATCATAGACTGAGTAACATCAAAATCAGCTATAACCCCATCTTTCATAGGTCTTATAGCTACTATATTACCTGGTGTTCTACCTATCATTCTTTTAGCTTCTTCACCAACAGCTAAAACTTCTCTACTGTCATCTCTTACAGCTACAACAGATGGTTCTCTTAATACTATTCCCTGCCCTTTTATGTACACAAGAGTATTAGCAGTACCTAAATCTATCCCCATATCTTTTGTCATTTTCTGGAATCCACCAAAGAATCCTCTTTTTTCTTTCTTTGCCATTTTACTTCTCCTTCCAATCCTTTAAAGTCTAACTATTCTTAGTAACTTTCTTAATTACATTTTTCTGCTTTCTTTAAAACTATAATATATTCCATCGCCAATTATTATATGGTCGATAACCTCTATTCCTATTATTTTTCCACATTCAATCAATCTATCAGTTATGTGTATATCCTCATTTGACGGCTCCACATTTCCAGACGGATGATTGTGAATAAGAATAATCTTATTTGCGCTTTTTTTGATAGCTTGCTTAAAGACCTCCCTTGGATGCACTAACGAAGAATTTAAAGTTCCATGAGATACATCAATATCTGTTATAATCTCATTTTTAGTATTCAAAAGCACTGTTTTGAATATTTCTTCTTTTAAATACCTCATTGACTCCATATAATACTTATATATGTCCCAAGGATTTTTTACTTGATATCTGACAATCTCAGATTCAGCCACTCTCACACCCAATTCTAAAGCAGCCTTAATCAAAGTAGCTTTTGAAATGCCAATTCCTTCAATCTCGCATAACTCCTCTATTGAGGAACTTTTCAGAAATCTAATTCCTTCATGATCTACTTTTAGCAATTCATTGGCAAGTTCTATAACTGTTTTATTTTTACTCCCAGTCCTCAATAAAACTGCTATAAGTTCTGCATTAGATAGGCTCTCTACACCATCTTTAAGCATCTTTTCTCTAGGAAATTCATCCTTTACGCTATATTTTACCTTTCCCATATACCTACTTAACGCTTCTGAAACTCCAATACTTACAACCCAAATTAAACAAATCTACCTTCATTTAATTTGAATATATCTATATCGAAATCATTTTTTAATATTTCAGCTGCAGAAGATATCGGAAATCCTACTATATTGAAATAATCACCTTTTATATATTCAACTAAAAGACCTCCTAGTCCCTGTATACCATAAGCTCCTGCCTTATCCATACACTCTCCAGTTCTTATATATGAATATATTTCTTCATCAGATAGATTTTTAAATTTTACTTTACTTACACAATAATCGTTTATTTCTTTTTTTAAACCTAAGCATAATATACTTATACCTGTTATAACATCGTGTTCTTTCCCAGACATCTGTTTTAGCATATTAAATGCTTCATCTTCGTCTTTTGGTTTGCCAAGTACATTATTATTTAAAACAACCATAGTATCCGCTCCAATTACTATACTATCTAAATTTTTACTAGCTATATCATGAGCTTTTTCATAAGAAAGTCTTTTTACCAATTCTTCTGGACTTTCATTTTCCACAATTGTTTCCTCTATCTCACTTTTAATTATATCAAATTTTAGATTCATATTCTCTAGAATTTCTTTTCTTCTCGGTGACCCCGATGCTAGTACAATTTTCACTATATCACCTCTTTATTGCACTGTTTACGTACTTATTTAGTCTATCATTATATCATAAAAATTTCAATATATATGTCCTTCCTTTTTAGTTACACTATTGTTATTTACTCATATATAGGATATTATACTATGCTAATTTGAATTTTAATTGCAAATATAGAAGATATTAATTTATTCATTAGGATAACATTTAAACCTAAATTAATCCTAAAATTTTATCAGCAAAATGGCAAAGAGAGAAAAAAGATTTTATTAAGTTTTAAATGAACTTCTTTAAGAATGTTTAAATTACATAAAAAATAAAATAAAAAAAAAGAGATGTAGAATTCCTCTACATCTCTATTATTTACAACAATATTAAATTTTATTTCGATTATACTAATTTGATTGCTTTTTTAGGACATTTCTGCATACATAAGTGACATCCTACACATTTATCCTGATCTATTTCGTGAGCTACTTTAAGTTCACCAGATATAGCATCAAATTTACACTGTTTAGCACATATTGTACAACCAACACATAAATCTTTATCTATTGTTACTTTCTGTCTTTTAGCTAAATCTCCTGCTATTACTTTTGTAGGACATTTTTCAACACATACCATACATCCTACACATTTTTCAGGGTCTATTTTAGCTACGTTGTTTTCAACGTGAACTGCATCAAATTTACAGTTCTTTTCACATATACCACAACCTATACATCCAGCAGAGCAGTTATCTTTAACTACTTTACCTTTCTGAGTATTGTTACAGTTTACTATTATTTCCTGAGAAGCTGGTTTTTCAACTATTAATCCTTTTGGACAAACTTCTCTACATTTACCACAGTTAACACATTTTTCCTCGTCAACTACAGCTACACCATCTACTACATGTATAGCATCGAATGCACAAACAGAAACACAAGTTCCTAATCCTAGACAACCCTGTGCACATGCTTTTGCACCACCATTAAGAACAGATGCTGCTCTACATTCCTGAACACCATCGTATTCAAATTTATCTTTTGCTTTTTCGCAAGTACCTTTACATATTACATGAGCTACTTTTCTTTCACCAGTTTCAGCTTCTACACCCATTATTTCTCCAACTTTGGCTGCAACTGCTGCTCCACCAACTGGACATGCGTTTATAGCTGCTTCACCTTTTACTATCGCTGCTGCACATCCTCCAC
Organism: Peptacetobacter hiranonis; assembly: GCF_008151785.1. Classification (GTDB taxonomy): domain Bacteria; phylum Bacillota; class Clostridia; order Peptostreptococcales; family Peptostreptococcaceae; genus Peptacetobacter; species Peptacetobacter hiranonis. The sequence continues at coordinate 2,041,941 of NZ_CP036523.1, forward strand.
AACCTGGGTATCCACATCCACCACAGTTTGCTCCTGGAAGTACACCAAGTATTTCTTCTTCTCTTGGGTCAACTTCAACAGCGAATTTTTTTGATGCAAAATCAAGAATTAATCCGAATATTAACCCTAATGCACCTAATAATATTACCGCTTTTAATATTTCCACTATTCTTCGCCTCCCCGTTTTTATAACTTAATAAGTCCTGTGAATCCTAAGAAAGCGATTGACATTAAACCTGCTGATATTAATGTTATAGGGAAACCTTTGAAAGCTTCCGGTATATCTGACAATTCTAATCTTTCTCTTATACCTGCGAATATTACTATTGCAAGAGTGAACCCTATACCTGCACCACAACCATTGATTATAGTTTCTATTAGGTTGTATCCTTTGTCTATATTAACTATTGCTATACCAAGAACGGCACAGTTAGTAGTTATAAGAGGTAGGAATACCCCAAGAGCCTGATATAGAGATGGACTCATTTTTTTGATTACCATTTCAACGAACTGAACTATAGATGCTATAACAAGTATGAATGCTATAGTCTGAAGATATTCAGTTCCAGTTTTTACTAATAACATCTGTATGAAATAAGTTATAACTGATGCAAGTGTTAAAACGAATGTAACTGCAACACCCATACCTACAGCAGTGTCAACTTTTTTTGAAACCCCAAGGAACGGACATATACCAAGGAACTGAGATGTTATAACGTTATTTACAAGAACTATACTTAAAAATAATAGTACTAAATTCATTCACCTACACCCCCATTATGCCTTTTTATTTTTTAATTTATTGAATCCTGCGAATAAGAATCCTAGAGTTAAGAATGCTCCTGGAGGAAGTATGAATATTAATATTGGAGTAAAGTGTGCTCCAAATAAACTAAATCCAAATAAGCTTCCGTTTCCAAGTAATTCTCTAACTGCTCCTATTACTGTTAGAGCTAGTGTGAATCCTATACCATTTCCAAGACCATCTGCTGCTGAAGCAACTGGACCGTTCTGGCTTGCGAAACTTTCTGCACGAGCAAGTATTATACAGTTAACAACTATAAGTGGTATATATAAACCTAGTGCCTGATCTAGTACTGGTATATACGCTTTTAATAACATACCAACAATTGTAACGAATGTAGCTATAACAACTATGAAAGATGGTATTCTGACTTTATCAGGAATTACCTTTCTTAAAAGTGATATTGCTATATTTGAACATGTAAGAACTACCGCTGTAGATAATCCCATACCCATACCATTTATTGCTGAAGTAGTAACAGCTAGAGTAGGACACATACCTATTACCTGTACAAATGTTGGGTTTTCATCTATTAGTCCATTTTTAAAGACTTTACCGAAACTCATTTAAAACCCTCCTTATTTATTTAATGCGTTAAATACATCTATTGCAGCATTTACACCGTTTGTAACTGCTGTTGATGATATTGTTGCACCTGATATTGCAAGTATCTGATTGTCTCCTGATGCACTACCTTTAGCTACTTCAAGAGGTTTATCTGTTTTCTTTCCGTCATACTGTCCATTGAATGCTTCATCTTTAGATTTAGCACCTAGACCAGCTGTTTCTGACATTGTACCTATATCAACACCTGTTATAGTTCCATCTGTTGATATACCTATTATAACTTCTATAGCTCCACCGTATCCACTTGGAGTAGCTTTGAAAGTATATCCTACGTTTTCTGATCCATTAAGACCTTCGTAAGCTTCTACTATAAGGCCATCACCTTTTCCTTCGAATTCAGAGGCATCTAACTGTTTGAAATCAGTAGCATCTGGAAGTACAGACTGTCTAAGTTCATTGTTAGCCTGAATATTTCTTTCTTCTATTACTGGAGCTGTTATCTGGTTAGTTCCTGCTAGTAAGAATGATGCTACAGCACTTATAACTAATAATGTTCCACCAACTTTTACTGCACTATTCATTATTTTGCCTCCTTCCCGAATACTCTATTTTTAACGAATTTATCTATTAAAGGAGCAAGACAGTTAACAAGTAATATTGAGTAAGATACACCTTCTGGATATCCACCATATAATCTTATAACTGAAGTGATTACACCTGCAAGAACTGCATATATAACCTGTCCTTTTTTAGTCATAGGAGATGTTGCGTAGTCTGTCAGCATGAAGAATCCTCCAAGCATTAAACCACCAGCCATTAACTGATATATAGCGAACTGTAAGTTAAATCCACCTAAAAGGAAAGTTAAAACGAATACTGTTACTATATATGCTACTGGCATTACATAACTTATAATTCCTTTATATATAAGATATACTCCACCTAATATAACTAGTAATGCACAAGTTTCACCTATACATCCACCAGTATTTCCAAGGAACATATCTGATAATGATATATTGTTTGAAGCTAATTCTGCTAAACCAGCTGGACCAGCTTTTAAGAAACTAAGTGGTGTTGCTGTAGATACAGCATCAAGATTAGCTGATGATACAAAGTTAACACCAGTTTTAGTCCATGCAGTCATAGCTACTGGGAATGATGCTAATAAGAATGCTCTAGCTGCTAAAGCAGGGTTGACAAAGTTGCATCCTAATCCACCAAATACCATTTTTACAACTACCATTGCAAATATTCCACCTAATAAACACATCCACCATGGAAGTGAAGCTGGAACGTTGAATGCTAATAATAAACCTGTTACAACAGCTGAAAAATCACCTATTGTACTTTTCTTTTTCATTATTTTACAGAATATGTGTTCTGATCCTACTGTACCAAGTATACAGAAGAACATAGCACTTAAAGCATTAAGTCTGAAGTAGAATAGACCTGCAAGTGCTGCTGGAACAAGTGCTATAATAACTTGTTTCATTATATATGATGTATCTTCATTACTTCTTACATGAGGAGAAGATGATACTATCAATTTATTTTCCATTGTTTTTCCTCCTGACTTTTATTATTTTTTCTGTGCTGCCTGCTGTTTTCTTCTCTTAGCACCGATTTCTCTCTTAGCTGTTCTTATTGTCTGAACAAGAGGTCTTCTAGCTGGACATATGAATGAACATGAACCACATTCTATACAATCCATAGCGTTGAATTCTTCGGCTTTGTCGAAATCATTTTTCATTGAATATGCACTTATTAATAATGGCTGTAAGAATGATGGACATACGTCTGTACATCTACCACATCTTATACAGTTCTGCATTTCTGGAGTTCTTGATTCTTCTTCTGTTAAAAGAAGTATACCTGAAGATCCCTTATTAGTTGAGATTTCTGTATGCCACTGTGTGAATCCCATCATTGGTCCACCCATGATAACTTTACCAAGGTTAGTACCTTCTTTGTATCCACCACACTGGTCTATTATTTCATTTACTCTAGTACCTATTTTTGTTACTAAGTTTTTAGGTTCTGCTATACAAGGACCTGTTACAGTAGTTATTCTTTCTACTAAAGGCATACCTGTTGTTATAGCATCTGCTATAGCAGCCGCTGTACCAACGTTGTCAACAACAGCTCCTGCAGCTATTGGAAGTCCACCTGATGGAACTTCTCTACCAGTACATGCATATATTAACTGTTTTTCAGCACCCTGTGGGTATTTAACTTTTAATGTAACAACTTCTATTTCTGGGAAGTCTTTTGCTACATTCTGAACAGCTTCTATAGCATCTGGTTTGTTTTCTTCAATTCCTATAAATCCTTTGTTTACATCTAGAACTTTCATTAAAGCTCTACATCCTAAAACAACTTTTTCTGGCTGTTCTAGCATTAATCTGTGGTCAGCTGTTAAGTAAGGTTCACATTCTGCACCGTTAAGTATTACGAACTCTGCAGTTGATCCTGGAGGAGGACATACTTTAACGTGAGTTGGGAATGTTGCACCACCCATACCAACTATACCGGCCTCTTTTATTATTTCTACTATTTCTTCTTTTGAAAGATCTTCTAACTTACCATGAGGTTTAACGCTTTCATGAAGTTCTTCTTTAAAGTCATTTTCTATAACTATACACATACCTTTACCATTTGGTATTTCATGTGGTTCTATAGCTATAACTTTTCCTGATACAGAAGAATGTATGTTGGCAGAAACGAATCCACCAGCTTCAGCTATTTTCTGGCCTAGCTTAACTTCATCTCCTACTTCAACTATAGGTTTTGCCGGAGCACCTATATGCTGCTGAATAGGAATGTAAACCACTTTAGGAGCTTCAGCTCTTTCAATTGGCTTTTTGTTAGAGTACTCTTTTCCATGTGGAGGATGTATACCTCCCTTAAAAGTTAAGAGTTTCATTATTTTACCCCCTATCTATAATAAACAATTTTTCTATCATATATTAGTATACTATATATAATAAAAATACTTAAGTATTGTTAAAAAAATATCTCCAATTTTACTCACAAACTTTAGAAATCTACCTTAATTCAGGTATTTTCTCTTATTTAAAACATATACTTACTATAATTAAAGATATATGTTTCTATATTTTTTTATTTTGTCATTCTATTTGTCTATTTTTCAACAATTGTATCTTGTATACATATGTATTTATAAAAACACATTAAAAATAGACCTTTAAACAAGCCTTCATAAAAAAAGTATAGCTTAGCGTAAAATTTCAAGCTATTTATTTTATCCAACACCTTTTTAACTTCTATATTATAATTTATATTCAAAAATTTTTCAATTGTTTTCATACTTTATCGTCATTTTTTTATACTTTATGAATATTTCCTTTCATTTTTTAAATAATTTTGCAAACGTATTCACATTTGTATGTATATAATACACAAAACAATAATTTTTATAAAACAAGAAATTATAAAAATACATAAAAAAAGACATCATTACATTTTTTTGTATGATGCCCTTATTTATATACTATATTTATTTTTTTCAAATCAATTAAACAAATCTTCTAGCTCCTAAAAGTACGTTTCCATAGTATCCATTTAATGAACTTACTTTTACTGAGCCTGGTTTTGACTGAGTTCCACTACAATGTATGAATTTATCTCCACCTATATATATACCGACATGGCTTACACCACTTCCACCAGTATTGAAGTATAGTAAATCCCCTTTTTTGTAGTTACCTTTTTCTACTGCAGTACCTGCTTGAGCTTGATCTCTTGAAACTCTTGGAATACTAATTCCTGCAGCATTTCTATATACCCACTGAGTATATCCTGAGCAGTCAAAGCTTGAAGGACCATTTCCGCCCCATTTATACGGAACTCCTAATAATGTGTATGCATAATCAACTATTTTATCTCCTGTAGCAGAACTTTCTCCACTTCCAAAAGATCCATTGTTATTACTAGAGTTGTTATTTCCTGAACTAGTGTCATTACTACTTGCTCCACCGCTTAAAGGTTCATCTGTTGGAGTAACATAATCTCCGCTTACCCAACCTTCAACACCATTAGCTGTTTTAATCTTGTACCAGCCACTAGATTTTTCCTTAACTTCTACAACACTTCCACCTGCTAGAGAACCAACTATAGCATTACTTGTTCCTGGTCCTTTTCTTATATTTAGACCTTTTGATATAGTTACCTTAACTCTTCCTGATGCTGCTGTAGATTCATTGTTCTGTGGTGGTTTATTATTCTGAGATGATTCTGAGTTTGAAGTAGATTCATTTGTAGAGCTTACATACTGTCCACTTACCCATCCAGTACTTCCATTAGGTAGAACAACTTTTACCCAACCACCAGATTTTTCTTTTGCCTGAACTACACTTCCTCCAGCTAAAGATCCAATTATTGAATGATTTGTTCCTGGTCCTTTTCTTACATTTAGCCCACTAGATGTATTTACTTTTACATTTCCTGAAGTTGCTACAGAATCATTCTGTGATGATGAATTTTCCTGAGAACTAGTATTTCCTGAGTTAGTTGGTGTATTTACTAGATACTTACTACTAACCCATCCAATTTTTCCAGATTCTGTTTTTACTTTGCTCCATCCATTATCTTTTTTTTCTATTATCTGAACTTTTTCAGAATTTTTTAAAGATGCTATTACACTTCCTGATGTAGAAGCTTCACTTCTTAAATTCAAACTAGAATTTACTGAAACATAAGCTATATATCCTGCACTCTCAGAAGATGATGAGCTACTAGAATTTCCTCCAGAAGTACTTAGGTACTGCCCACTTACCCAAGCAGTTTTTCCAGAAGAATCTTTTATTTTAACCCATCCTTTTGATTTTTCAAGAATAGTTACCTTAGCCCCTTTATGAAGTACTCCCCGTTTACTATAACTTATTCCTGGACCGCTTCTCATATTAAGAGTATCAGCCGTAACTGTAGCTGTTTCAAGTGCACTAGAATCAGCAGAAGACATCGCTAATGTAACCGCACTTATTCCTAGCGCTGCTATTGCTTTTTTCATCAAACCACCCCCATATATAATATCTATTTAAAAGAATTTTCTATTATTTTTTATACCTATTTATAGAATATCTTATTTTACCAAATAATGCAAAAGCTTTATTAATTATTTTGAGGGAGTTACCATTTCTATACCTCTATACTGATCATAATCATTCATATAAGAGTTAGTTTTTAATCTTTTATTTACAATCATATAATTATCTTTTACACCTATACTTATAAATAATGCGTTATCTATGCAATATTTTTCTATATCAGCGTAAATCTTTTTAATATCTTCTTCGCTAGTTGCTCCCTGTATTTTTGCTAATCTCTCGTTTAGTCCAGCATCATTAGGACATATAGCCTTCATAATTTCTGTTATATTAGGTACACTAGATATCTGCCATCCTGTAACTGCTAAATCATATGATCTATTAGCTAATGATTTCTGCATACCAAGTGAATCTAAAAGAACAACCTCTGACTTAATTCCAACAGTCTTTAAGTTCTCAGATATCATATTTGCAGACTTAACTCTTTCGCTATTTTCTCTATTAACAATTATTTTTAATGTTATAGAATTTATCATAGATTTTATTTCATTTTCTGTGTAATAAGGATTTTCCTCTTTTTTAGGCTTTTTATTGTTTTTATTATTAACATCACTTTTATTCTGAGTAGCATTATTATTTTGAGTATTATTACTCTGATTATTATTAGCTGCATCATTATTTTGATTGTTTGTATTATTATTCTGGTTGTTATTAGTAGTTCTTACAAGATTTGTAGCTATAACTGAATCAGAGTTTTCATTTGCTATTTTTTCAAATTCTTCTTTATCTTCCTCTGTTGCATAAACAATGTCGCGAGTTTCTTCTCTAGTTTCTATATTTCTAGCCTCTCCACCAGATTCTCCACCAGAACCTGCTGACTCGCCTCCTGAAGCTCCTCCACTAGAACCACCATTACTCTGTCCTCCTGAAGCTCCTCCACCAGCTTGTTCACCTGATCCCTGATTTGCATCAGCTCCACTATTAGAAGAACCACCTGTATTATTACTAGTTCCTCCTGTATTTCCAGAATTACTAGGCTTTTTAGATGGATTAACTTTATTGCTTCCTCCACTACCATTTACCTTATTGTTTGGTTTATTTGTAGCATTTACCTGTGTTTCTTGTATTTTATCTTTTTTATTAATTTTTATATCTTTCATATATTTTGCAGCATTTTCTGTACTATATTCCATATTTTTTATAGAACTTTCATAGTATCTAGATTTAGAATTTATAGGTATATTTACAGAGTGAATATTACCCATATATCCATTTTCTATTATAGTTTCCCTATTTATAGCTGAAACTATAGCTTTTCTAAAGTTGGCATTTGCTAAAAGTGGATTAGTTTGATTTATTAAAACAGCATCGTAATCTCTTCCTTCATACGACATAATATCAAACCGGTTATTTTGGAACCGGCTAAGATTATCAGAATCAGCCTTAACCATATCGCTCTCTAACGCCTCAACAGTAGAAACAACTGCATCCTCATTTGGAACTATATTTACATTTATATTCATAGCACTCTTAGGAACATCACCATAGTAATCTTTATTTACTTCTAAAGATATTCCTTCTCTATCTGAATAGCTTGCAATTTTATAGACACCATTACCTACTTTATTTGCATCAACATTATTTATATCTTTTCCAGAAAGCTGTACCTTGCTTATTATAGGGAATGTTAAATTTTCCTTAGCAAATGCAGCATTATTTTTAAATTTGATTGTAAGTTCCTTTTCTCCATTTACTGTTACATCTGATATATTCTGTACCATATAATTATATGGACTTGTCTTATTAGATCTTATTGATGATACTGTAAATGCAACATCATCTGCAGTAATAGGATTTCCATCGTGCCATTTTGCATCTTTTAAAACTATATCCATCTGTTTACCATCTGGTGACATATTACTATTTTTAACTAACTTAGGTATAGCATTGTAGTTTTTATTAAGTTCAAAAAGCCCATCGTATACTAAGTTTAATACATTTAAAACACTTTCATCTGTGTTAGTAACTGGATTTATAGTGTTAGGTTTCTGTATTGCTAGCTGTATTTCCTTAGAATACGTACCTTTTGTATTGCTATTCTTTGCTTCTTTTTTATCACTTTTTAAAGCCGAACATCCCCCTACTGCAAGGGCTACGGCTAATATAACACTAATTATCTTAGTTTTTTTCATTTATTTTGCTTCCTTCCCGCAGTATATTTTTTTATACATTGAATAATTATTATTTACCTTATCCACGTATTTTAATGTTTCTTCAAAAGGAATGTCATGAAGATTTACTCCATCCTTACTATATTCCTCATCTTCTAGCCATTTTCGAACATTTCCTGATCCACCATTATAGGCTGCTATGACTAAATCTCTCTTGCCAAACTCTTTATAAAGTCTAGCTAAATACCAACATCCTGCCTTTATATTTGTTTCAGGCTCAAATATCTTTTTACTATCTATTCCAATTTCTTTTTCCGCCCATTTAGCTGTAGTGTCACTTATTTGCATAAGCCCTTTAGCTCCTTTATGTGACTGTGCATCTGGAATAAATTTACTCTCAGCCTTTATAACACTATATACTAAATATTCATCTATATTGTACTCTTTTGAATACTTTTGAACGTATTCACTGTATCTTCTAGGATAAAACATTTCTTCAATCGATTTAAAATTAAATCCAATAAAAATTATTGAGAATAAAATCAAAACTAAAATCACTTTTATGCTGCTTTTATTTTTCAATTTTTTCCTCTAGCTTTCTAATCAACTCATCTGCTTCTTCAGCTAGCTGATCTAAAGTTCCTGAATTATCTACAACAAATTCAGCATATTTTACCTTTTCTTCTTGAGGCATCTGTGATTTTATTCTACCCATAGCATCTTCTTCACTGCAATTATCTCTAAGAATAACCCTCTGTAACTGGACAGGCTCAGAGCAAGTAACAACTATTATAGTATCTAACATGCTCATAAATCCTGCTTCTAGTAGAAGTGCAGCATCGATTACAGCCATTTTTTCTCCTCTTTTTTCATATTCATCAAGATCTTCATTTATCATTCTTCTTATAACTGGATGAGTTAGACTATTTAATTTTTCTAGTTTATCATCATCACTAAAAACTATTTTTCCAAGATTTTTCCTATTTAGAGTACCATCTTTATTAATTACCGAATTACCAAAGGCATCTTCAATAGCCTTTAGTAATTCTTTATCTTCATATATTTCTCGTCCTTTTATATCAGCATCGATTATAGGTATATTGTATTTTTTCAATATATTAGAAAGACTACTTTTACCACAACCTATGCTTCCTGTAAGTCCTATTCTTAACATATTATCACCTACTTTGTTTCGTACCAAGAAACGCCAGTATTTAAGTCAACAGTAAGTGCAACCTTCATATCTACTGCGTTTTCCATTTCTTCTCTAACTATTTTTTCAACTTTTTCAAGCTCATCTATTGGTGTTTCAACTATAAGCTCATCGTGTACCTGAAGTATTAGTTTTGATCTAAGTTCTTCTTTTTCTAATCTTCTAAATACATTTACCATAGCTATTTTTATAATATCTGCTGCACTTCCCTGTATAGGTGCATTCATAGCAGCTCTTTTTCCTCTATTTCTTTCCATAAAGTTTTTAGATTTTATCTCTGGAATATATCTTCTTCTATTGAACATTGTCTGAGAATATCCATCTTTTTCAGCTGTTTCAATTATATTATCCATAAATTCCTTTATTTTTTCATACTTAGCAAAGTAACTTTCTATGTACTGTTTTGCCTGTGGTACTGGTATATTTAAGTCTTCAGATAGACCAAAATCAGTTTTACCATAAATTATTCCGAAGTTTACAGCCTTCGCAGCACTTCTAAGCTCTGACGTAACCTCTTCAACAGGAACATTAAACACCTGAGACGCAGTCTTTCTATGTATATCTTCTCCATGTTTAAATGCATCTATCATATTCTGGTCCCCACTCATATGAGCTAATACTCTAAGCTCAACCTGAGAATAATCGGCATCTACAAGTCTTTTTTCATCATCAGAAACAAATACTGCTCTAAGTCTTCTACCAATTTCCATTCTCACTGGTATATTCTGTAGATTTGGCTCTGTAGACGAAATTCTTCCTGTTGTAGTTATTGTTTGATTAAATGTCGAATGTATTCTACCATCTATTGGATTTATAAGTGCAGTTAATCCCTCAACATATGTAGAATTTAATTTAACTATCTGTCTATATTCACCTATTTTGTCTATAATAGGATGTTTATCTTTTAATTTTTCAAGAACCTCAGCATTAGTTGAGTATCCTGTTTTAGTTTTCTTAATTACAGGTAGTTCTAATTTTTCAAATAAAATTACACCAAGCTGTTTTGGAGAATTTATATTGAATTCTTCACCTGCATATCCGTATATTTCTTCTTCTAGTGAAGATATTATCTTTGTAAACTCTTTTCCAAGCTCATCAAGCATTTCTTTATCAACTTTGATACCTGTATATTCCATATTTCCAAGTACTTCTACAAGGGGCATTTCAACATCATCGAAAAGTTTTTCTATTTTTGTACTTTCTATTTCTTCTTTCATTTTAGGCATAGCATTTACCACTGTATTTAAAATTGAAGAAATATATCCAGAAAGTTCTTCCTTTGTTAAATCCTCAAATTTTTTAGCTTTTACACCTTTACCAAGTAGCTCTTCTTTAGATTTAACAGATTTCATAAGATATTTCATTGCTATTGCGCCACATTCACTTGTATTAGTAGATGTAGAGTCTATTAAGTACTCTGCTATAGCTATATCAAATGACATGCCTTTTAGAGCTATTTCATAAGGCATAAGGGCTACATAATCTTCTTTCATATTGTATCCATATTTCTTTATATCCTTAGACTCTAAAACCGCTTTAAAGTCCATTATTCTCTCCTCTGAAACACAGAATACTTTATCTCCATCTAAAGTTATATACATGCATATTATATTTTTTTCTAGTATATTTCCAACTTTAGTAACAACCTTTAATGCAAATTCTCCTTTTTCATTTATAAGAGATATTATCTCTTTAGAATCTACATCGTAATTTACATCCATTTTACTATCACTTTCTTCGGCTATAGCTGACTCTCCACTCATATCCATAACCTTTTTTATAAGGCTTGTAAATTTAAAGAACTGGAATTTTTCTATAACATCTTCTACTTTGTAATCTCCAAATACCATTTTGTCTAAGTCAAATTCTATCGGAACATCCCTTACAATAGTAGCTAGCCATTTACTATGTATAGCTTCTTCTTTATTTTCTTCTATTTTTTTCTTAATACTTCCTTTTAGCTCATCTGTATGTTCAACTAAGTTTTCTATACTTCCAAACTGTTTTATAAGTTTTATCCCTGTTTTTTCACCTACTCCAGGTACACCAGGTATATTATCTGATTTATCCCCCATAAGTCCTTTTAAATCTATAAACTGTGTTGGAGTCATTTCGTATTTTTCTATTACTGAATCATAGTTATATTCTTCTACATCTGCTACACCTTTTTTAGTTATAAGTGTAGTAGTCTTATTAGATGCTAACTGTATAGCATCCTTATCTCCTGTAACTATAAATACTTCAAATCCGTCTTCTTCCGCAGCCTTAGATATAGTACCTATTATATCGTCTGCTTCATAGCCGTCTATTTCAAATCTCTCTATTTTAAAAGCATCTAGTAGATCTTTTAATGGCTGCATCTGTTCAAACAGCTCCTGAGGCATTTTTTTTCTTCCAGCTTTATATTTGCTGTATTCTTTATGTCTAAATGTAGGAGCCTTTCTATCAAATGCAACGCTTATATGAGTTGGCTCATATATTTCTATCATTTTGAACAACATTGTTGTAAAACCATATATTGCATTTGTATGAAGTCCTTCTTTATTGTCCATTGTCTGTGGAAGAGCGTAAAATGCTCTATTTATTATCGAGTTTCCATCTATTATGATGAGTCTTTTATTCAAATTTATCACTCCGTTTTCCATTTTTTATTTCAGTTTTTCTTGTCAATTATTTTATACATTACTTATATTATATTATCATAACAGAGTGAATTTTTTTAGTATTATATCTTAATAAAAAATAAATCTTTTTTAAAATATATATTTTTTTAATTTTGTCTGTGTTATAATGCTTGATTGAAATATATTTAATTGTTATAATATGTAGTATAGTTTTTTAACTTGCCGCTGTGGCGGAATGGCAGACGCACATGACTCAAAATCATGCGGGAAACCGTACGGGTTCAAGTCCCGTCAGCGGTACCATAAAATTATATATCTTTTAAACACACTAAAATACCGACCTTTTTTAAGGCCGGTATTTTTTTATAAATCGATAACTTTTAAATATCAATCTCTAAATATAATAAACAATCTTTTTTCAAAAAATAAAAAAATCCCTTTCGGGATTTTTTTACTCGGCGGCAGAAAATTTGAGGATGTGGAGGATGTGAGGGAGAACTGCCGCCGAATCAAATAGGGTAATTATATTATGTTCTTAAGAAAAAGCTAATCTTTCTATGCTTTAATAATACACATTCAATATGAATTTATTATCAATGTAATGTAAAACTAATGTGAATTTTTTACTTTTTTACTTGCTTAACATAAAAAGATGGGCTAATGCATATATTACACTAGCCCACAATTATTTTCAAGTTTTATTTTTTCATTAATCTCTGTATTATACCTTTTATACCTGTAGCTTCTTCTTTAACTACTTTTTCTTTTGTTCCATTGTCGCTTTCGTCATCAGTGTTGACTTTCATTATGAATTTAACATCACCATTCATATCTTCACCTATACCAGCATAGTTGTCGTAGTCATTTGCTAGGTCTAATAATACATCTTTAGTGTCTACTAATCTTTCTATATCGTCTATTTTACCTGTTTTAGAAGATACTTCTGAAGTTACTTCACTATTTGCCTTTTTAACACCATCATAAAGCTGTTTTGAACCACCCTGTAATTTTTTAGTTCCTGCTAATATCTGTTTAGAGCTTGTTGCTAATTTATCTGAACCTTTTCTAAGTTCTTCTCCGCCTGATACTAATTTAGTAGTTCCGTCCTGTAACTGAGTAGTTCCGTTGTAAAGCTGCTGACTTCCTTCATAAAGTTTATCTGTTGAACCATCTAATTTTCCTGAATTTTCTTCAAGAGTTTTTCCTGCATCTACTAACTGTGCAAATTTTGAGCTGTACTGACTTGATCCTGCACTAAGCTGTGATAATCCTGCAGATAACTGTTTTGCTGCACCTGCTGCTTCTGACAACCCACTCTTAGCTGATGATAATGAACTTTCCGCACCACCTATAGCAGATTCCTGTTTAGAAGATATACTCTGAGATGCCTGACTAAGTTCTATTATTTTCTTTGCAGCTGCTTTTGATTCTTCACTTGCATTTTCATCACCTAGTATAGTATTTGCAGCTGATTCCATTCCAGATGCTAATTCTTTATTTTTAGATATAGATCCGCTTAATTCTGATAGACCTCCACCTGCTGAGCTTGCATTTGATAGAGCACTTGATAGCTGTTCTGCACCAGCTACTGCATTTTTTATTCCGTTGTCTATATCAGAATATGCATTATAAAGATTTCCTGTATTTTCTACATACATTGAAACACCTGTTGTAAACTTATCCTGACCTGCACTAAGCCGTTCTATACCATTCATAAGTTTCTGTGCACCCTGATTAAGCATTGGAACATTTCTACCTATTAAACCTACACCATTTGTAAGAGTCTGTATTCCTCCACTTAAAGTCTGTGTTCCTGCATCAAATTTTTCATAATTTGTAGCTAATTCTGTAGTACCATTGTAAAGCTGTTCAGTTCCGTTTAATAATTCTTTTCCTGCATCTTTTAATTTATCTATCATAGAAGTTATATCACCTAAATCACTATCAGAATCTATATCTTCTAGACTAGACATATCAGATGTAGCTGCTATCATTACTTCTGGTACTTTAAAATCAGTTGTTTCAGCTTCTATAGTTATTGTTGAGCTTATTTTATCGAATATTTCACTATAATCTCCACCCATATCTAAAGAAGCTTCAAGTCCTGGAGATGATATTGCTGTTATTGAAGATGTTTTTCCATCATCTAAAGTTTTTCCTGAGCTAGTTTTTATATTTTTAAAGTTTTCTCTAGGCATTAATATTTCTGTAGCTGTTATAAATGGTACATAAACTGTTCTATTTTCTCCAGATATTTTTACATTTCTAGCTTCATTATTTTTTAGTCTTATAGTTATCTTAACTTTACCTGACTGACCTTTTATTTCATCAGCAGTTACACTTCTTCCATTTAATTCATATTCTATATCTGTAGTTATTGGAAGCTGTTTATCTGTCTGACCTTGATAGTATAAGTCATCTTTAGTTGTATCCCAAGTTACACTTTCTCCGTCTATTGTTGGTTTTTCATCACCTTTAACATTTTTTATATCTTTTAAAATACTTTTATCGTTTATTTTATCTAGTGATCCATCTCCACTTAACCATTCTGATACTATATTTTTTTCTACAGTACCGTCTTTTTTAAGTATTGTATATACTGTTTCGTCTTTTTTTATGTAACTACTTTCAGCAAGTACTGGAGATGCTGATGCTGCTAATATAGCTAATGTACAAACTGATGCAATTGATTTATTTTTAGTTTCCTTTTTCATCTTAAATTCCTCCTCAAGTAATATAATCTTTCACTTCTAATTTTTAGGAATGAAATCTTTTGATGTTTTTTCTATTAATTTTTCGCTTATTAATAATAATCCTGGTAGCATAAATAGTATTACGAACATACTTATTATTGCTCCTCTAGCCATTAAAGAACAAAGTGAACTTATCATTTCTAGTTTAGATATTATACCAACACCTATTGTTGAACTGAAGAATGAGAATCCACTTGTTACTATTGAGCGTCCACATTTCTGTATTGCTATTTTCATAGCTTCATATTTATCGTATCCATTTCCTAGTTCTTCTTTAAATCTAGAAGTAAGTAGTATAGCGTAGTCAACTGTAGCTCCTAGCTGTATTGTTCCAAGAACTATAGATGCTATAAATGGAAGAACTGTTCCTGTATAATATGGAATACCTAAGTTAGCAAATATCGCACCTTCAATTGCCGCAACTAGTAAAACTGGTATTGATGCAGACTTAAATACAAATGCTATTATCGCAAATATTGCTATTATAGAAACCGCACTTACCTTTTTAAAATCTGTATCGGCAATTCTTATTAAGTCTTCTGTTAAAGGTGCTTCACCACCTATAAGTCCATCTGGATCGTATTTTTTAACTATTTTATTTAATTCTCTTATCTGAGCACCACATTCCTTTGTAGCTGCTCTGTATTTTGAGTTGATCATTATCTGTTCATATCCACCAGCTTTTACTTCAGAAAGCATACTATCTGGTATTATATCCTGAACAAATCCAGAACCAACTACTTTTTCAAGTGCTACTACAGAGTTAACACCATCTACTTTTTCTATTTCACTTACCATCTGGTCAACTTTATATGAATCTAAACTATCTTTTACAAATATCATATCTGTACTATTCATATCAAAGTCTTTTTTCATTTTGTTTGTTGCTACTATTGAAGGTAAATCATCTGGTAATGTTTCATCTAGATTGTAGTATACCTTCGCATTATTGTTTCCGTATATCGCTGGTATCATTAAAACTAAAAATAAAACTGTAAGTTTTTTATAATTTCTAATTACAAAATCTGAAGTCTTTTCAAAACTTGTAAGAATTGTTTTATGTCTATGGTTGTGTATAATCTTGTCAAATGTAAGTATTAAAGCTGGAAGTACTGTAACAGTAGTTAAAACTCCAAGTACAACCCCTTTTGCCATTACTATACCTATATCTTTACCTAGTGCTAAGTCCATTGCACATAATGCTATAAATCCAGCAACTGTTGTAAGTGAACTTCCTGATATAGATGTAAATGTATTGGTTATTGCATTTGCCATTGCCTCTTCTCTATTGTCTGTATTCAATAGCTCTTCATCATATCTATGAAGTAGGAATATTGAATAGTCCATTGTAACTCCTAGCTGTAGTATTGCACACAACGCTTTTGTTATATATGATATTTCTCCAAAGATTATATTAGTTCCAAAGTTATAAATTATCGCTATTGCAATATTTGTAAGGAATACAAATGGAATCGCTGTATATTCCATAGTTAAGAGTAAAACTATCATTGTAAGTATTCCGGCAGCTACAACATAAAGTGGCATTTCTTTATCTGATAAATCTTTTGTATCTTTTATAATTCCTGACATTCCACTTAAAAATGCCTGTCTACCTGTAATACCTCTGATAGTATCTACAGCTTTCATAGTAAGCTCATCTGCTGTACCTTCCTTCAACTTAACTATCATCATAGTCGCATCTCCGGAATAAAGCATATCTCTCATATCTTTAGGTATCATTTCATTGGGGAATGTTATGTCTATAAAACTGTCCTTCCAAATAACTTCTTCTACACCCTCTACCTTTTCGACTTTTTCTTTAATTTTGGCTACATCTTTATCTGGCATATTTTCAATTTCCAACATAGCCAAAGATCCGCAGTTAAAATCTTCTTTCATTATTTTTTCTGCTTTCATAGTAGATACATCTTCTGGTAGATAACTAAGTATATCGTAGTTTATATCTGTATTGATATATCCCATAACTGACGGTATCAAAAGTAAAAATGCTATCAAAAGAATGATTTTACTATGTTTTGCTATCTTGTCAGCAATCTTTTTCATTTTTCTCCTTCTCCTTCCAATTTTCGAGCACCATTTTGGGCATACCTAATTTTTATAAATATATTATAGGGCGTGCCTAATAAAAAGTCAACAATTTTATAACTTTGTAAAAATGAAGTTTTTATGAATTTGTAAAAAAAATACTACCAAACATCGTAATCAATACGATAATTTGGTAGTATTCTAGTCATTGTGTTCAATTTTAAATATTAAATTTTTTTAATTATATTAAATCACTCGATTCCACTACATTGTTTACTACTTCTTCAAGGTTCATATCATCCTTAAATTCTTTTGCTTCTTGTATTATCTTGTCTATGTCTATATGCTCATTTACATTTAAAAGAGCAAATCTAGTTTTAACGACATTTATTATAATATCGTCTAAATCTACATTTAGTATTCCTTCATAGTACTGATTTAATAATTCACATTCACCAGCACATCCCATGGCAATACTCATATATAAATCTTTATCATTAAAATTATAGTCACTTTCCACTAATTTTTCCTTAAATAACCCAAGTAGTATGTTTATATATTCTTTTCTTATAGACCTTACATTTGAAGCCTCAATATAAAGTCTAAACACTTTTTCTGAAGTGGCTATAGCATGAGTATATATATACTGACTGATAATATAGTTTGCAATTATATCATTTTCTTTTATTTTTTTCTCTGCTATTGTTCCATATATTTTTTCTAGTAATTCCTTATATAAATACAGTAGTATGTCTTCTTTTTTCTTGAAATAGTAATATAAATGTCCTCTTCCAAGCCCAGAAGACTCTGCAATCTGTCTTATTGTAGTCTTACCATATCCATATTTTATAAAAAGTCCTGATGCAGTTTTTATTATGTGATCTTTTAGCTGATTAACTTCTGAATCCTTCATTTTACTTCCCTCCAATTTATTTGCTGTGAAGAGTAGCATATATTCCTCCAGCTTTTATAAGTTCATCATGTGTTCCTCTTTCAGAAATTTTTCCTTCTGTTATTACTATTATCTCATCTGCATTTTTTATTGTAGAAAGTCTATGAGCTACTACTATATTTGTTCTATCCTTGCTTAGTTCTTCAAGAGATGCCTGTATTTCTCTTTCTGTAACATTATCAAGGGCTGAAGTAGCCTCATCAAGTATTATAATTGGTGGATTTTTTAAGAATATTCTAGATATAGATATTCTCTGTTTCTGTCCTCCAGATAACTTAACACCTCTTTCACCTATATACGTATCGTATTTTTCAGGTAAAGTCATTACAAAGTCGTGTATTCTAGCTTTTTTAGCTGCTTCTATCATTTCTTCTTCTGTAGCTTCTGGATTTCCGCAAATTATATTGTCTCTGATTGTTCCTGTAAATAAGAACACATCCTGCTGAACAACTCCTATATTTTTTCTAAGTGATCTTAGGCTCACATCTTTTATGCTATTTCCATCTATTTTTATATCTCCAGAATCTAATTCATAGAATCTAGGTATTAAACTACAAAGCGTAGTTTTTCCTCCACCTGATGGTCCAACTAATGCTATAGTTTTTCCAGCTTCAATAGATAGACTTAAATCACTTATTACTTCATTTTCATCTTCATATGTGAATGAAGCATTTTCTATTTCTATATTTCCTTTTACATTTTTAAGTTCTTTAGGATTTTTAGCTTCTTCCTGAATTTCTTCATCCATTATTTCTTTGAAACGTTTAAATCCTGTCATACCATTCTGGTACTGTTCTGTAAAGTTTACAAGCTTTTTCATAGGCTCTATGAACATTTTTACATATAAAATATATGCTGCAAAATCTCCAATAGTTATTCTACCTACATAAGTGTAGTATCCACCTAGTATCATAGCTATCCATTCTAATAAATCCATAAAGAAGTTCATACCAGAGAAATATTCAGCCATAGCCTTATAAGATTCTTCTCTAGCATCCTTGAATATATTATTTATTTTGTCAAATTTTTCAAGTTCTTCATCTTCTGTACAGAATGATTTTGTAACTTTCATACCAGCTATACTGTTTTCTAGGGTAGCATTTACCTCCCCTACTTTTACTCTAGCTTTCATAAAAGCATTACCCATTTTGTCCTTTTTGCGTGCAACAAACCAAACCGCAAATGGAAGTACTGCAAATATTATAAGCGTTAATGGAATGTCTATTCCCATTAAAATTACAAATGAACCTAGGATTGTTACCAGCGATATAAATAAATCCTCTGGTCCATGGTGTGCAAGTTCTGTTATGTCCATAAGGTCGTTTACTATTCTAGACATTGTAACACCAGATTTATTTTCGTCGAAATATTTATTAGGTAATTTCTGAAGATGTCTAAAAACAACACTTCTCATATCTGCCTGCATTCTAACCCCTACAACATGTCCCCAATACTGCATGAAGTAGTTAAATCCTGCTTTAGCTATAAATATAACTATAAGAATAGCTGCAAATATAAATAATAGATCAATTTTTTTATTAGGTATGATATCGTCCATTATGTTTCTCGTCATAATTGGATATAAAAGATTGCACATTGACGCTGAAAAAGCGCAAATCATATCGAGTATAAATAGTTTTTTATACGGTTTGTAATATTGAACAAATTCTTTTAACATATAATTCCTCCCTTTCTTCTCATATTTTCCAATTTTACACCAAATTTGATTTATTTTCCATACTATTTCTAAAATATACGTTATTTCATTGTATATTTTCATAAATTTATTTTATAAAAAATTATCTGTAAATTATATACATCTTATCTAAATCTTGTGATATAATTATTTTATAATTATAGATAAAATTTTATTTTTATTTTTTTTATCTATAGATAAGTCTATTTGTAATATTCATAAATTTTTTAAAGATTATTTTTTACTTTTACAATAGTTTTTTGGAATTATAATTGATTCTACTTATTATCATTTAATTTTTTAATATTTAAAGGGGGATTATTTTAAATTATGGATCTTAAACAACTTGAGGTGTTTGTAGCTGTTGTAAAGCACCAGAGCTTCTCTAAAGCATCAAGAGAACTATTCCTTACACAGCCTACAGTTAGTGCACACATCCAAAACTTAGAAAACGAATTAGAAACTGTTTTGGTAAATAGAAGCAACAAAACTATAACTCTTACAGAGTCAGGTAAAATTCTTTATGAACATGCAATATATATACTAAATAATTGCAAAAAAGCTATATATGACATAAAAGAATACTCAGGAAAAATAGAAGGACTTATAGATATTGCATGTAGTTCTATCCCAGAAACATATCTTTTACCAGGATTTATGAAGAGCTTTTCTAATACATACCCAGATGTAAAATTTAGTATAAGTCATTACGACTCACGGTTTGCTATATCTGAAATACTAGATGAAAGAATCAGCTTCGGATTTGTAGGTTCTAAGATAAGCAATCCACAGATAAAATATGTAAATCTTATAGACGATAATCTAGTACTTATTACACCACCAGATTTAGAAATAGAAAACGAAAACGGTGAAATAGATGTATCAGCTTTATACGACTTCAACTTCATAATGAGAAAAGAAGGTTCTGGTACTAGGGATTTAATATTTAAGACTCTTAAAAAGGCTGGTTTCTCTACAGCTAAACTAAATATCTTAGCTCATGTAGAATCAAACGAGTCTATAAAAGAAATGGTTAGACAGGGATTAGGTGTATCATTCATATCTCGGATTTCTGCTGAAGAATACATAAACTCTGGAAAACTAAAAAGCTACAAAATAAAAGGAATAGACTTTGCTCGTAAATTCTATTTCATATACTCTAAAAAGAAAACATTCACTCCACTAGAAAACAAATTCTTAAACGAACTATGTGAATACTTCGGATTAGACCATAAATAAAGAAAAAGAAGAGGAACTATTGCAAAATTGCAGTAGTCCCTCTTTTATTAGTTTTCTTTTATTTCACACATACTACAGTTTTTACCTGGTTTTCTTCCAGTTCTTTCTTCAAATTCCTGTGGAGATACAACTTCTATGCAGTCTAATCTCTGTTTGAATCCTTTTTTGAATTCCTGTAAGTATATTTTTCTTAATTTTTCTCTTTCTTTTGTTTCTGCTGGAGTAAGTCCTTCAGCTTTGTTTTTCTTTGCTAATTCATTTATTCTGTTTATTAATTTCTGATCTATCATTTTATCTTCTCCTTTTCTATTCAAATTTATATATTATAAAGCTACCTCTTCTATTAAATCATTTTTGTTCAATTATATCAATCGCTTAATCAATATACTCAAAGTTTATTCTAATAGAATAGTCTATTATCCATTATAGCTTCATTTTCACCATTATTCTTCAAAAATTCTTCTACACTTCTTCCTATTATCTCTATACCCTTTTCTATGTTTTCAACACTTTCTCTGGCAATATTTATTCTAAAGAACCTATCATCAATTACATTGTCATAGAAATATGTACCTGGCAATACAGATACTCCCTTTTTATATATAAAATCTGTAAATTCTCTCGATTTACATCCTCTAGGAAGCTCACAGAAAAAGTTTATTCCTCCAGAGCAGTTTCTAACTCTTATTCTTCCTTTAAAGAATTTTTTAATGCATTCCTTAGCAACTCTATATTTTTCATCGTATATCTTATCCATCTTTTCTATATGCTTATCCCAATCAAACTCCTCCATATAGCAAAGTAAAGAGCTTTGTATAAGCCCAGGAGTTGATATATCTGAAGAGTATTTTGCCCAAAGTATATTTTTCATAAGCTCTGGTGGTATATCTATTACCCCTATTCTAAGACCCGGCATAAATATTTTTGAAAAACTTTTTATGTATATTACTCGGTTGTTTTCATCGTAACTTTTTAAAGGTCTATTATCCTCTGAATCAAATTTAAAATCACTTATAAAATCATCTTCTAATATATAGAAGTCATATTCCTCTGCAAGTTCTAGTAGTTTTTTCTTTTTATAGCTAGAATATGAAATTCCTGTAGGATTTTGGAAATTAGGCATGACATACATAAGTTTAGGCTTTATTTTATCCAATTTAAGCTTTAATATTCCTATATCAATTCCATCATCTAGCATAGGTATTGATATTATCTTTGCACCTCTACTCTTGAACACCTCTATAGCACCATTGTATGTAGGCTCCTCTACAAATACAATATCAGAATAATTTATAATCCCCTTACATACAATATCGATTCCCTGCTGTGCTCCAGATATAATCTGCAAATCATCTTTAGCAGCATTTATTCCATTTTTTATTAAATACTTTGAAATTCTATCTCTTAGTCCTTCATTTCCTAGTCCTTCATCATATTCAAATATTGATCCTTCACTTTTAGATAGAGCACTGTTTACAGCTTTTTTAAAATCCTCAACTGGAAACATTTCATTGGATGGATTACCATTGTCAAATTGAATAATATTCTTATTTTTCTTATCATCCTTAGCTCTATATTTTTTTATTTCAGATGCAAATGTTCCACTTCCGACAATTTTGTAAACATATCCTTCTTTTTCAAGAAGCTCATATACCTTTACAATAGTGGTATTATTTACACCTATATATTCAGATAACTTCCTAATGGGCGGCAATTTTTCATGTTCTTTTATTTTGCCGTCTATTATCATATTTTTTATATGAGTGTATATCCGTATATATTTTCTCCCCTGTATATCTTCTATATTTAAATAGTATTTTTCCATAATATACCATCCTATTTAAAGTTTATTTATTATACAATAAAAAGCGCTGACTAAGCAGCGCTTTTTATCAGTCCCGAAACACCGTCGGTATTGTAAATTCATACCCGAGATACTCCCAGGTGGGTGATCTGTTAGTTGCTTTTTAAAGTCCTTGATAAAATCAAGGCATATCATACTCACAATCAAACTCAATCTCCCGAATTTAATTTGTCGGTTGAATTTAGAAGTAACCTTCTCGAATGTCTCAGGATTTCTTACCATTATTATATAATAATTGTTCAAATTTTTAAAGAGAAAATCAAAAATCCATAAAATTTATTTTTTTATTACACTTTCTCTTTCTTCTATTCTATGAGGAAGTTCTACTTTCTTTTCCTCTATTTCTTCTCCATTTATCATCTTTATAACCATTCTTATAGCAACAGCTCCCATATCATATAATGGCTGATGAACTGTTGTAAGTTTTGGTCTGTACATTCTCGCTATTTTAACATCGTTAAATCCTGCTACAGATATATCATTTGGAACACTGAATCCTTTATCAAATACAGCATTCATGGCTCCAACTGCAGCTTCATCTCCTGTAACAAATACAGCATCTGGAACTATTCCTTTTTCTAATATATCCTTAGTAGACTCATATCCACTATTATAATCTACTCCACCATATCTAACTAATTCTTCGTTAAATTCAATTCCATTTTCTGCTAATGCACTCTTATATCCATCTAATCTTTCTTTTTCTAGTCTTGTATCCCCTGCACTAGTCATTACGAAAGCTATTTTTTTATGTCCCTGTGATATTAAGTGATTTGTCATATCGTAAGTTGCTTTTTCATTGTTTACACTTACTGTTGGAACATCGTAATCTCTAGCTGTTTTACTGATATATGTTGTTGGTATTCCACAATTTTCTATATAGTCTATATGTTCTTTTGCTAAATCCCAACTTATCATTACCATACCTTCTATCTGTTTAGCTCTCAGAAGATTTATACTTCTCATTTCCTCATTTTTATCTGAGTAAGTATTTGAAAGAAGAATATCGTAATTGTACATTCTCGCTATTTCTTCTATCCCATTAAGAATTTCATTTACAAATGAGTCAGATACCTCTGGAACAACAACTCCTATTAACTGACTTTTTTTAGTTACTAAGCTTCTAGCTAGCGGATTTGGTACATACCCTGTTTCTTCTATAATAAAATGGAACCTATAGAATGGACACTTGTAAAAAGGTGTTTCATCTATAGGTTCTTTTTTTGTATAATTTTAATATAGAGGTGAGTAATTTATGAGTAAAAAACAATTTAGTAAAGAAGAAACATTAGAGCTATCAAAAAATCCATTTGTAAAGAATGTAAGCTGTAAATCAATAACATATACAAATGAATTTAAAATACATTTCATAACAGAATACAATAAGGGAAAAAATCCAACACAGATATTTAAAGAAGCAGGTTTTGACACTAACATCATAGGTGCAAAACGTATTAAATGCGCTAGCGAGCGATGGAGAAAGTCATATAAAGAAAATGGTATTTTGGGACTAGATGATTCTAGAGTTAATAATTCTGGAAGACCAAGAAAAAGAAAATTAACAGATAAAGAGATAATAGATAAGAAGGATGCTGAAATAGCATATCTTAAAGCAGAGCTAGAACTAGTAAAAAAGCTAGACTTCGAAGAAAGGCAGGTGATGAATAATAAGCTACCTTCGGTGAAAATATTCAAATTAATTAATGATGTAATAAATAAATATTGTTTAAAAAAAATGATAAAACATCTATGTATTGTTGCAGGAGTATCTAGATCTGGATTTTATAACTATTTAAAAAACAAGAATGTAATAAGCAAACAAGAAGAAAAGGATTTAGAAGCAAAAGAAATAATTCTTAAAGCATATAAGTTCAGAGGATACAAAAAAGGTTCTCGTTCAATAAAAATGATTTTAAAAAGTAAATTTAATATAATATTTAACAGAAAAAAAATTCAAAGAATAATGAAAAAATATGGAATTAAATGTCCTATTCGCGAGTCAAATCCAGCTAAACGTATGGGAAAAGCAAGAAAAGAACATCACACAGTTCCTAATAAATTGAATAGAGAATTTAAACAAGGTATACCAGGAAAAGTACTTTTAACTGATATTACGTATATGCCGTACGGCAATGGGAAAACAGCATATTTATCAACTGTAAAAGATTCTTCTACGAATGAAATTTTATCGTATCATTTATCGAAGAATTTAAAAATGGATATTGTTATTTCAACTATTAACAATCTCATGTTATCAAATTCAGACAAATTACATAAAGATGCATTTATTCATTCTGATCAAGGAGTTCATTATACAAGTACTATTTTTCAGAACTTGTTAAAAAAATATAATTTAGGTCAATCTATGTCTAGAAAAGGTAATTGTTGGGACAATGCTCCGCAGGAGTCATTCTTTGGTCATATGAAAGATGAAATAGATTATAAAAGTTGCAATACATTTGAAGAGTTAAAAAGTTTAATAGATGATTATATGGATTATTATAATAATGATCGTTGTCAGTGGAATTTAAAACAGCTGACTCCTATTCAATATAGAAGTCAGCTGCTTGCTGCTTAAGACTTTTTTATATATGTCCTTGACATAGGGACCATTTTATAACATCAAGAACTTTTTTCTTTATCTCATCTGTTACAGGTTTAGAATTGTTTATTACTCTAGAAACTGTAGATATAGAAACGCCAGCTTTTTTGGCTACGTCTTTGATTGTAACTGTATTTTTCATGTTTTTTCCTCCTTTTAGTTTATTAAATTTTTGTTTTTATATAATACACCCCTAATTAACATTGATACCCAAGTGTTAACACTTCGAATTATTCTTTTTAAAATAAATATGGTAAGGTTTTTTGTCTATATATATTAAAGCACATATACAACAAAATTACTATAAAAATTATATTTCTTAATCAATTTTTTAATTGACAAGCAGTCACCTAAATTTATATTATCTATTATATCAAATATGTATTGAAATTTGTACTGTAATATATTAAACTACAATTAAAATAAGACTAACAAATTATTAGGAGGAAAACTATGTTTGAAAGAATAAAAGAAATAATAGCAGAACAGTTAGGACTTGATGATTTAGAAGATATAACAATGGACTCATCTCTTATAGACGACCTTGAAGCAGATTCATTAGATGCTGTTGAAATAATAATGGCTCTTGAAGATGAATACGACATAGAAATTCCTGATGAAGAAGCAGAAAGCTTCAAATCAATAGGAGATATCTGCAGATACATAGAAGACAATCAGTAATTAAGCAAACAAAAAGAGATGCAAGTTTTTGCATCTCTTTTTTATTACTTATTTTTCTTCAAAGAAATTAACATTTTTTATTACTATATCTATAGTTCCATCTTCATTTTTCTTTATACTGTATTTCATTGGATCTTCAAAATCTGTCAAATTACCCTTTATTTCAAATCCATTATCAGTTTTTATATTTCTCTTTTTAAGTTTCTTTTCTACCCATTTTTTATCTATAGAGAACGATTCATCTATTCCTTTTTCTTCCATTAGCTCTTTAAAGCCTTCTTTTAAATCCTCGTCTTTTATTGCTCTTTCTGCAAATTCAGCTACATCAACCTGCTGTTGCTCCTTTAAAGTATAATTTAAAATACTTCTAGCATCCTCAGCCTGTTTTATATCATTTGCAAGTGCATTTGTTATCCAGTTATCTGCAGATGTTTTAAACACCTTAGTCTTGTATTTATCGTCGTCTATTTTCTCACCGTTTATAAATTCTCCTATAAACTTAGAAGGTATCCCACTCTTTTCTGAATCTTTATCTAAAGCTCTAAACTGATATTCGTCGTTCATACCATTCACACCTATAAGTGCAGCTTGTTTTATTCTCTGAGTTTCCTGTATTCCAACTTCATTAGACACAATCTGTATATTGAATTTTTCATCTACAAATTCTATAGAATGAGTATAAAGTTTTTTATAATCTATTTTTATTATTGCAACATTTTTTTCTTCCTTTACTGTATAAAGGCATACTGCTAAGTCACAAGATTCTAAGTCGCTGTTCACTTTCATAACATCAAATAAATACGCAGCTATTTCCTTTGAATTTTCTACAAATGTACTTTCATCATATATAATCTGCTCACAACATTTTCTAATTGTATTTTCAGTGTAATTTTTAAAAACAGCCTTTCTTAAATCGTCATCTCTAGTTACTCTTTTTATCATCTTCTGGAAAAATCCTTCAACCTCCTGATTGACTTTTCCTTCAAAATCATTAAGAATAGGCACATCACTATTTTTATCTAGTACGTGTACAATAAATTTATGTATAATCAATGTATTATTCCTCCATTTTTAGTTTTTTTATAAGTTCTTTCATATCATCTGGTATCTCAGCTTTAAACTCTAAATCTTCCCTAGTTCTAGGTTGTTTAAACTTAAGGCTATATGCATGAAGAGCCTGTCTTTTTATAAGATTTTCATCTACATATCCATATAGCTCATCTCCAATAATTCCATATCCTAAATGAGCTAAATGCACTCTTATCTGATGCGTTCTTCCTGTTTCAAGTTTTAATTCTACAACAGTTGCATCATCTAATCTTTCAATAACACTATAATGAGTAATAGATCTCTGCCCTCTTTCATCTACAACTCTTTTTATAGAATCATCAGTAGGTCTGTATATAGGAGCATCTATAGTACCTTTATCTTCCTTCATAACTCCTTTTACAACTGCTATATACTTCTTCTCAACTAGATTTTCACTCATATCAGTAGATAGCACATGGTGAGCATAAGCATTTTTTGCAACTATAACCAAGCCAGATGTATTCATATCCAGTCTATTAACAAATCTGACCTTTACTTTTTCATCTTTTTTTATTATAAAGTCTGTAACACCGTTGGCAACAGTTCCATCAAAATGGCTCTTTGTCGGGTGTACAACCATATACGGTGGCTTATCGACCATTATAATATCAAAATCATCGTAAAGTATCCCCATCTCAAGATTTTGTGGCTCGAAGTTTGCCATATCTTCATTTATTTCTACTTCTATTAAATCGCCCTTTTTAACATCTAATGTCGGTTTTCTATACTCTCCATTAACATTTACTGTTCTTTCTCTTTTCATTTTTGAAATAGATCTCACAGAAAATCCTAACTTATCGAGTAAAATTTCCTTTAATACACCATCTTCCTCAGCTGTATACGACATAAGATTGTACTTCTGTAGTTCTTTTTTAAACAAATTTATACCTATCCTTTCTAAGTTTATAACTGTGTTTAATTAGTTTTCTTCATTCCATCCTTTACAAACATCAACCCATTTTACAAAGTTTGAAGAATATTTTTCTAGTTCGTCATTAGTAAGCTCTATTGCAGAATTTCCACTTCCAGCTGCTGGAAATACTGTGTCAAATCTTTTTAAAGATTCATCAAGATATACTTTTACATTTTCATTTTCCAATGCAAATGGACACACTCCACCTACCATATGTCCTGTAAATTCAACCGCTTCTTCAGCAGAAAGCATTCTAGCTTTACAAGAAAACTCATGTCTGAATTTTTTATTGTCTATTTTTGTGTCCCCTGCTGCAACAACTATTATCGCTTCCCCATCTTCTTTTCCTCTAAAAGATAGTGTTTTAGCAACTCTAGCTGGTATTATTCCAACTGTTTCAGCTGCTAGTTCTACAGTGGCACTAGACTCATCAAATTCCATAACATCATTTTCTCTTCCAAATTGTTCCATATGTTTTCTTACTTTCTCGATTGACATAACTAAACACTTCCTTTTTTATCTATAATCATAATATTAACTAAATGTTGACCTTTTAGCTAAGAGCTTTTATACTCCAAATACCCTTGTTCTGCTCTACAGGTATTTTTAAAAATTTAAATATTGGTATTTCCTCAGCAAAATTACCTTCATATTCCATCTTTGTAGAATCAAGTGCAAAGTACTTTTTATTTAATTCCAATCCTTTTGGAACAATAAATTCTATATATCCATCTCCATTTGGCTCTATACCATCTAGCATTAAATTTGAATTAAGCTTATTAGCACTATCTAAAGCTAAATAAAGCTTTGAGCTATTTATATATTCTCCATCTTCATTTTTTATATTATTTTCAAATTTCATTCTTGCCTTAGTTAAAAGGTATGTAAATTTACTATTATTATAAATTTTAAATCTTATTTTAGTACCTTCTTTAACAGTTTTTCTAGATTCAAACTCTACTATAACCTCATTTACATTTCTCGCTTCATAGTCCTTTTTATCGACCATATCACCATATGTAAATCTTACCAAAAATCCAGATACCAAACAGAAAATCAAAAT
This sequence comes from Peptacetobacter hiranonis, assembly GCF_008151785.1. Taxonomy (GTDB): domain Bacteria; phylum Bacillota; class Clostridia; order Peptostreptococcales; family Peptostreptococcaceae; genus Peptacetobacter; species Peptacetobacter hiranonis. Next base: position 2,071,288 of record NZ_CP036523.1, read on the forward strand.
AATAGATGATACCTTCATAAATTTATTCATATTATCAACCCACTCTTTTTATATTTTTATTTAATATATCTATTTTTCTTCATAGCTTTTAAAGATACTCCCATAGATATAATAAATATAATAATACAAGCTACTCCCACAGTAACAATATTTATACTATCTACATTTATCTTAGATACAATTCCTCTAAAAATTTGGTTAAATGCATGTATTGTTTCATATCTTGATGTATTCATAGCTACTAGAACTCCTGTATTAGCAACCCGATATATTTTTTCAGATAAAGCATTTAAAAACGCTCCAAATATTGTAAATATCGCTATTGCAAGTATACTTGCTGCTATTTTTATTTTTTCATATCCATATCTAAAGAACAGCGGCATAGTTATAGATAAAACGATTAAATTTATATTCATGGCAAATACAAAATCATAAAATACAGTTCTTCTAAACATGGATATAGATAATATATCGTGTATAAATAATGTAAGTATCGTAATTACAATAGATGTAGCTGCTCCTATAAGATATCTTGAGTATACAATATCATCCAAATCTATAGGTATACTTCTTATAAATTTATCTGAATTATTATCGTAATCAGATGAAAATACACCTATCATTATTAAATATGTTATTATAACTGGTGTTGCATAGTATGAGATATCATTACAAAATAGATACATTAAGATAAATATAAGTATATATTTTATTACATTAAATCTCTCAGACTTTACACATACTATAAGATCTTTTTTTATAAGATTAAGCATTAACTCCACCGCCTTCCTGATAATAATGTATTAAATCTTCTATATCAGGATTTTTTATCTTATGATAATCTGCACTTCTAAGAAGAGCTCTTATTTCCTCACTTTCTCCTATATTTACAAGTGCTTCACTATATCTCTTGTAGTGGTCTATTCCTATTATATTATCCTTCATAAGAGATAATGTTTCTGAGTCAGATCTAATTACTCTAAAATCTCTTACTATATCTTTCTTTTTAAGATTAAATAGTATTTTTCCTTTTTCTAAATATACTATGTGGTCATAAATCTCCTCTAATTCAGATACGTTGTGAGTAGATATTACAACACTTCCATTTTCTTTTTTTATATAGTCTTTAAAAATTCTTATAAGCTCTTTTCTTACAGATTTTTCTAGTCCATATATAGGCTCATCTAGTATAAGTAATTTTGCATGATGACTAAGCGCTGTGCTTATCATTACCTTTTCACACTGTCCTTTTGATAAATTTTTTATCTTTTCTTCAGGGTCTAAGTTAAAGTTATCAAAATACATATCATATACTTCTTCATCAAAATTCTTATAAAACATAGATACTATTTTTTTATAATCTCTCAATTTTAAATTTGGATAAAAGCTTAGATTATCATAAACAAAACCTATATCATTTTTATATCCAACTGGATCTTTTTCTACATTATTTCCATTTAATTCTATTTTTCCCGAACTAGGCTTATAAAGCCCCATTATTAAATTTATAATACTAGTTTTTCCTGAGCCATTATCTCCAATTATTCCCATAATCTTTCCTGGCTCAAGTCTTATATTTATATTATTCAGTGAAAAATTTTCAAATGTTTTTGAAACTCCTTCTATATTTAACAAGTAATCACCTCATATAATAATAGTTATTTTTGTAATGTATGGCTATTCTTTAATTATATCACGTAATCGATGTATATTGAAATGTATATAAAACTTGAAATGTATATACTTGTTAAAAATTATGCTATAATACATATTGTAAAGAGGTGAACTTATGAAAAAAAGGCTAATAACTATTAATTCTAATGACCTACCAAAATCGGTAGAAACAAAAAATTTATTTAAAAAGAAACTTAAAGAAGCAGGCTTTGAAGTTTCTGAGGAATTTTCTGATGATACAGAGCTTGTTGTCTGTGTTGGTGGAGATGGATCTTTTTTAAAAACTGTTAGAGATTTTGATTACCCTGAAGTTCCTATTGTCGGTATAAATACTGGGCATCTAGGATTTTTCCCAGAGATAGTGCCCGATAAAATAGATGAATTTATAGAAAGTTATTTAAATGAAAATTATATGATTCAAGAAGTTCCATTACTTCGGGCAATGATTTGTACTCATAAAAGTTGTGTAAACTTCTTTGCTCTAAATGATGTAACTATCCGAGGTGATAAGTCTAGAACTGTTCATTTAAAACTTCTTGTAAACGGGAAAAAAGTAGAAAACTTCAGTGGTGACGGCATGATTATCTGCTCTCAGACAGGATCTACAGCATATACGTATTCGGCTGGTGGAAGTATTATAGACTGTAATATAGATGCTATACAGCTTACTCCTCTTTCACCTATAAATACAAATGCATATAGAAGTTTTACATCTAGTATAATATTCTCAAAAGATACTGAAATAAGCATTAGACCAGAATATCGATTTGAAGATTCTATACTTATAGTAATCGATGGTGTTGAGCTTAGATTTAAACAGATTACCGATATAAATATCTGTACATCAGATGTTAAACTAAAATTATTGAGACTTTCAGACTATGAGTTCTGGGATAGAGTTTCAACAAAATTCTTATAGAATATTATTCTATCAAAAAAATTAATTTATTGGAGGGAATTTAAATGAAAATAGGAATACTTAGTGATACTCATGGAAGTTCGCTTTATTTTAATAAAGCAATGGACGTACTAGGAGAATGTGATTTATATCTTCACGCTGGAGATATACTTTATCATGGTCCTAGAAATGATTTACCTGAAGGATACAATCCAAAGGCACTTACAGAGTCATTAAATGACATGGATTCTATAATATTTGCAAAAGGTAACTGTGAAGCTGATGTAGACCAGATGGTATTAAATCATCCAATTCAAGGACCTTATGCACTAGTTCAGCTTGATGAATTTAGATTTGTTGTAAACCATGGATATGTTGGAGCAAAAGATGAGATAATCGCAAATGCTAAAAAAATGGGGGCAGACTTCCTTATACTAGGACATACTCATGTTAAAGAGCTTTCTTTTGACGATACTCTTATTATAATAAACCCAGGAAGTACTTCTATACCTAAAGATGGAAGTAGATCTGTTGCAATAGTTGAAATAAACCCTGATGAAGATAATGATCATGAATTAAATATAGACATAAACTTCTACGATATAGATACTGGAGAAATAATAGAAGAATTATAAAAAGAAAAGGGCTGATTGCAAATCTAAAATGGAACCTATAGAATGGACACTTGTAAAAAGGTGTTTCATCTATAGGTTCTTTTTTTGTATAATTTTAATATAGAGGTGAGTAATTTATGAGTAAAAAACAATTTAGTAAAGAAGAAACATTAGAGCTATCAAAAAATCCATTTGTAAAGAATGTAAGCTGTAAATCAATAACATATACAAATGAATTTAAAATACATTTCATAACAGAATACAATAAGGGAAAAAATCCAACACAGATATTTAAAGAAGCAGGTTTTGACACTAACATCATAGGTGCAAAACGTATTAAATGCGCTAGCGAGCGATGGAGAAAGTCATATAAAGAAAATGGTATTTTGGGACTAGATGATTCTAGAGTTAATAATTCTGGAAGACCAAGAAAAAGAAAATTAACAGATAAAGAGATAATAGATAAGAAGGATGCTGAAATAGCATATCTTAAAGCAGAGCTAGAACTAGTAAAAAAGCTAGACTTCGAAGAAAGGCAGGTGATGAATAATAAGCTACCTTCGGTGAAAATATTCAAATTAATTAATGATGTAATAAATAAATATTGTTTAAAAAAAATGATAAAACATCTATGTATTGTTGCAGGAGTATCTAGATCTGGATTTTATAACTATTTAAAAAACAAGAATGTAATAAGCAAACAAGAAGAAAAGGATTTAGAAGCAAAAGAAATAATTCTTAAAGCATATAAGTTCAGAGGATACAAAAAAGGTTCTCGTTCAATAAAAATGATTTTAAAAAGTAAATTTAATATAATATTTAACAGAAAAAAAATTCAAAGAATAATGAAAAAATATGGAATTAAATGTCCTATTCGCGAGTCAAATCCAGCTAAACGTATGGGAAAAGCAAGAAAAGAACATCACACAGTTCCTAATAAATTGAATAGAGAATTTAAACAAGGTATACCAGGAAAAGTACTTTTAACTGATATTACGTATATGCCGTACGGCAATGGGAAAACAGCATATTTATCAACTGTAAAAGATTCTTCTACGAATGAAATTTTATCGTATCATTTATCGAAGAATTTAAAAATGGATATTGTTATTTCAACTATTAACAATCTCATGTTATCAAATTCAGACAAATTACATAAAGATGCATTTATTCATTCTGATCAAGGAGTTCATTATACAAGTACTATTTTTCAGAACTTGTTAAAAAAATATAATTTAGGTCAATCTATGTCTAGAAAAGGTAATTGTTGGGACAATGCTCCGCAGGAGTCATTCTTTGGTCATATGAAAGATGAAATAGATTATAAAAGTTGCAATACATTTGAAGAGTTAAAAAGTTTAATAGATGATTATATGGATTATTATAATAATGATCGTTGTCAGTGGAATTTAAAACAGCTGACTCCTATTCAATATAGAAGTCAGCTGCTTGCTGCTTAAGACTTTTTTATATATGTCCTTGACATAGGGACCATTTTAATCTGCAATAGCCCTTATTTTTTATGTATACATATGTATTTTTGCTATTCTATTTTTCTCTACTTTTTCTATACAGAATTTAATATTTCCAATCTCAATTACTTCTTTTTCTTCAGGAAGTCTGTCAAGATAACCTATTAGATATCCACCTATAGAATCGAATTCTTCTGTTTCTATTGATGTCCCTATAAGCTCATTAACTTCTGATATCCTAGTACTTCCATCTACTATGTACTCGTCTTCTTTGATAACTATTATATCGTCTTCATCTTCATCGTATTCGTCTTCTATATCTCCTACGATTACTTCAACTAAGTCCTCAACAGTTAAAAAACCTGAAGTACCACCATACTCATCAAGAACTATAGCTATCTGAGTTTTTGCTTTTTTCATATCCTCAAGAAGCTGAGTTATCTTTTTAAATTCATAAGTAAAGAATGGATCTCTCATGTAATTTTTTACAGAGAAGTATTCTTTTTCTTCATCACTTAAGAATATCATATCTTTTATGTTTATTATACCGATGATATCATCTACAGAATCTTCGTATACAGGAAGTCTACTTAATTTTTCTTCTCTAAATACTTCTATTATTTCTTCATAAGTATCATCGACTTCAACAGTTACCATATCCATTCTCTGAACCATGGCATCTTTAGCCTGCATATCACCAAATTCAAATACGTTGTTTATTATTTCTCTTTCTTCAACTTCAAGAACACCTTCTTCATGGCTGACATTTACCATAGTTTTTAGTTCTTCTTCAGTTATAAACGCATTTTTTTCATCTGTTTTTACACCAATTATTCTAAACATAAATTTAGTAAATATATTAAATACCCATACTATTGGTGATAGTATTGTTATTATCAATTTTATTGGTTTTGAAACCAGTAGAGCAACTTTTTCTGAATTATTTGCTGCTATTGATTTAGGTGTTATTTCCCCAAATATAAGGATTATGATTGTCATAATCGCAGTAGCTGCAGCAACACCATTTGCTCCAAATTTCGCTGTTAATAATGCAGTTGATATAGATGTAGCTGCTATATTAACAACGTTGTTTCCTACTAATATAGAATTTAATAATTTATTAGGACTTTCTATTAAAGATGCAACTAAATCCGCATTCTTTACCCCCTCGTCCTGCATATATCTCATTCTTATTTTACTTAATGACATTAGAGATGTCTCTGATGCCGAGAAAAATGCCGATCCCATAATAAGGATGACTAACCCGATAATCTGAATCCAACTTTCGAGCGATTCCAAAATTTACCACACTCCTATTTAACTTTTCTATCATTTTTCTTTTAAATTATATATTTGATTTCCATTATATCATAATTGAAGATACTTTTGTAAAATTATTAAATTATTTAAATGTTAACTTTCAGATATATATCTAAAAAAAATAGAACTGCTAATCACATTTCATCAAAGTGATAGCAGTTCTGTTTTTCTAACTATATTCTATTTTAACTTTTGATCCTTCTCCAATTTCACCAGCTGTTACAACTAGTTTTACCGGAACCCTATTTTTTAATTCTTCAACATGCGATATTATTCCTATACTTAAATTAGAACTGTGTAATTTTTCTAATGATTCCATTACAGTATCAAGTAGTTCTACATCTAATGATCCAAATCCTTCATCTAAGAAGAAGAACTCGAGTGGTGCATTACCCTTCATCTGTATCTGAGATGATAATGCAAGTGCAAGTGATAGAGATGTTAAGAATGTTTCTCCTCCAGAAAGAGTGTCAACTCCTCTTCTTTCTCCACCATTGAAATTATCTCTCATAACAAACTCTAGAGCGTCGTTTATTTCAAGTGCATATCTTCCATTGGTAATTGTAGAAAGTCGCTTTGATGCCTCAAGTGCAATATATTTTAAGTGATTTGTTGCCACATATTCAACAAATTTATTTCCTTGAATAATTCTATCAATTTCATCTAATAGTCTATAATCATTTGAAACCTCGTCATATTCTGATTTTATCTTTTTCTTCTTTTCAAGGTCTTTTTTCATTGCGGTTATTCTATCAAATAAAACAGCGTTGTTTTTTTCAAGCTCACCTATTTCATCTTTTAATAATACAATTTCTTCGTTTAATCTATCAAATTCTTCTTCTTTTACTTTTCTACCATCTAACTTTTTCTCTAAATCATCTATTTTAAAGTCTAGATTTTTTCTACCTTCATCATAGTCAGATATCTCTTTTCTCATAATTTCAATATCTACGGTAGGCATAACAAATTTCTTAACAGTATATGCACTATCAAATCTATATTTGGCTAGCATATCTTTTAATACTTTTTTATAATAATCTAACTGCTCTTCAGTGGTATTACATTCTCCCTGAACCTTACTTCTAAGGGAATCCTTGTCTTCTCTAGCCTTGCTTTTATCGTCGAATTCTTTTTTAAGATCAGCATAACTACTATTTATTTTATTTATTTCCTGCTCTGTTTTTTCAAGCAATTCATTAGGATTTTTTCCTCTAGTTATTCTCTGGGCTTCATCTGTCTTTTCTATATACTGCTTTTTATTTCCTTCAAAGTCTTTTTCTATTGAAGAAATTTCAACTTCTATAGAATGTATACTCGTTTTGCAGTCGTCAAATTCTTTATCTATCTCAAATTTTATGTTTCTAAATTCAGATAGTTCTTTCTCAACATTTTCTGATTCTATTTCATTTGCCTTTATTTCTTCTAATTTAGAGAATATATCATCTACCTTGGTAATTCTTTTTATAGATACTATTTCAAGCTCAAGATTATCTTTTTTAGATTTAAGTTCTGATACATTCTCTGATAAACTAAGTCTACGCCTCATTATTCCTTTTAGTAACTCATCTATTCTAGTAAATTCTTTATCATTTCTAGAATAATCATCCTTATATCTTTTTAAATCCTCTTCTAATCTATCTTTTTCAATATTCCAATCAGATACAGCTCTTTTTTCTGCTTCTAAATTTCTAGTTTCTGAGTCGTATTTCTTAGAAAGCTCTATAGAATTTCTTTCTCCTATTTCAGCTTTTTTCTTATTTATAGCTTCAGTTTTTATCTTTTCTTCAGATATATATCCACTTCTCTTTATTTTTAATGAATCTAGTCTTTCTATTTCTTCTCTTTCGTTTGCCTTTTCCTTGTTTAAAATTCCTTCATAATATTCTATTCTATCGTCGTAATTAGTGCTGTCAGTTCTCATATGGTCTAAAGATCCGCAAACTGGACAAGGTTTACCATCTTGAAGTTCTTTTCTTATATCTGAAACTCTGTTTAAATATCTAAATTCCTCTATATTCTTCTTAGCAGTTTCCATATCTTTTCTAACTTTAGACAGTCTATCCTCAGATGTAGATATTTCCCTACTCACCCTATGTCTTTTTTCTAAACAGTCGTTTAACTCATGCTGAAGATTATCCCTTTCTTCTTCAAGCTGCTTTAAAGTTTTAAGCTCAGATTTCATTTCTGTAACATACTCTGTCTTTTTAGTTATTTCTTCTGCTGTAAGAGGAGAATTTTTTATCATTATATTAATTCTATTTTCAACTTCTTCTATTCTTTCTTTGACAGAAGCTCTATCTCTTCCAACCAATTTCAAAGCTATATTATTTTCACTATATTCAGCTTCACATTTCTGTAAATCAATTTCGCTTTTTTCTAGCTCTTTTTTTACTTCATTTAATTCTTTTATATGTGAGTATCCCTTTTCTATATTCTGACGGAAAGCTGCTGGTACATTTATTTCATACAGTCTATTTTCGCTATCTTTAATTTTCCCAGCATAAAGATTTTGTTGTGCTTTGATATCTTCAATATTTTTTAGAAGTTCTTTTTTCTTACTTTCTAGTTTTTCACCTTCTACCTTTAGTCTTGTAAGTCTTTCACTTAACTTATTAGTTTCTTCTAATAGATGTATAGCTCGTTCAAATTTTACTTTATCCTCACTCAATCTAGGGATAGTATCGTCTTTTTTTCTTTCTATTTCAGCAAATTTCCCTCTAGATATTTCTAAATCCTTCTTAATTAACCTTATTTCTTCTTCAATTATTTTTAATTGATTCTTAGAGTCCTCAAACTGCTTCCGAAGCTTTTCAACATTGTCTATATAAGGGTCTATCATATTTGCATTTTCTGCCCTAGACATTTTCTTTCTTTTTTCTTCTATTTCTTCTTTTTTATCTTCATATACCTTTAGTAATTCTTTTGCTTCATTGTACCGCTTCTGATTTTCATATATGATTTTATCTATATCGTATTTTTCAACCTTTTCTTTATACAGTCTATTTTTAACTCTACAATCTTCTTTATCGATTTCTAATTTTTTTATCATTTCATCATATTTTTCATCGGTTACCTCTTCATAGTGAGATAATGATACTTGAAGCATATCTACATGAGTTTTAGTTTTATTTTTTCTATGTCTTACATTTTCTATTAATTTCTTTCCATATTTTTCTAGGTTGAATATTCTCTCTAGCATATTTCTTCTATCTATTCCACCTAATTTTAAGAAATCATTAAACTTGTCCTGAGGAAGCACTACAGATTTTGTAAAGTCGTTTGCTGTTAGTCCAATTATTTTTATTATAGTTTCATTTACTTCATTTACCTTATCAGCAAGTACATTCTCACTTCCATCTCCTAGCTTCTCAATTACTCTTGCATAAGATGTCTTAATTCCACCAGCCTTGCTTCTAATTATATGTCTATCAACTACATATCTTCTTGAGCCTATTTCAAATTCATAACTTATTTCTGCCTTTTCAGATAAACTATTTATGTATTCCTTTGTATTTCTGGCTATACTTCCATAAAGAGAAAGTGTTATCGCATCTAAAATTGTAGATTTTCCACTTCCTGTTTTTCCAAATATCCCAAAAAGACCTCTTTCTGTCAGTTTTTCAAAATCTATAGTCTGCTTATTGACATAGCTGTTAAGACCTTTTATTTCAAGTTTTATCGGCCTCATGCCTATTCTTCTCCCCCTTCTTCACCCGCTATTTTCATAAACATATCCATTAACTCACCTTTTGGCTCTACACCTTTATTAAATGTGTAAAAATCTCTGAATAGTTCAGCCATAGATTTAGTTTTTAAATCTACAGTTTTTTCTTCCTGCTGATATGTTATTACAGGTTTAATTTCTATTATATCTGCTAAATTCTTCTTCATAGCTTTTATATCTTCTTGGCTTATTATTTCATCTGTTTTTATTTCAAAATAAGACCACATACTTCTTCCCCGATTTTGCTCGCATATATCTAATGCCTCTTGAACTCCCCTACATTTGAATAACTCTATAGGCTTATAGTTATTAAACATTATATCTTCAAGTTTAGGTTTTTCATTTGGATGTATTTCTACAATTTTTGCACCCTTTACATATACCCTTTCACTTTTACTGTACTGAAGAGGAGATCCAGAATAATAAGAACATCCTAATTCAGATGCCTTTTGAGGCTTATGAAGATGACCTAGCGCAACATAATTTGCTTTATCTGGTAGGTCTTTTCTTTCAACTAAAAGGCTCCCTCCAAGTTGTATAGGTCTTTCAGAATCAGAACTTTCCCCTCCTACAACAAAAAGATGAGATACAGCGATATTTATACTATCCTCTTCAAAATCTTCCTGTAAATCTCTAAATATCTGACCTATTTTTTGAGAATAAGTCTTCTGTCTATCCTCATCTGTTTCAGCCTCAAATGCATCATTTAATCTTTTTTCACTAGGATATGGAAGAGTAAGTACATTTACTTTTTCCCCGTTTATGATTAATTTTGTCATTCCTTTTTTTGCTTCTACTATCTCAAATCCTTCAAATTTTCCAATTGATGTTTTGCTTAAAGGATTTCCAAATAGCAATATTCCCTGTTCAAAAGCAAGTGGAGATGCAGCCTCTATTCTCTCTGGGCTATCATGATTCCCCGCAATCACAACTACACATCTTTTTCCATTTGCTGCTATTTTAGATACAGTAGAGTAGAATAATTTTTCTGCTTCTGCAGATGGATTTGCTGTGTCGTATATATCCCCTGCGATTACTACCATATCAATATCATTATCCTCTACTATCTTAACAAAATCAGAGCAAAACATTTTCTGTTCCTCTATTCTCGAATGACCTTCTAGGTTTTTACCTAGATGCCAATCAGAAGTATGAATAAATCTCATAATTCCCCTCCCTTTCAAATAATTTTTTTCCAAATAGCTAAAAAAATAGCCTATGTATCTATTCTAACAGATTCATCTACACCAAATAAATATATATACTGTTCTTTTACTTTTTTATCTGTTATTTCTTCAATTACCTTTGCATAAATCTCAAGCTGCTTTCTATATCTGTCAACAACTTCTTCTCTATTTTCTTCATTCACAAAATCTGTTTTATAATCTAAAAGCACAATTTCTCCATTTTCTTCAAAGTAGGCATCAATTATACCTCTAAGCATTATACTTTCATCGTAATCAATTCCTTCTTTTGCAAATAAATTCTTCATATTAATCTCTGTATAAAATGCTTTTTCTCTTCCAACAAAGTCTGCATTTTTCATTCTAGTTCCAAGCTCTGATTTAAAGAATTTGTAAATCTTAAATGGATTGACTACATCAGCTTCTTTTTGAGTTATTATTTCCTTCTGGACAAATTCTTCAATTTGATTTTTTATTTCATCTATTGTGCTTACTCTATCCATATTTATTATCTGCATAACTAGATGAACAACACTACCTCTATGTGTAGGACTTAGTTTCTCATCTTTATTTTCTTGGATAAACTTAGGTCTTTTTATCTCTGTTTTTTTATTATTTCTACTTGATTCAATTTCATTAATATCTATTTCAAGATTGTCTTCTCTTTCAAGATTCCAAAGTCTTTTTATCTCAGTAACAGATATACTTCCAGATTTTTCTACACTCTTTTGATATGGATATTTAAAATCTAATCTATTTCTTACTATTTCACTATAGTCAACTTCTCTACTACTTGTAAGCTCTTCTCTTAAAACATCAGCTAAATTTATTTCTTCTTCGTCTTCACTTGAAAGTGTATAATCTTCTCTCTGGTGTATTTTAAATTTCCATTCAGACTCATCATTTTTTTCTACTATTTCAGAATCAAGTGGAAGTATTCCTCTAGCATCTTTGTGGGCTATTGCAACAGACATTATCCAATCTAAGAATGATGCAGATTTTAAAAGATTATATCTATCTAATTTATTATTCTTTGTTACCTTTTGAGAATTAGATGCCCATTTCTGTAAATTCTTTTCAACGTCATTTACAGCACCTGTTATTATCAATTTTTCTTTTGCTCTAGTAAATGCAACGTATAATACCCTCATTTCCTCAGAAAGCATCTCAACAACCATCTGTTTTTTCATAGCCTCTTTCATCATTGAAGGATATGATAATCTAGTTTCTAAATTTACCACCTGTGGTCCATATCCAAGTTCATGGTGGTATAGTATTCCTCTATTCATATCCATTTTATTGAATCTTTTTCCCATTCCTCCACAGATTACTATCGGGAATTCTAGACCTTTACTTTTATGAATACTCATTATTCTTACGACATCCGCATTTTCAGATAATGTCTTAGCTTCACCCATATCACTATCAGATTTTTTTAATTTTTCCACAAAGTTTATAAAGTTGAATATACCTTTAAAACTAGTATCTTCAAATTGTTTAGCTCTTTCAAATAATATTCTTAAGTTAGCCTGTCTTTGTTTTCCTGCTGGTAAAATAGCTGCATAGGCGTAATATCCTGTTTCATTGTATAAGTACCAAAGAAGTTCATCTGTACTAAGATATGAAGATCTTTCTTGGTAATCATCTAATCTCTCTAAGAAATCTCTAACCTTTTTATTATCACAATCGTCAAAACTTGCGTATATTTTCATAGCTTCATAGAATGATACATTTCTATTCACTATTCTTATATCTATAAGCTCTTCTGGAGTAAAGTTATAAATTGGAGATTTTAAAACTGCAAGTAATGGTATATCTTGCATTGGATTGTCTATTACTTTTAATAACGATACTATTGTCTTAATTTCTATAGTATCAAAATATCCTGTTCCAGTATCTGCATATACTGGAATATCCATATTTGTAAACTCCTCTGTCAACACACTTGCCCAGTTTGATGTAGCTCTAAGAAGTATGACTATATCCTTATACTTAGCCTGTCTATATCTCTTTTCTTCCTTATCGTACACCATCTGTATTTTTCCATCAGAATTTTTTCCAACAATTTCTTTAATTATCTTTCCTATTGCTCTAGCTTCAATCTGAATATTATCTAAATCCTCTTCCTCTTCAAGCTGCTCATCAGTTAAATTCTCATTTGCCTTCTTTTCAATTATATGAACGTCGCAACTTCCTCCGACTATCGCATTTTCTTCATAACATTCTTCAAATACAGCACCTGGATTTAGTTTTTCATCGTCATTATATTCTATCTCTCCAAGTTCTTTACTCATTATATTTTCAAATATAAAATTGACTGCATCCAATACGTTTTTTCTACTTCTAAAGTTTTTATAAAGCATTATTTTTCTTCCATCTTTATCTTTTTCTGTAGAATATGTTTCATATTTATGCAAGAATATTTCAGGTTTAGCCTGTCTAAATCTATAAATACTCTGTTTAACGTCCCCCACCATAAATCTATTCGGCATTTCTTTATTTGCAATACTGCTTAATATAGCTTCCTGAACTAGATTACTATCCTGATACTCATCTACAAATATTTCCTTAAACTCTTCACTATATCTCTTGGCTGTTTCTGACGGGATTTGGCGTCCATTTTCGTCCTCATCGACCAATATTTCAAGCGCAAAATGCTCTATATCATTAAAGTCAATTATTCCCTTATCTCTTTTAGCCTCTTCAAACTTTTTCCAAAACTCTAATACAGCATCTGAAATAGCTCTAACTATAGGATAAGACATATCTATTTCTTTTTTTATATCTTTTGAGTATCTATTTTTGTACATTTCTGCAACTTTTTTCATACTTTCTATAGCTTCTTTTCTATACTCAGTTGCAATCTTCCAAGCTTCTCTCATCTCATCTGGATCATCTTTTTTAATCTTCTTACCTTTTCTGTAATCTTCTGGGTAGAATTCTCCTATAGCCTTTATAAAATCATCCCATCCTTTATCAAGACTATTGTATACTACATCAATTCTTTCTGATTCAGTTATTATCTTTTGTATATTTTCTATCTCTCCTAAATATGGATGTACTGTAGCCAATGCTTTTTCCATATTTCCAACTATATCTTCGATCTCTGTTTTTACAGAGTTTATTACTATTCTTCCCCATTTAGAAGATGTAAAATCAAAATCATCGTCTACTAAAAATGCATCTGCAGATTCATTTAGCCATTTTTCAGGATTTGGAAACGACATTGCAAAGTTGTATATAGACATAATTAAACTTTGAACTTGATTATCTCCATTTCTCTCTGCAAAACTGTCTATAAGTTTTAAAAATCTTTTTCCCTTTTCTGAATTTTCATCTCCAAGATATCCCTGCTCATACAGTTCCTCAAATACCTCATCTATAGCTTCTTGTGCTATAAGCTGACATTCTGTAGTGTCACCAATTCTAAAGTTTGGATCCAATGTTATAAGGTGTATGTTATTTTTTATAACATCTAAACAGAATGAGTGTATTGTAGTTATATTTGCTTTATTTAAGAATAAAATCTGCTTTTGAAGATGCTCATTTGAAGGGTCTTTTTCTAAAGCTGTAGATATAGCATCCCCTATTCTTTCCCTCATCTCAGATGCTGCAGCATTAGTAAATGTAACGACAAGAAATTTATCTATATCTACTTTTTCTTCTGTATCTAGTATCATACTTATAATTCTCTCAACTAAAACTGCTGTTTTTCCAGAACCAGCTGCAGCAGATACTAGTAGATTTCCATCTCTATGGTCTATTACCTCTCGCTGTTCTTTAGTCCATTTTGTACTTCCCACTACTTCACATCTCCTTCCATCATTTTTATAACATCATCGCTCGTTCTATTAGGTATCACCTTATAGCAATTATTTTTAAGTGCTGTATCAAACTGACAAATAGATGAATAACTACAGAACCGACAAGAATCTTTATCATTTGATTTTTTAGGCTCTATTTTTATATTTCCGCTCATCATATCCGAACACAAGTCTTTTATAGATTTTTTTATGTATGCTCTTATAATTTCAAATTGCTCGTCTGTAACTCCAGCAGTACCTTTTGAAAGAGAGCCATCTTTATTTCTGGCAGCTTTTATTATTTTAGAGCTACTTTTTGGCTCTTCAAGTGCTTTATCCATATATGAAAGTATATCTAAATCTTTTATAATCATTCCTTTCATTTTAAACGATTCTATAATCCGCCGCTTAACCTCTTCATCATCCACAAGCGTACTTCTAGAAATTATAGGATTATCCATTCTACTGTATAACATTGCAGCTGGTTTTATTGGAATATTATCCGGTATTTCACCGCCTTCTAAAATTGCATCCATATATACCAGTAACTGTAATTGTAACCCGTAATATACATCGTTTAAATTGATATCATTTTTACCCCATTTGTAATCTACTATTCTTACAAACTCTTTATTTTCTTCGTTTATATATTTATCTATTCTATCTATCTTACCTATTAACTCTACTATTTCATTTTCTTTGTACTCAACCTGTATTGAAGGGTATTTCCGTTTTTTACCAAACTCAACCTCATAATCATCAGGTTCAAATCTTCCCTGCTTAATCTGATCTGCTATTATTTTTATAGAAACTGTTATAAGCACTTTTAATCTATGAGCAAGGTATTTATATTTTGGAGAACTTTCAAGTATAAATCCAGGTATTTTAGCTATTAGCTCATCTACCATTTCTGATACTCTAAGCTCTATATATTTATCATCTACCTCATGCCAAGTAATTCCGTCTTTATGCATAGTTTTAGAATAGTTTTCTATTACTTTATGTACAAAGCTTCCTACATCAGGTGCCGTAAATAGATATTCTTTTCTATCCTTTGCCTTCATTCCATATTCTATGAAATATGCAAATGGGCAGCTTGCGTATTTTTCTAATCTCGATACACTTATAGTCTTTGAATTATAAAGCTCTTTTATCTTATCCTCATCTACATATTCAAATTGATTTGTAAAGTCTATTCCTTCAACAATTCTTTTAGTTATATCATTGTATCTATCGTCATTTAGATAGTATTCGTATGTATCTTTCCAAATATCAGATATTCCATTTTCAAAATCTTTATCCGCAGCTTCCTTTATTTTATCTACCATTGTATTGAAAGTAGGTATTTTAGAATTTACTTCTTTTAAATCTTCTTCCTCATACACACCTTCTAAGAAATAACTTTTTATATCTACATATTTAAATAATTTTTTAATTCTAGATATTATTATAGATGCCCTCTGTGTTTTTCCCTCGCTATCAGCAATAGGGTAGCTTACAGTAAGTTTATCTGATGTCGCAGTTATAGCCTTATAAACCAAGAATTGCTCTTCAAACACCCTTTTTCTACTGTCTTTATCTAGCTCCACATTCATATCAGATAGTTTCCCTCTATCTGAGTCAGAAAGAAGTCCATTCTCTTTTGAAGGCATTGGGAATACTCCATCTACAGTGCCAATTAAATACAGGTGCTTAGTATTTGGATTGTTCATTCTGTCTACTTCTGTTACTGTTACCTGGTCTATACTAGGTGGTATAGTCTTTAACTCGTACTCATCAAGTGCAATATTTACAATTCTTATAAATCTTTCTAGAGAAATTTTTTCATCGCCCATAATCTCTACAAGCTGGTCTAATAAGTCAGAAACTGTATTCCAAACCTGAGAATATCTAGCTGCAGATTCTAACATTCCTTTTTCTCTAAGTATATCTATTGTATTCTCTATCTTTTCAAATATATTTATATCCTCTAAAAACTCATACAGATATCTACAAATATCTTCAACTGTTTTTCTATTTTTAGAAGAGAGTTTCTCGTCAAATCTTTTAATAGGAGCAATTACCCTATTTTTTATATCATTGATTCTTTTCTTAGTTTCTAGTTCTTCTTCACTTTCTTCGTATTCATAAAAAGAATTTGGAAGTCTATATTCCCAGACATCTTCAAACCACTTGTTTCCTGATATTCCATTTGCTATTACATAATTTTCAAGTAGACTTATCTCATCCTCTGTAAAATCTAAAAGCCCACTTTTTAAATATCTAAACATTGTTTCATATCCGTATCTTCTCTTTTTCATTTCAAGTACAGATATAATCATTGTGATTATAGGGTTGTTTTTCGCCTCAGATTTTTTGTTGATATAGAATGGAATTTTATACTCAGAGAATATAGATTTTACAAGAGATTCATAAGAATCTATATTTCTTGCAGCTATGGTTATATCCTTGTATCTATATCTTCCATCTATTATATCGTTAGCTATTTCTTTTGCTACTTCTTCAACCTCATTGTATAAGTTTGAGTATTCTCTTATTCTTATTTTCTCTGTCTTCTTTTGATAAATACTATAAGGATATGAGTTGTAATATCTTTCAAGATGTTGTAACTCCTCATTTCCTATGAATCTTTTTATATTTTCGTTACAAAGATTTACATCTTTTTCTACCTTTATACCTTCTTTTTCGCATATATCTTTGATTCTATTGTATGTATTTCTAGTACTTGCAAAGTAGTCTGCGTATCCTGTCTTAAATGGAGAGTCCATTGTAAATAAGAATGTCGTACTCTTTGCTTTTTTCATTAGTTCTTTTAAAAGCTCGTACTGATTTGGTGTGAAACTAGTATATCCGTCAATATACAGATCCATATCATCTAAGAAACTACACTCAGCAATTTTTTCTGTAAGCATAACCACTCTATCGTGCATATCTACATAATCTTCGTGTAGTTTTTTTTCAAATTCTCGATAAATCTTAGCTATATCCTTTAGCTTCATAATCAAGTTTTCTGGAAGTGTATCCCCACTTTCCCCTATAATTTCATCAAGTCTATCTGGAGTTATCATAAACTGTTTAAGCTCTGAAATCATATCTGAAATAGCTGTTGTAAATCCAGGTTGTGCATATGATTTTGAGAATAATTCAAGATCCTTTGAAACAGCTTCTATTGAATTATGAGTAATTATCGCTTTTCCTGCAGCATTTATCCCTACTTTTGATAGATTTCCACAGTATGAAAATACTAAATCAGATAATGTCTTTAACCCCATAGGTCTAACACGCATATATTTATCCTTAGCCCCAGATGCAAACATATTACTTACTCGTTTTTCCATTTCATATGTGTACTGCTCTGGAATCAGTATTATTATTGGAGATTTTTCTTCTTCTAAGACAGCCTTTTGTTTTATTTCATTTAACATATATTCAGTTTTTCCGCATCCACTTCTGCCTAATATAAATCTAACTCCCATATTTCCCCCTCCTAATATTATTCATAAATTTCTTCATAATCCTCATATACAGATTCATCTACGCTATTTCTATTGCATAGCATATTAAATTCACAGTACTTACAAGATCTAAAATTCTTATCTTCAAAATCAGATTTTTTTATTTCTTTTATAATTCCTTCTATTTTTATTTTGTCGTTTTCAAATTTTTCTTCGCTATAAGTCAGTTCTATTGGCTCTGCATAGTACTCGGGCTGGTAGTAGTACATTCTAACTCTAACTTTTTCTTTACCATCACCATATATTTTAGGAATTGCTTCATATGCAACTGCCATATAGACGATACTCTGCATTCTTTTTTCTAAATCGTTGTACTTTAGTTTTCTGTTTTCTGTTTTCCAATCCCATATATCTATATAAAGCTGTCCATTTTCTCTGTATATTACAGCTAAGTCGTATTTTGCAGTTAATCTGCTTTCTTCATCTATTTTTATAGAAAGTCCGTACTCTGGTAGATATTCTCTATCTTCATAAATTGGTACAGCCTTCTTTACTTTTTCTAGCCATTGGTCAAATTTTTCATATTCCTTATTTCCTATAAATTTTCCTACTGGTATTCCTGAGAAGTACCTTTCACACATTAGATGAAACTCTGTTCCGTACTTTAAACTTTTATAATACTCCTCATCACCTTCCTTTTTCCAGTTTAGTCCTTGCACATATTTATAACCAAATTTTTTAGGGCAACTTCTAAATGTATTTAGGGCATTTTGGCTGAATTCAAATCCAGAAAAATCCATTATCTTCACTCCTTTTACTGTTTAGCTCTTCTCTTTTGTATTTGATTTTCCATTAGTTTAAAGTATTCACTTTTTTCTTGTTCAAATGGATTTCTTTTCTTTTTATCCTCATCACTATTAAATCTAGCTGCAGATATTATCAACATTTCCTTTGCTCTAGTTACACTTACATAGAAAAGTCTTATCTTTTCTCTTATTTGATCTAACTTCAATTCTACATCAAAATTTGTTCTTTCTAGTCCATTTGTCAATTTTTCTATTTCAGATGCCACAAGAGCTTCAGGATTACTATATTTTTCCTTTAGGAAATATTTCTGACAAGGTAGTTTAAACTCTAAATCACTAGGGAATTGATATTTTGTGCATTTAAGCATAAATACACAGTCCCATTCCATTCCTTTTGA
Source organism: Peptacetobacter hiranonis (assembly GCF_008151785.1). Lineage (GTDB taxonomy): Bacteria > Bacillota > Clostridia > Peptostreptococcales > Peptostreptococcaceae > Peptacetobacter > Peptacetobacter hiranonis. Next base: position 2,090,636 of record NZ_CP036523.1, read on the forward strand.
TTTGTGGTTAGTGCATACTGTTACACTTCCCGGAGTAGGCTCGTATCCGTTGATATTACCTGTTATATCTAATATATGTCTAAAGCTACTGTTTCCTCTGTCTTTTATTACATTTACTATATATTCAAAGTCTACATCTTTATCTTCTCTTTTAAGATATTTAACGTAAAATGCGACATATTCCGCAATAGCCATTTCTTCTTCTGTTATATCTAATCTATCCCGTATAAACAATACCAATAAATCTGCTCTATTCCAAGAATAGTCTATTATTTCTCGCATTTTTTCTAGTGCATTTTTAAACTTTGCAAATATACTGCTACTGTCGTCAACTATTCCTAGGTCAAGTTCATCAAATTTGTATATCAATTCATCCGTTGTAAATTTTTTGAATATATTTAAAAAGTCAGCCTTTCCTTCTTCACTTTCTTCTTTTATAAATGCAGTTCCTATTACATCCATTAGTTTGTCTATATTGTCGTTATCTATTGTAAAGTCCAGTATATTAGCGATATCATCTATTACTTTTCTCATTTTTTCAGAAGATGAGCTTAAATTTTCAAATTGTAAGTCATGCTTTTTTAGTTCTGCTGCAATTTTGTTACAGTCTTTATTGTATGGTGCAAGTATTCCTATGCTTTTATCTGGATATTTTCTTTTTATTCCTTCTACAAATCTTATAGTTTCTCTTATTTCTTCGTCAAAACTTCCTGCACCTAGCCATTTTGTATTTATTGTATAACTCTTTGGCTCTGGGTTTTCTTTGTATCCTTTGCCTTTTTCTACAGTTTTAATTTTCATATCTTCAAGTGCATCTCTACATTCTATTTCTGGTAAGCTGTTTTTTGTGTAGTCAACTAATAGATTTGCAAGCTCTAATATGTCCTTGCTACTTCTATTTGACATATACATTCTGTGGCAACAGTCTGCACTCTCTATAAATTCTCTAAAGAATTTTGGATTTGATTCAGAGAATGTTCCACTTATACTTTGGTTTATATCTCCAACCCTTACTATATTAGGATTATCTCCACCAATAAGTTTTATTATTTTTCCTTGGATTTCATTTGAGTCCTGACATTCATCCTCAAATATATACTTATACTTCTTGTTTAGTTTTTCTCTGACAGCATCGTCATCTCTGACTATTTTATGTGCATTTATCAATAAATCGTCAAAATCTAAAAGCCCATGAAGTTTAAGTCTTTTGCAGTACATCTCATATATAGGTGCTACTATTACCATTATTCCTTTGTACCCATTTTCATTAACTCTTTCATTTAATATATCTGGAGTTATTCCATTGTATTTTAATTTACTTATAGATCTTGTTACTAAATCAAAAAATCCTTGCTTCCAAGTTTCTTCAAATCCTCTAGCTTTCTCTTCATTTATTTTTTTAGTTTTTTTATCCTTTGCTTTTTCGTAATTTATGAAGTAGTAGAAATATTTTTTACCCTTTTCTGTAGATAAATAGCTTTCTATACATTCATTTAAAATAATACTTCTTTGAGCATCATCAGCAATCATAAATTCTTCATTTAGCATTGCTGATTCTGGATTTTCTTTTATTATTTTAGTTGCTAAACTGTGTATAGTCATAACTTCATATGAATTGTTCAATCTTCTAAGAGTGTCTTTATTTTTTCTTTTAATCTCGTTTATCTCTTCTTCTGATAAATTTTCTTCTATTTCTACATCTTCTCCATATTTTTCATTTAACAGTTTTTTTATTCTTCCTTTGAAGTTATTAACTGCGCTGTTCATATATGTTAATATTAGTATTTTTTCTTTTCCATTTATATTATTTTCTAGTAGTTCTGTTACCAATCTAGTTACTATGAATGTTTTTCCAGCTCCCGGAACTGCGGGAACTGCCATAGTACCAGATTTATACTCCATTATAGGCGCTTGATCCTCTCTATATGTTATTTTCCGCATATTTTACCTCGCTTGTATATTAAATTTCTTCTCTATCCATTAAGTTTATTATACTTGTGTACATCATACTTTCTGATAAATAGCCATTTAAAGAATAATCACTCTTAAATGCATATACCTCTTCAGCTGAATCTAGTAGTGAATACAGTAGATTATTCATATAGTATTTTTTTAACTTTTCTTCGTCTAAGTCTGTAAATATCTGTTTTTCCTCATATGATTTTCTAAGAACAATAGAGTTGTTTATTTCTTTTGCAATCTTAGGATTCCACATATTATTTCCACAATCAGCCCAAAGTTGTATTCCTCTTTCTGATAGAGAATTTATATAATAGAAAGGAGTTGTTATCATTAACTTGTCATTTCCTTCACTGTTTTTCAATTCTCTAAATCCTATGTAATCTTTAGAATATGTTTTTAAGATTTTATCTATTTCAAAATCTTTTATCACTCCACATTCTGCAGCTTCTTCTAATTTTTCACATTCTGTTATTACCTTTTTACATATTTCTATATTTTCTATACCATCTTCTAATGTTATAAGTACCTCTGTGTAAAATCTTCTCATAAATTCACTTCTTTTTAGATTTTTCTTTCTACCAATGTAGATTTTTTCTATTATCCGGTCTAAGTTATGTACATTTTCCACAGAATTGTTTATATCTTTTATATCTATTTCGCTGTTTTCATTTTCTATATTTCCCAGGAAATTATCAAATGTTATTTCTCTTCTCTCAGCATAAATCTTGTCAAGCTCGCTATTTTCAAGTATTGTAGACTTTAGTAGTGTTTCATTTTCTCTAAATATTTTATTTGCCTTGATTTTATTTATCCCCAAAATTAAGGAAATCATTTGTATATATTCCTCTGTTGAAAATTCCATTTCCGAATTTCCTGCATATAATGCAGCAATAATTATCAACAGGTTTGCATATCTATACTGAGATATTTTATGGTCTGTAATAGTGCTAAAGTATTTTATCCCCCTTTTCTGAAGTGCGTCTATTATTCTATGAAGTAATATTCCAGAACCTGGAGGAATTATTATAGCTGTTTTTCCTATTTTTTTAGAATCCTTAGCTATTTCTTCAGATTTGTATAGTATATCCTCTATCATTTCATTATACAGTTGAGATTGGTAACATTCTTTTATCCTATTTGAAAATGGTATCAAATCCTTGTATTTAGCTCCGTATCTTTGGTGGTTTGCTAGATTTTTATTTTCTAATTTGTTAGAAGCTAATTCATCTTCCTTTGAATAGTGCTCTACTATATTGTCTAAGTCAAAATTGTATATTGATGTAATATCGCCACTTATATTACCGTATACAAAAGTTTCTTTACCCATTTTTTCAAATACTTTTACTAGCTCTAATTCTGCATTTGAAGTCTTTTCTATTGAATCTATTATTAAATAGTCATATCTTTTAGATAAACTTTTTTGGTATTCCTCTTTTTTAAGGAGCTTTTCTGTGTATAAGTATATTGCCATCGGTAAATCTATTGCAGATTTTTCTATAAGTTTGTCTGTATATTCTTTTATAATTTCATCGTTTTGAGTGTAGGAAAATCTTTCTAAATTATCCTTATTTTTCTTTGTATAATATATTTTTTCTCCAGTAGAGTATATGTCTGTATTCATATATGCTGCTGATCTTAAGTTCGAGTATATGGATTTTGATATGTTTTCTGATGTTCCTGTTATATCTTCAAAGTATCCATATTTATATCTAAAGTTTTCAACCATTTCAGTTATTATGTATTCTGGCAATGAGTATGGTATATTATTTGGTACACCTTTTACACTTTTTAATTCTTTAGATATCAGTGTCCAGTATTTTTCTAGTTCTTTCATTATGAATGATATATATGTCAATATTTGTGGTTCTTCTATGTATGAATTTATATTTATACTGCTTTTTATTTTTTCGATTAGTTTTCCATCTGAAACAAGAAAAAGTATCTTAGAACACTTACCTGATTTTTGTTTGATCAGTTCATTGTATTTTTCAGATACTTTTTTTAGGTTTGTTTGTTTAGTTGTTATCTCTGCCATAATCTTCTCCTTTTTTGTAGAACATTAGTTCTTGATATTCTTATTATATCATTTTTTAGTGTAAGTTTAAAGTTGTATATTGTTTGTTATTAAATAAAATTCATTAGAGGTTTTTTATAATTTTATTAATATTCTTTTTAATTTTTTTCTGATAATATAATATTGGAGGTGATTGATTTGAAAAATATAGTAATTACTGGTGGGTCTGGTGGAATTGGAAAGGCATTATGCTATGGGTTTGCCGATTTAGGTTATAATGTCCTTAGTCTTGATGTTAATGATTATAATTTTGATAGAAAAAATATACATACTTATAATGTAAATCTATCATCTGAAGATGAGATAAAGTCTTGCTTTAATGAAATAGTAGGTAAGTTTGGTCCAATTCATATACTTGTCAATAATGGTGCTATTAGCAAGTTTAATAAATCTATTTATGATATTTCTGTTGATGAGTTTGATGCTGTTTTAAATACCAATTTAAGAGGTGCTTTTATATGCTGCAAGGAATTTATTTTAGCGAATAAGGGGCTTAATTTTGGCAGGATAATCAATATAGCATCTACTAGATATAATCAAAATGAGGCTGATTGGGAAGCTTATGGTGCTTCAAAGGGTGGAATAGTATCCCTTACAAATACACTTTGTGTTTCTCTATCTGGGAGTGATATAACTGTAAACTGTATAAGTCCTGGCTGGATAGAAACTGAGGATTATGATTCTTTATCAGAGTTAGATCATTCTCAGCATCCTTCTGGAAGGGTTGGAAAGCCCGATGATATTTTTAATGTGTGTGCTTTTCTTGTTGATGAAAAGAGCGATTTTATTAATGGTGCAAATATTGTTGTTGATGGTGGTATGACTAAAAGAATGATTTATTTTTAGTGTATTTTTATATAATAAAAGACCTTCTAGTTTTTTACTAAAAGGTCTTTACTATTATTTTTAATACTCTTCTTTGTCAAATAACCTTTGACTTTCTTTGTAATATTTTTTTGCTTTTTCAAATTCTTCTAGTTTTGTATAATTCTCTGCTATTTTATAAGCTATATGACCAGATTCAGGATTAATTTCTAATGCTTTTTTATAGTATTCAATTGATTTATTATATTTTCTTTTCATTGCATACATCCACCCTAAAGCAGCAAGTAATTTGTAATCATCTTTATTAAATTCTAAAGCCTTTTCAAATTCTTCCAAAGCAAGATTATATTTTTTTAGTCTATAGTAACATTCTCCTATATACATATTAGTATATTTTGATACCTCTATATTTTCTAAAATATATGTATATATATCTATAGCCTTTTCAAATTTTTCTTCTCCTTTGTAAGTATGTGCCTTTGTGTGTAATGCATTAATGTTATTTGGATCTATTTTTAAAACTTTATTGCATAATATCTTTGCCATATGATACTTACCAATGTCAAGATTTACTTTTGCTTTTAAGTTTAATGCCGATATACAATTTTCATCTTCATCTAAAGCTCTATCTATTATTTCCAAAGCACTGTCATAGTCATAATTAACATATAAATCAAATGCTGCTTCTAGTTGAGTTTCTAAATCTAGCTCCTCAATCTCATACATTGGTTTAAATTCATATTCTAGGCTATCTCCTTTTTGAGCATTTTCCCATCTTGTAAGAAGCTGTAAGTTTTCTACAACAGTTTTTCCACCTTTTGATAGAGGTACTATATGATCTATCTGGAAATATCTTTTATTCTTACTAGAATATGTTCCACTTGCACTTTCATATTCACCATTTTTATTTTTAAATTTTTCGTAAACTGCGTCCGTAATTCTTCTCCACTCTTTTATATCTAATTCTTTTATTTTATACAACGGCATTTTTTCATAATCAATAGGATTTGCTTTTACCTCAGGCTTAGATGCATCTTTATTTAAAAGCATATTTCTTATTTCTCTATCTATTTCGGATTTAAATAAAGATATATCGTTATTAAAATAGATTTTCCATCCTAATTTTTCATCTTCCCATTTTTTATTTATATAGTTAAACTCTTGAATCCTATTAAATTCATTATTTACTATTTCAGATGCTAATTTTCCTATATTAAAATCATCTCTTCCTTCAAAAGGAACATATACTGGTTTTTCTCCTGTTAAATTATAATAGAATAGTAAATCCTTTATATCCTCTTCATTAAATCCAATTTCTAAATCATATCCATCGAATATTTCTTTTTCAATATAGTTATAAAGTGAATTAAACTCTTTATCTGATACTTTTTCATCTAGTATTCCATTATTTTTAAATATATATTCCATATTTTCAATAAGTTGCTCATATGGATCTTTTAAATGTTCAAATACTAATACTTCACAAATTTTATCCATTTCATTTTCTTCATCAAATATATTAAATGTGTAAGATCCAACTGGTACTAATGACATATAGTTTTTTTCTTTCCATTTATTCTCAATAGAAGAATCCATAAATTTTGCAAATTCTTCTATCATTTTTATAGAAACTGTTCTAGTACATAATTTTTTCGTTTCTTTTTTACTATCTTCAAATTCATTTCCAATAATTAAGTTTTTAGGACTTATCCAGTTTATCCTATCTTTCCAATCATCTATAAAACTTACAATATATGCTTTTTCTGTACCGCCAGCACTTTTACCTCTAAGCCCTCTTCCTATCATCTGATTCATAAGTATTGATGATGTAGTTGGTCTTGTTAAAAATACTGTTTCAACATCTGGTATATCAGTGCCCTCAGTTAATATATTTACATTAATTAAAACATCTAGTTTGCCATTTCTAAAGTTAGATATTTTTATTTCATTTTCCTGATTACTTATAGTTACACCTGTATATGCATCTTTTATACTAGAAACAACATAGTCACTTTTTATTCCCTTTTGATTAAAAAGTGCACTAAGAGTTATCGCATGATTTACATTAAGAGCAAATACAAGACATTTACCATATTTTTCTTTATTATTTATATAATGATTAACTATATAATTATTTCTTTCTTTATTTAAAGCTATGTCTGACGCTATATCATCTGGTATATTTTTAAAATTTTTAACAGCTTGTAATTCATAGCTTGTAAGTTCTCTATCCACCTTGTATTTTGTTTCTAATTCTATAAATTCTGGTGTTGATAATATACTATTATTTATCAATGTTTTTAAATCTACACTGTAACATATTCCATCAGTAAATATTTTACCTAATAGTCCTTCTTCCTTTTGATTTGTTCTCATTGGTGTAGCTGTAAGGCCTAATATTTTAAATTTATTTTTACATGTAGATTTTAATAAATCAATTATACGTCTATATGTTTTAGCTGTTGCATGATGCGCTTCGTCTATAACTAGGCATACATTATCTTTATTGTTAACTAGCCAATTTTCTAGATATTCTAAGTTATGATTCAAACTATCTTTACTAGCGATTATAAAATCATCATCTTTATCTATATTTACGGGAATATCGTGTTCATTAGAACCTGATATTATTCTATAAGAAAAATTTTCTCTATTTGGTAAAATATCCTTATATGAAGTATTTATAGCTGTTTTTAAAGTCTGATTAAGAAGTTCATGCCTATGAGCTAACCATAGTATCTTTTGATTATTATTTATAATTTCTTTTAACGCCCAATATACAGCTGTAAATGTCTTTCCTCCTCCAGTTGGAATTACCAATAATGAGCTAAATTTTTCTTTTTTCCCATTTTCTTCAATGTTTCTATTGCTTCTCTTTGATGCAAATATAAATTTCTAGGATTGTTAGAATTAGACACATATACTTTCCCAGAAAAATTATATTTTTTTGTACACTCTGTCATAAATATTAATCACCTTTTTCTTTAAAATATTTTTATTAGAGTTTATCATATTTGTATACTTATTGCAAATTAAGTACTTTTATACAATTTTAAAAAAAGACTACTATCAATAGTTTTTAATAGTAGTCTTTTTTAATAATTTATATACAATATTTATTTATAGTATTTCAAAAAATAAAAAAGATTACGTGGCTACGTCCTACTCTCCCAGGGGCCTTCGCCCCAAGTACCATCAGCGATAGAGAGCTTAACTTCTGTGTTCGGAATGGGAACAGGTGTATCCTCTCTTCTATAATAACCACATAATCTTTATTTTCAGAGATTGTACTCTGAAAACTACATACATATTAATCAAATCACCAAATATTTTCTTGGTCAAGTCCTCGACCTATTAGTATCGGTAAGCTGCATACATTACTGCACTTCCACCTCCGACCTATCAACCACGTAGTCTTCATGGGGTCTTACTTCCGAAGAATGGGAAATCTTATCTTAAGGCTGGCTTCGCGCTTAGATGCTTTCAGCGCTTATCCGTTCCGTACATAGCTACCCAGCCATGCCTCTGGCGAGACAACTGGTACACCAGCGGTACGTCCACCCCGGTCCTCTCGTACTAAGGGCAGATCCTCTCAAATTTCCTACGCCTGCGACGGATAGGGACCGAACTGTCTCACGACGTTCTGAACCCAGCTCGCGTACCACTTTAATGGGCGAACAGCCCAACCCTTGGGACCTACTACAGCCCCAGGATGTGATGAGCCGACATCGAGGTGCCAAACCTCCCCGTCGATGTGGACTCTTGGGGGAGATAAGCCTGTTATCCCCAGGGTAGCTTTTATCCGTTGAGCGATGGCCCTTCCACTCAGAACCACCGGATCACTAAGTCCGACTTTCGTCCTTGCTCGACCTGTATGTCTTGCAATCAAGCTCTCTTATGCCTTTACACTCTGTGCACGATTTCCGACCGTGCTGAGAGAACCTTTGAGCGCCTCCGTTACCTTTTGGGAGGCGACCGCCCCAGTCAAACTGCCCGCCTGACAGTGTCCCAAGACCTGATTCAAGGCCTCTGGTTAGAGTCCCAGTACTACAGGGGTGGTATCCCAACGGTGGCTCATCCAAAACTGGCGTCCTGGAATCAAAGCCTCCCACCTATGCTGTACATGTAGTACCAAGACCCAATGCCAAGCTACAGTAAAGCTCCATGGGGTCTTTCCGTCCTGTCGCAGGTATCCGGCATCTTCACCGGAATTACAATTTCACCGAGTCTGTTGTTGAGACAGTGCCCAAATCGTTACGCCTTTCGTGCGGGTCGGAACTTACCCGACAAGGAATTTCGCTACCTTAGGACCGTTATAGTTACGGCCGCCGTTTACTGGGGCTTAAGTTCACTGCTTCGATTGCTCTAACAGATCCCCTTAACCTTCCAGCACCGGGCAGGCGTCAGCTCCTATACATCGTCTTGCGACTTAGCAGAAACCTATGTTTTTGGTAAACAGTCGCTTGGGCCTATTCTCTGCGGCCATCTTTCGATGGCACCCCTTATCCCTAAGTTACGGGGTCATTTTGCCGAGTTCCTTAACAACAGTTCTCTCGCTGGCCTTAGGATACTCTCCTCACCCACCTGTGTCGGTTTGCGGTACGGGCGCCTTTAAACTCGATAGAGACTTTTCTCGACAGTGTGAATGCAGATGCTTCGCTACTAAATTTCGCTCCCCGTCACACCCCAGCATTATATCCGTGGATTTGCCTCCGGATACTGCCTCAGTGCTTGGACGTGCATAACCAACAGCACGCTCATCCTGTCCTACTGTGTCATCCCATTTCTCAAACGCTTATTGGCGGTACAGGAATTTCAACCTGTTGTCCATCACCTACGCCTTTCGGCCTCGGCTTAGGTCCCGACTAACCCAGGGAGGACGAACCTTCCCCTGGAAACCTTGGGTTTACGGCCTGTGGGATTCTCACCCACATCTCGCTACTCATGCCAACATTCTCACTTCTTTACAGTCCACATGTCCTTACGGTCATGCTTCTGCCCAGTAAAGAAAGCTCCCCTACCCATCATAAATGATGCCGTGGCTTCGGTAGTAGGTTTTAGCCCCGGAAATCTTCGGCGCAGGATCACTCGACCAGTGAGCTATTACGCACTCTTTGAATGAGTGGCTGCTTCTAAGCCAACATCCTGGTTGTCTGTGCAATCCCACATCCTTTACCACTTAACCTACATTTGGGGACCTTAGCCGACGGTCTGGGCTGTTGCCCTCTCGACCGTGAATCTTATCACCCACGGTCTGACTCCCAGATAAAAGATGACGGCATTCGGAGTTTGATAGTCTTCGGTAGGTGCAATACCCCCTAGGACATTCAGTGCTCTACCTCCGTATCTCTGAATCTGAGGCTAGCCCTAAAGCTATTTCGGGGAGAACCAGCTATCTCCGGGTTCGATTGGAATTTCACCGCTATCCACAAGTCATCCCCGAGCTTTTCAACGCTCGTGGGTTCGGTCCTCCACGAAATTTTACTTTCGCTTCAACCTGCTCATGGATAGGTCACCCGGTTTCGGGTCTACGTCATGCAACTAAACGCTCAGTTAAAACTCGCTTTCGCTGCGGCTGCATACTTGAAGTACTTAACCTTGCTGCATAACGTAACTCGTTGGCCCGTTCTACAAAAAGTACGCGGTCACACAAGAAATGTGCTTCCACAGTTTGTAAGTACAGGGTTTCAGGTTCTATTTCACTCCCCTCCCGGGGTTCTTTTCACCTTTCCCTCACGGTACTATGCGCTATCGGTCACCGGGTAGTATTTAGCCTTGGAGGGTGGTCCCTCCTGCTTCCCACGGGGTTTCACGTGTCCCGTGGTACTCTGGATCATATCGGAAGTCTTCTCACTTCGACTACAGGGCTGTTACCTTCTATGGCGGAGCTTTCCAAAACTCTTCGTCTGTAATAACCTCTTCCTGATGATATGTCCGCAACCCCTAAGAAGCGAACTTCTTAGGTTTGGGCTGTTCCGCGTTCGCTCGCCGCTACTAGCGGAATCGAATTTCTTTCTCTTCCTTCGGGTACTTAGATGTTTCAGTTCCCCGAGTTCCCCTCAACGAGCTATGTATTCACTCGAAGATACCATGACATTACTCATGGTGAGTTTCCTCATTCGGAAATCTATGGATCAAAGTTTACGTGCAACTCCCCATAGCTTATCGCAGCTTATCACGTCCTTCATCGGCTCCCGGTGCCAAGGCATCCGCCCTGCACCCTTAATAACTTGACCAGTTACAGTTGATATTTTTTTATAAGGTTATCGTCCTTATTTATCACATTAAGGAAATAAATGATGTCATATCATAATATATATGTAGTTTTCAAAGTACAAATGGTGGAGATGAGGAGATTCGAACTCCTGACCCCTTGCTTGCAAGGCAAGTGCTCTCCCAACTGAGCTACACCCCCATATTAAGTTTGTATAAACTTTCAAAACTGAACAGCAGATAATTCTCCCTAGAAAGGAGGTGATCCAGCCGCACCTTCCGATACGGCTACCTTGTTACGACTTCACCCCAGTTATTGATTCCACCTTCGACGACTTCTCCCAAAAGGTTAGATAGTCGGCTTCGGGTGTCTCCAACTCCCATGGTGTGACGGGCGGTGTGTACAAGACCCGGGAACGCATTCACCGCAGCATTCTGATCTGCGATTACTAGTAACTCCAGCTTCATGTAGGCGAGTTTCAGCCTACAATCCGAACTGAGAATGGCTTTAAGGGATTTGCTCCACCTCACGGCTTGGCTGCCCTCTGTACCACCCATTGTAGCACGTGTGTAGCCCTAGGCATAAGGGGCATGATGATTTGACGTCATCCCCACCTTCCTCCAGGTTATCCCTGGCAGTCTCTCTAGAGTGCCCAACTTAATGATGGCAACTAAAGACAAGGGTTGCGCTCGTTGCGGGACTTAACCCAACATCTCACGACACGAGCTGACGACAACCATGCACCACCTGTCACTTCTGTCCCCGGAGGGAAAGAGGAGATTAATCCTCGGTCAGAAGGATGTCAAGCCTAGGTAAGGTTCTTCGCGTTGCTTCGAATTAAACCACATGCTCCGCTACTTGTGCGGGTCCCCGTCAATTCCTTTGAGTTTCACACTTGCGTGCGTACTCCCCAGGCGGAGTACTTAATGCGTTAGCTGCGGCACCGAAGGGGGTAACCTCCGACACCTAGTACTCATCGTTTACAGCGTGGACTACCAGGGTATCTAATCCTGTTTGCTCCCCACGCTTTCGTGCCTCAGCGTCAGTTACAGTCCAGAAAGCCGCCTTCGCTACTGGTGTTCCTCCCAATATCTACGCATTTCACCGCTACACTGGGAATTCCGCTTTCCTCTCCTGCACTCAAGTCAGACAGTATCAGGAGCTTACTACGGTTGAGCCGTAGCCTTTAACTCCTGACTTGAAAGACCGCCTACGCACCCTTTACGCCCAGTAAATCCGGATAACGCTAGCCCCCTACGTATTACCGCGGCTGCTGGCACGTAGTTAGCCGGGGCTTCCTCCTCAAGTACCGTCATTATCTTCCTTGAGGACAGAGCTTTACGACCCGAAGGCCTTCATCGCTCACGCGGCGTTGCTGCATCAGGCTTGCGCCCATTGTGCAATATTCCCCACTGCTGCCTCCCGTAGGAGTTTGGACCGTGTCTCAGTTCCAATGTGGCCGATCACCCTCTCAGGTCGGCTACTGATCGTCGCCTTGGTGGGCCGTTACCCCGCCAACAAGCTAATCAGACGCGGGTCCATCCTGCACCGAAAAATCTTTGATATAAAAGTCATGCGACTCTTATATATTATCCCGTATTAGCATACCTTTCGGTATGTTATCCGTGTGTACAGGGCAGGTTACCCACGCGTTACTCACCCGTCCGCCGCTCTTCTCCGAAGAGAATCGCTCGACTTGCATGTGTTAGGCACGCCGCCAGCGTTCATCCTGAGCCAGGATCAAACTCTCAAAATAAAATTCTTCGAATTTTATATCGCCAACGATTTTTTCGCTAATGCTCAAAATTCCGTTGCTCAAAATAAAATCAGTTTGTTATATCCGCTCAGATGTTATCTCAAAATATCTGGCATGGTTTGTATGGCGCTCGAACTATTTGTTCGAACTAAATATATCTGCTGTTCAGTTTTCAAAGTTCATTTAAAACTTTCGTTTTATTCTTTATTTTCTCGCCCTCTCTCAAGGACAAGTATTATATTATCATCTTTTATTTTTATCGTCAATACTTTTTTTAAACTTTTTTATATTTTTATTTTCTATCATCTAAAAAATATACTTCAAAGCCGCTAATTTCAACATTTCCAAAATAAAAAGCTAGTACAAAGAATTTTTCCTCATACTAGCCTCAATCATCTTAAAATTTATATATAATTAAATCTTCTATTACACTATAATAATTCTCTTCCACAAGCACTTCTTGCTGCTACTCTACCAAAATGAAGAGCATGTCCTATACTGTATCCACAAGAAGGAACTCCATATCCGAAGTTACCAGTATTAGCAACTTCACCTGCTGCATATAACCCTGGTATTATTTTCTTATTATTATCAAGAACATGAGCTGCTATATCTATTTCAAGACCTCCAAATGTTATAGAAGTTGCTGGTCTTAAAAATACCGCATAATATATATCTCCTCTTATAGCTCTCATTTCACTCGCTGGTTTTTCGTAATCTTCATCAAATCCCATATCACATAAATAGTTATATCTATCTACAGTAGCTTTTAAAACTTCTGGTTTAACATTTATTTTTTCTGCTAATTCTTCTATACTACTAGCTTTTATTGCTTCCTTTGATCCTAAAGTATACTGAAGTAGAGGATATTTATCTGCTTCTTCTCCACAAGTTATATACCATCCACCAGCACTACCAGCTTTTGCCATTGCGCAACCAACTAAACTGTGGAACTGGAATTCATTGCAGAAACGTTTTCCTTCTAAACTAACTATTAAACTTGGCTCTTCATTTACACCTACTCCAGTTCTTTCATTTAACATCATTGTCTGTAAAGATGGGTGTTTATAATTTCTAGCACCTATTGCTTCTGCAACTCTAGCTCCATCTCCTTGACTTGATTCTGGGCAATTGTAATAATAGCCTTTCATCCATGGATATCTTGATTCAACTAATTCTCTATTAGCTGCAAATCCACCTGTTCCTATAAATACACCTTTTTTAGCCATTATAGTAACAACACTTCCATCTAAAGTATCTGTAGCTTTAGCTCCAACTACTCTGCCATCTTCTACTATTACCTCTGTAAGAGAAGTATTTAAAAGAGTTGTTCCTCCAAGCTCATGGAATTTATTATTTAGTGGAACTATAAATCCTCCACCATATCCCATAGTCTGGCCACCGCCACCCATACTATTATGGATTCTCCATGGTAACTGAGAAGTATGAGGTGCCTCAACATCCTGCACTTCAAATCCCTGTTCTTCTAACCAATGTATATTTTCTGCTGCATGGTAGCAGAAGTAATTTATCTTATCATCATCTAAGAAAGTTCCCGCAGCTTTCTTTAAAAAATCAAACTGCATCTGAGGTGTATCTAATATACCTCTTTCTATCTGAGTTCTTGTACCAGCACCCATTATCTTACCACCACATATTGCAGAAGAACCACCAATTACTCCCTGTTTTTCAACAAGAACTACATCAGCTCCACAATATTTAGCTTCTACAGCTGCTGAAAGACCTGCTATACCAGATCCAAATACTACAAAATCAGTTTCTATTGTTCTATCTTCCTTTTTAGGTGGAACTGGAACTGCTTTATTCTTTAACTCTTCAACATCTCCACCTGCCTGTTCAACACAAGATGCAACTGCTTTAGCTATAGCTTTACAAACAACTTCAGCACCTACAACCATTGGTACAGCTAAAGACTGATATTCTATTATCTTTGGAACCCAATGTTCAAAAGGTGAACTTTCAAGACCATATGCCTGTCCATAAATTTCTTTGTGTTTAACAATATTAATATCTGTTATTTCACTTTCAGAAAATGTTACTTCAACAACAACCTTACCTTTTACACCGTATCCTTTTCCAGTGTATGTACCTGCATTATACTTCGCCATGAAACTTTTCCCTCCTAGTAAAACTTACCTTAAAATGATTTTGTTATTTTTTTGTTAATAACATTATAGAAGATTATATTCCGTTGAAATTTCAAAGTCAACGAGTTGCATAACGTTGTATAAAATACCACTTTACTGTCTTTAAATAGGTTAATAAAGTAATTGTATTTGTCTTCTTTTATCTCTTTACTTTTGGGTCATATTCAGCATCTACCTTATCAAGATTATACTTATCCATAAGATTTATAAGCACATCCGCATAGACAAGCTCGCCTTTAGAGTTTTCCTTTGTAGCATATCCTGCATCCTCTAAAACCTGAGCCTGAGCTTTTCCATCCTTAGCCTTAAATAATCCCGCTTTTTCATACCTTTTATTTTCACTTAAAAACTTTCCATAATCATATATAGACTCCTTATAAGACCTATATCTCCTAAAAGCAGCATTTTCTGTATCATTGTACCCTTCTTTAGTATTCATATTGACACTTCTTCCATTCCAAGACTTATCAGCCTTTATCCCAAATAAATTAAAATACTCCTTAGAAAGTTCCGACTTACCCCAGTTTGATTCAATAGCAGCCCGCGAAATAGTCACAGAAGGATAAATTCCATACTTTTCATAAACATCTACCGCTATAGGCTCTACCATTTCAATAAAATCCTCTCTCTGCATATCCTCTATATAACCTCTTCCAAATGTAGAATATATAGCAAATATCAAAATAGTTAAAACCACTAATATAATAGAAATATTCCTAGTCTTTTTCTTAGCTTTCTTACTTTTATTACTAGTTGGTTTCTTTGAATTTTTAGATTTACTACTTCCTCCTTTTGTAGAACCAGCTACTTTCTTAGAATTACCTCCAGTACCACTTTTCTTAGCCCTACTTTGGCTACTTTTTCCTTTTGTCGCATTAAGCTCACTCTTTACCTTTTTAGATGAATTAACCTTTTTAGGCTTAACACCTAAATTTCTATCATCCTCTCTCTCCTTAATCTTTCCTTGCACACTTTTTCTCATATCATCTAATCTCTTGCTATCTATATTATTTTCATCCATATGCATTTCCTCACAATTTTTTACTATATTTTTTATTATACAATACAACTCCTCCCAAATAAAAATAAAAATGCGCTATCTCACGAACATTTTACAATCATCAAAATAAAAAAGAGCTGCTACAATACCTGTAACAACTCTCAATTATAATTAATTATCTTGATTTTAGCTCTATCCAAGCCTTATCATATAGTTTTATATCTTTACCTATATCTGTAAATGTCTCGCACTTACTTAAATACTCATCATCAGGATAAGCTCCTTTATTGCTAGTTATCTCCTTATCTAAAAGGTCGAAACAAGCCTTATTAGGAGTAGAATATCCTATATACTCTGTATTTATCTTAGCAATTTCTGGATCAAGCATAAAGTTTATAAACATTTCTGCTTCTTTTTTATTCTCACAAGTAGTAGGTATGCACATTGCATCTACCCATCTATTAGTTCCTTCTTCTGGATTGAAGAATTTTAAATCTGGATTTTCTTCCTGCATAAGAGGGAAATCCCCTGAATATATCATTCCTATATATCCATCTTCTCCAACCATTCTATCTTTAACCTCATCATTTACATAAGCTAAAGCGTATTCTTTCTGTTTAACTAATAGCTCCTTAGCTTCATTTATTTCCTTTGGATTTGTAGTATTCATACTATACCCTAACTTAAATAAAGCTGCACCCATTGTATCTCTAACAGAGTCAAATATTAATATCTTTCCTTTATATTTAGGATTCCATAAAATATCCCAAGACCCTAAGTCCTTTTCATCGACATACTTTGAATTGTATGCAAGACCTAAAGTACCCCACATATAAGGAACACTGTACTCATTTTTAGGATCGTATTCAGAACCTAAAAACTTCTTATCTATATTTTTTATATTAGGAATATTATTAAAATCTAGCTTTTCAAGTAGACCTTCCTTTCTCATCTTTGCAACCATATAATCAGAAGGAACTACAATATCGTACTTAGTACTTCCACTCTTTACTTTCTGATACATCATCTCATTTGTATCATAAGTAGAATACTGCACCTGTATCCCTGTCTGTTTTTCAAACTCATCTATTAAACTTTCATCGATATAATCACCAACGTTGTAAACATTTAAAACCTTTGATGAGTCTGCTGATTTTCTACACCCAGTTAGAGGAAGCACTGTCATACAAGCAATTAAAACAAGTGACAATATTTTTTTAGCTATTTTCATCTACCTTCTTCCCCTTTCTTCTAAAGACTGTTTCTTATTAGAAAGTATTAACAGTATAAGAACTGTTATAAACATTAAAGTTGAAAGCGCATTTATTTCTGGTTTTATTCCTCTTCTAGCCATAGAGTAAATTTCTATAGATAAGTTTGTAACCCCATTTCCAGAGTTGAAGAAACTTATTATGAAATCATCTATAGACATAGTGAATGCCATTAAAAATCCTGATACTATACCAGGTTTTATCTGAGGTAGTATAACCTTTCTTAATGCATAAAATGGTGTTGCACCTAAATCTAATGCTGCATTCTCTATATTTTCAGGCATCTGTCTTAATTTTGGAAGCACTGAAAGTATTACATAAGGAATACAGAACATTATATGCGCTATAAGCATTGTCATATATCCAAAATCTACCTGTAAAAATACAAATAAACTCATAAGAGCTACCCCTGTTACTATCTCTGTATTTAATATTGGTAGGTTGTTTACATTCATCATTATAGCTTTGTTTCTAGGTCTCATCTTATTTATACCTATTGCACTTAAAGTACCTACTATTGTAGCTATTACTGAAGAAATTATAGCTATAGTAACTGTATAATAAAGTGCTGTCATTATAGCTTCATTTTGGAATAATCTCACATACCATTTAGTTGTGAATGCTCCTATATGTCCCATAGATCTAGAATCACTGAAAGAGAATACTATTAGGGCGAATATTGGTATATATAGGAATAAGAAAACTAAAAACATATATATATCTGAAACTATTTTTATCTTCTTTTTGTTTTTGTTCATTATATAACCATACCCCCTTCTCCGCTTCCATCGTCCATCTTAGACATTATACTCATTGAAATTAATATTACTATCATTAAGAATATTGATATTGCAGAACCAAAGTTCCAATCCCCTACAACTGTAAACTGCTGTTCTATTAAATCCCCGATTAGCATTGTTTTTCCTCCACCAAGAAGTCTTGATATAGCGAATGATGTTATTGATGGCATGAACACCATTGTTATACCAGAGAAAACTCCTGGTAAGCTAAGTGGGAATATTATTTTTCTAAATACTGTAAAATTGTTAGCTCCTAAATCGTGAGCTGCATCTATTAAATCGTGATCCATTTTTGATAATGAAGTGTATATAGGTAATACCATAAATGGTAAGAAGTTATAAACCATACCTAATAACACTGCAAATGGAGTATATAAAATAGAACGATACTCTATACCAAATAATCCTAAAAAGCTACTTAATAATCCGTTCTGTCCTAGGATTGATGCCCAAGAATATGTTCTAAGTAGGAAGTTCATCCACATTGGAAGTATAAATAAAAGTATTAAAGTTCCTCTTTTACTTATTGGAGCTTTAGATATAATATATGCAACTGGATAACCTATTAATATACATGCTAGAGTAGCGCCTCCAGATATTAATATAGATCTCCAAAATACTGATAAATATATCGGATCTAAAACTGATTTGAAGTTATCAAGAGTAAAAACTATCTCTCCGTTAACTTCTTTTGTAAAACTGTAATAAACTACTAGGAATAATGGAATTACTACGAATATTGCACTCCATACTATGTATGGATAAGCAAATTTTGATTTTGAATTCTTAATTTTCATCATCTTCACCAGCTTCTATTTCGACTTTTTTCATTATATGTATATCCTCTGGATATATGTCTATTCCTAGTTCTGTTCCTACTTCTGCATACCGAGTATTGTGAAGTAGCCAAGTTCTTCCATTTTCTTCTAATTCTATTTCGTAGTGTACTCCTTTAAATATTACAGATGTTACTTTTCCTACTATCATACCATTTTCTGGTTTAACCATTTTTATATCTTCTGGTCTTATAACAACTTCTATTTCTTCGTTCTTTTCAAATCCTTTATCTACACATTCAAATTCTCTATCAGCAAATACAACTCTGAAGTCTTCAAGCATTACACCTGGTAATATATTACTTTCTCCTATAAACTTAGCAACAAATGCATTTTTAGGTTCATTGTATATATCTACTGGATTTCCCATCTGCTGTATTTTTCCTTTATTTAGAACTACTATAGTATCAGACATACTAAGTGCTTCTTCCTGGTCGTGTGTAACAAATATAAATGTTATACCTAATTTTTTCTGTATTCTTTTAAGCTCTACCTGCATTTCCTGTCTTAATTTTAAGTCAAGTGCTCCAAGTGGCTCGTCAAGAAGAAGAACTTTAGGCTCATTTACAACAGCTCTTGCTATTGCTATTCTCTGCTGCTGTCCACCAGATAAAGAATCTATTGCTCTGTTTTCAAATCCTTCAAGAGCAACAAGTTTTAAAACTTCTTTAACCTTTTTATCTATTTCATCTTTAGGAACTTTCTTTATCTTTAACCCAAATGCTACATTTTCATAAACATTCATGTGTGGGAATAGTGAATATTTCTGGAAAACAGTGTTTACATGTCTTTCATTTGGAGGTAGGTCGTTTATTTCCTTACCTTCGAATATTACACTCCCTGCATCAGCCTGTTCAAAACCAGCTATTATTTTTAATAGTGTTGTTTTACCACATCCTGATGGTCCTAATAATGTTAAAAACTCGTTTTTCTTTATATCAAGATTAAATTTATCTAATACTACGTTATCTCCACCATATACTTTATGTATTCCTCTTAATTCTATTATGTTTTCTGTCAAAGTATAACACCTCTCTCCTCAAAATTAAATCAAACATATTAATCACAAAATAATATTTATTAAAAATTATAATTGCACTACTTTCAAATATTTAGAAAGTAGGTGGTGTACTTACCCAAAGTACTTTGGCTACTGTCTTACCTTCATTTGATAGGAAGTGTTTAGCTCTAGGTTTAAAGTAGAAACTTTCTCCTTTTCTAACCTTTAGCTTTTTCTCTCCTAAATGAAGGAATACTGATCCTGCTAGTACATATCCAAATTCTTCTCCTTCATGAGGTTTTTCTTCTTTGTACTGACCTCCAGGTTGGATTGTAACTATTACTGGCTCCATCTCATTTTTCTGCGAGTTTGGAACTAGCCATTTGAATTCGTATTTTAATTCTTCATCCTCTGTTTCAAACATATCATCTTTAACGAATACTATCTTTTCGCTCTCTGTATCGTTAAAGAATTCTTTTAAGTTCGTCCCAAGTATTTCTAATATATCTATTAAAGTAGCTATAGATGGTGATGTTAAATCATTTTCAAGCTGAGATATAAATCCCTTTGAAAGCTCGCATCTATTAGCTAACTCTTCTTGGGTGAGCTGCTTTTCTATTCTAAGTCTTTTAATCTTTTTACCTATTTCCATTTTCATTTACCCCTGTCTATATATAAATTTTTACTAAACTCTAAGTTTATCGTTTCTAAACTACAACAATTAGATATTATAAACAAAAAGTTTATTTTTTTCAAGGCTTATTTTATTTTTTGTCACAATTTGTTCTATTTTTATAACTAGCTTTTTTCAATGGATTCAATGCTATGCCAAAAGCATTAGTCAATATTAATATTTTTAAAGTTTAGTATTAGTATATTTATTTTTAAAAAAACACCTATATTTTTTAACATCGTTACAGCACTAAATTTTACATATTCTTAAAAATCTATTCTCATTCATATGATTATCATCATATAAAACTTTTTTTCCTTTTAAATTTCAACACATTCAGAGCTTATAAGTTTGATTAAATAAATATTAAATTTGCATAAAAAAAGAACCCCTTATATTTTTAAGAGGTTCAATAATTTTAAAATTTCTCAAATCAATAGACTATTTTATAAAATGCTCTGATACTCTTTTTACATATCTTATATCGTCTATTATATATCTATTTTCTACCTTTGTTCCATCAAATCTACAAGCCTTAAATACTACCTTTATAGCTAGTCCTAAACCAAATGCACTTATTATTGTTCCTATTCCTACTTTTCCTCCAAGTAGTATACCTATAGCAAGAGCAGATATATCCATAGTAACCTTAACTACATTTGCTGATTTTCCTGTTTTTTTCTGTAGGCAAACCATAAGTCCATCTCTCGGTCCACTTCCTAAACCGCTATCCATATAAAGAACCATGCCAAATGATAAGACTATTAAACCACCTATAAGAAGTGCTAATCCAGATACAAGACTGCCAGCTGTTGGTATATATCCTGAATATATTATCATATCCATAAATAAGCCAACTAAAACCATATTAGCAACTGTTCCCCAGCCTATATTGTCACCGAATATAAAATCGGCAATCATTGTAAGAGATGCTACAATTATAGTGGCTGTTCCTATAGTTATACCTAGCTTGTTAGATAACCCTTGATGAAGAACATCCCAAGGCTGCATGCCTAAATTTGCATTGATTGTCATAACTATACCTATTGAGCATATAAAAAGTCCGATTACTAATTTAGCAACTTTTGATCCGATTGTCTTAAACATAGCATTATACACCATCCATTTTACAAATTTCATCCTTTGCCTATATAATACAAAAAAATTGTTGAAATTTCAAGGGTTTCTACTCTTTTTGTTAAGATTTATACAATTTTATAAGTTATCAGCTCCAAAAGCTAGTGGCATTAAATCCTCTATATTTGTTATTAATGTTTTTTCTCCATTAGATAGTATTATATCTACGTCCTTCTCTATAAGCTCTGAAAGTACCTGTCTACAAGCCCCACAAGGAGTAACAAGTTTTTCTCCATTAGATACTATAGCTATTGCTTTTATATGTTTTTTTCTATATCCATTAGAATATGCTGCAAATATTGCACTTCTCTCAGCACAGTTAGTAAGTCCATAAGATGCGTTTTCTATATTTGCTCCTAAGAAATATTTCCCATCTATTGTTTCTACACATGCACCTACTTTATATTTTGAATACGGTGCATATGCATTCTGCATAGCTTCAAATGCTTTATCTACTATTTTCATATCATTTCCTCTTTTCTTAAGTTATTTTTTATATTATACAACAGATACCTTATTTATACCTAAAATTTATTTATTATTTTATATATAAAAAGCCAGGCAAAATTACCCGGCTTAAATTTTATTCTGTTTTATTTTGTTTCTGTTGCTTGATTTTCTTCTTTTTTATCTTCTGCTTTTTCAGCTTCAGTTTTATCTCCTTCAAATTTTACATCTGTAGCTGTTCCAGTTATTTTATCTTCTATTTTAGCACTGTTCTTTATAGTCGCACCAGTTCCATTAACTTCTACAGTCTTTATTGATCCAGTGTTTTCTAAAGTAACACTAGTACCATTTATTTTTACACTTGTTGTAGTTCCTTCATTTTTTATACTAGCTTTTGATGCATCTACATCTAGATTTGTCATTGTTCCTTTGTTTATAACAGATATAGATTCAGAGTTTGCATCTAATAATAAGTTTTCTACTTTTACACCACCTACAACAGTTAGAGAAGCTGCTCTCTTTATTTCTAATCCTTTTATAGATCCACCAGCTATTTCTACATTTGCTTCAGCTGAATCTAAAGTAACTTTTCCATTGAAAGTTCCATTTATTTTTATATTTATAGCTTTATCAGTTGATATAGTAAAATCATCTGAAGTATCTGCATTTGTTTTTAATGTTATTGTATCTCCTGCATTTGCATTGGCTAATACTGTATTTAGGTCGTCTTTATTGTTTACTTCATAGTTTATATTAGTCTGAGTTGCCTTTATTTCTTCTACAGCATCCTCATTACCATTTCCTCCAACCTGAGTTATAGTTTTTATAACTTTATTTTTGAATAGGCTCTTTTGACTATCTGATAATTTTGATCCAACTATAACTACTGGTGCATTATTTTTAGCTGCAAGAACACCTACTGAAAGTGCATCTATTAATTCTCCAGATTTTTTTATTCCGTCTTTAGCTACGTATATATTATTTAATTCTTTACCTTTGTAGAATTCTTCTATAACTCTAGCATTTGTATCATTTCTATTTTTACCTTCTATTCTTATAGCTGCTGGTAGTGATTCTGCTACTTCTTCTGAAACAACACTATCTCCACCTATTATATAAGAGTTTGATATTTTATTGTCTTTTATAAAGTCTTTGGATACTTCTATTCCTTTTTTAGGGTTTGATAATATTATAGGCATACCTTTTTCTGCTGCAATAGCTGCTACTGATACTGCATCAGCAAGACCATTTGTACCATTTACTACTGCTACACTATTAATAGCTTCTAATTTATTTGATTTATTAAAGTCGTTTAGTGCCTTAGCTATTTCTAGTGCTGTTTCTTCTCTAGTATCACCTTTTATTCTATCTACAGTTGTAACTCCTGCAGCTTTTAATTCTTCAACTAGAGCTTCTGGTAAAACTGCTTCACCACCTATTAATACTACTTTTTTTGCTCCTGTTCTAACTATTTCATCTTTAGTAACTGCTGTAAGTGCATTTTTAGAAGTAAGTAATATTGGTGCTTTAAGTGCATTTGCATATGGTGTTGCTGCTAGTGCGTCTGGTATAGCATCGTCATTTACTAGTATAACAGTTTCTGCAGTTGAATAAGCTCTCTTACTTATCATTGCTGCAGTTTCATATCTGTTGTTTCCAACTATTTTATCTATTGATGCTGCTGAAGCTGGTATAACTGTACCAACTGCCATAGTAGCTGCTAATGCAACTGTTGTATATTTTTTCATATTCATAATAGACACCTCCGTTTTTATTTTTATGATTATAATTATTTTATCATATTTTTTCAATATTTTATTTAATTACCCTATTATAATTTTTCAAAACATTAAATATTTATAAATCACAATAAAAAAACGACTACTTTTTTATATTTAAAGTAATCGTTTCTATAAAGGAAAAGAGATACCTGTAGGCATCCCTTTTCTATAATTATATAAATTATTATTTTTAATTTTATTATTTTACAACAGTGTAATCTTCTGGTTTTAACTGAGAAGCTGCAGCTTCATCTAATATTATTATTACATCGTTGTGTAACTGTAATGCTGTAGCTGGAACCATTGGATCTATATCTCCGTAAACAGTTTTAGCTATAGCGTCTGCTTTTCCTTCTCCTGAAGCTAAAAGAACTATTTTTTTAGATTTTAATATAGTTCCTATACCCATACTTACTGCTTTTTTAGGCACTTCTTCTTCTGAAGCGAAGAATCTTGAGTTTGCTTCTATTGTAGATGGTGTAAGTTCAACTAAGTGAGTATTTTTTATAAATACTGAATCTGGTTCATTGAATCCTATGTGTCCATTTTTTCCTATTCCTAGAACCTGTATATCTATTCCACCAGCTGCTTCTATTCTTTCTTCGTAAGCTTTACATTCAGCTTCTACATCTTCTACCATACCATTTGGAAGGTTGAAGTTTTCTATATTTACATGGTTGAAAAGATGTTTTTTCATGAAGTAATCATAGCTCTGATCATTTTCAACTGGTAACTGATAGTATTCGTCTAAGTTGAAGCTTGTTACGTCAGCGAAATCTATTTTTCCTTCATTGTATTTTTCAACTAATGATGCGTACATTCCTTCTGGAGTACTTCCTGTTGCTAATCCTAATACTGAATTAGGTTTTAATATAAGCTGAGCTGCAAATATTCTAGCCGCTTTTTCACTCATCTGAGCATAGTCTTTACATACTAATATTTTCATTTTTAACTCCTCCAATATGTTTTTTATTTATCTTCTACCGCTCTTTGCGGATTTTTACATTTTATTATATTTAGATTTTACTACTATTTCTGCTCGAATACTATATCTCCTGTACAAATTGTCATACTGCAGTTGAAATCATCGTCAAATAATGCAAAGTCTGCATCTTTACCTATTTCTATACTACCTTTTTTATCATCTACATGTATTGCAGTTGCTGGGTTTAAAGAAGCAAGATTTATAGCTTCTACTACTGTTAAATCTGTGTTGTTGTAGAAGTTTCTTACCATAGAGTTCATTGCTGAAACACTTCCTGCTAATGCTCCATTTTCTAATCTAGCAGCATTATCTTTAACTATAACTTTCTGTCCACCTAATGAGTATTCTCCATCTTCAAGACCTCCAGCTTCCATTGAGTCTGTTATAAGTATTAATTTATTTTTACCTTTGTTATGTATTACAAACTGGAATAATCCTTTGTTTACATGTATTGTATCTGCTATTATTTCAGTGAATACATCTCTAGTAAGTGCTGCACCAACTATTCCTGGCTCTCTGTGGTTTAATCCTGTCTGAGCGTTGAATAAGTGAGTAACACTTCCAACACCTTCATCTATAGCTGCATTTGCTTCATCAAATGTAGCTTTACTGTGTCCCATAGATATTAATATATCTGTACTTCTCTTAACAGCTTTTATAAATTCAAAGTTTTCGTCTTTTTCTGGAGCTATTGTTATAACTTTTATAACATCTGAATAGTCTTTTATAAATGAGAATTCAGGTATTGCTATGAATTTAGCATTCTGAGCACCTTTAAATGCTTCATTTATAAATGGCCCTTCAACATGAGATCCAAGTACCTGAGAACCGTTTAATTTTCTAGCTTTTGCTCTTCTTATTGTATCTAAAGCTGTATATATATCAGATTTTCCCATTGTCATAGTTGTTGGTAAGAACCCTGTAACACCATGACGTGCAACAGATTTTGACATAGTTTCTATTGCGTGGTCTGTACCATTCATAGTATCTTCACCCATATTACCATGTATATGTATATCTATTAAACCTGGAGATATATACTGACCTTTAGCGTCTATTACCTCGCACCCTTCAGGAATTTCACTAGTTATACTCTGTATTTTGCTATCGAATATAATATTTTTTCCTTCTAAAACTTTGTCTTTTAATATAATTCTACCGTTTGTAAGGCATTTCATTTTAATACCCCTCCTAATCAATAATTTTTTAAATTTATTCTATTAAAATTACATTCCTATATTTATCTCATACTGATATTTATCACTTCTAATTATAGTCACTGTATATTCTATAATTTTTTCATCTTCTGTGTAAGATGTTCTCTGAATACTAAGTGCTAGCCGTCCTTTTTCACATTGTAGTTTTTCGCTAACTTTTGTATCTACTTGTATAGGATCTATTATCTGCTCTACTCTAGCTACTTTGTATCCATATTCATTTTCCAAAATTTTATACAAAGAATTATCGTCTAACATTCCCTTTGTCATACCACCACATACCTTTTCAGGAATGTATGCAATCTCGTATCCAAATGGCTCATTTTCTACATATCTAATTCTTTTTATCTTGTATACGTTTTCTCTTTTGTCAGTTATTCCCAGTTTTTCCATTATAATATCATCTGGGTTTAGTATTTCAAATTTTATTATATCTGTCTTAATATCAATTCCTCTGCTCTTCATAACTTCTGTAAACCCTTTTACATTGTTGAACTGATATTTTTTCTTTTTCTGTGCTACAAAAGTTCCTTTACCTTGTTTTCTGTAGAGAATTCCCTCAGAAACAAGTGCATTTATAGCTTTATTGACAGTCATTCTACTTATTTCTTGTTCTTTACAAATTTCTCTTTCTGGAAGAAGTACGTCGCCTTCTTTTAATTCTCCAGACTCTATCATATCCTTTATTATCGATTGTAATTGGATATGTATTGATACAGAGCTAGTTTTATCTACTTTCTTCATATCGATTCCACCTTTTATTTTGGTCTATACCAATTATATACCTATAGTATATTTTATTCAATGCTTTTAACAAAAAAATAATTTTTCTTAACTTACTTTATAAAAATTTATTTCTCTTAAATTAAAATAACTTTCCATTTCATATGACTTATGTATTATAATAGATTTAATGATTAAAACGTTAGGAGTGAAAAATTTGGTAAAAATAGGAGAATTAAACAATCTCGAAGTTAAGAGAAAAGCTGATTTTGGCTATTTCTTAGATGGTCAGACAGGCAACTCAACTGACGATGTACTACTTCACAACAAATTTATTGAAGACGGAACTGAAATCGAGGTCGGAAAAGAAGTCGAAGTCTTCATATTCAAAGATTCTAAAGGAAGATTTGCTGCAACTACAAAGAAACCTTTAGCTTGCGTGGGGGATATAGCATATCTTAAAGTAGTTGATAATACTGATATAGGTACATTCATAGATGTTGGGCTTCCAAAGGACGTACTTGTACCATTTAGAGAAAAAACTCATCCAATGTTTAGAGATGAAAAATATTTATTCTATATATATGTAGATAAGAGTGGAAGAATAGCTGCAACTACTGATATAGACAATCATCTAACTACAGACCACGAGTACAATTTAGGAGATACTGTAACTGGTATAGTGTACGGATTCCAGACTAATGGAACTGCTATGCTTTGTGTAGACAACAAATACGCTGCAGTTATACTAAATAACGAATACTTCACAGATTTAGATGTCGGACAGGTTATGGAAAACCTAAAAGTTATAAAAATATACGATGACGGAAAACTAGGACTTACTCCAAGAGCGGACAGAAAATCTGAAATGGATTCAGTTGAATACAAGATATTAAGCTATCTTGAAGGAAATGACGGATATATGAGATTTAACGATAAATCTGATCCAAAAGATATAAAAATATTATTCAATTCAAGTAAAAAGAATTTCAAAAGAGCTTTAGGTGTACTTATGAGAAAAAGTATAGTATACCAGGACGAAAACGGAACATATTTAAAATAATATAATCTTTAAGATAAAATTACATAATATCACAGATGATAAAAGGCATATACCAATTTTAGTAGTATATGCCTTTTTTATTACTTTTAATAGAAATCTACATGATATTTATCCAAGATTCCCTCTTTATATTCAATTTTTGCATTAAACACCTTTTTAGTGGCTACCCACTCTAAAAATACTCTATCTCCATCCCACATATTTAAGTCCATAACCTTGTCGTTATCAACCCAAAGAAGTCTACCCTCTGGACAATCATCTAATCTATCCTCAGGAACCTCTCCTTCAAAATCTCTACAACTAAATATAAACATATACCAGTTGTCGTCATTTGCAAATTTAGGGAAAGAAATAAGTCCATGATATCTAAGTGAATTTACAGTTAATCCAGTTTCTTCTTTAATCTCTCTTATTATACATTCTTCTGGAGTTTCTCCAAATTCAAATTTTCCACCAATCCCAACATACTTACCTTCATGTACGTCATTTTTCTTTTTATTTCTATAAAGCATAAGCGTTTTGCCACCTTTTTCAATATAGCAAATAGTTGTAAGTACTGTCTTATTCATATTACTCAACTCCTTTGTAGAAGTGAGCAGTTGTGTAATTTCTGTTTTTATTTAACACTTTTTTTGCAGTGTTGCTTAATTCAAAGTCGTTTTCTGTTGTTTCTATATATGCTTTAGCTATTTCTCTAACTTCTTCTGGTGTTTCTAGTGAGAAGTCTAATCTAAAGAAGTCCACACCAGTTTCTGCAACATCTTCAAGATTTTCAAGCATTATTGTAGGTTCAGAATTGTATATTGTAGTTCTACAGAATTCGCTCTGAGATAGTCTAAACTGGTTTCCCTTCTGATCTTCTAACATATATTTATCTTTTCTACATTCTGCACATCTTTTGTCTTTTTTACAGTTTCTTACAAGTACACCCATTGGACAGTATTCACTTATCATCATAGGTGCGTATCCGTATACAACTGTTTCTATTTCTGCATCTGTGTGTTTTATAGATTCTTTTATTTCAGTTACATTCATTTCCTGAGATATACATATACTTTCCATTCCACTGTTTCTAAGCCAATTCATGCTCTCTCCGTTGAATGCATTTAATGACCAATCTGCTCTTATTCCACATCCACAGTTTTCTGTAAAGAATTTTATTTCTCCCCAGCTCGCCGCAAGTACAGAATCCTCTTCAGTTATTTCATCTATTATCTTATCAAATACCTTGTAGTCAGGATTTCTCATTATTCTAGGTGCAGAGTATACTATTTTCTTGTTGTTTTCCACAGCTATTTTTTTAGCTTCATCGAAATCGTATAAGTTTTCATAGTATATTGTATCTATTTCTAAATCCGCAACCGCTTTTAACTGCTCTAAATTTTTAACCTTAACTCTTATTCTAGGCTCTTCTTCTAGATACTCTGGTCTTTTATCTTCTATAGAGTAGTCTATTTCTTTGTCTTTTAGACTTCTTCCTTTTACAACTTCTCTTGCATCAGATAATTTTTCTATAGCTTCCCTTCTCATTTTATTTATCATACTTACAGGAATACTAACATCCTCACCTATATCTAGTTCTATATTTTCTAACTCATAAGGAGTGTTTCCAAGTTTTTCAAGCTGAGATTTTGCCTTTTCTTCAGATAATGCTACCTTCATAGCTTTTTCTGCCTCTTTTTCTACCTCAACTAGCACCGAATTTCCTTCTGTATCAGATATTTCAAGTACAGGTTTTTCTCCTATATAAGCTTTAAATCTCATATATACAGGAGTTTTGACTAATTCTTTATCGCTTTCAAAAGTAGATTTTACCCTTCCTATTAGAGAGTTGTCCGATGTTTTAAATACATCCTGATTTTTTCTAGCTTCTCCTACAAAGTCTAACTCTATAGTTTCTCCAGCGAATCCTATTTCACTTATCTCATTTCCCTTGATTATTCTACCGATAGTTCCTCCACCAAGGTTTATTCCATCGCCTTTTTTAAGAGTGTTTTCTAGTTTTATCTTTAATCTTTTTCTTTTCTTATTAAAATCTACTACTTTACCGATGTATAGACCCCTGTTGTTTGGTTTTTCAGAGTTCATTATATCTATACCTTTTTCTCCAAGTATATATCCTCTAGTGAATTTTCTATTAAATATTGTATAAAGTTCGTTCATATCTTCAGTAGTTACACCAGTTTTTCCTGTAGCTATATAGTTATCTGCTGCGTGTCTATATGCAGATACAACTGTTGCAACATACTCAGGTCTTTTCATTCTTCCTTCTATTTTTAGAGATAATACACCCGCGTCTATTACTTCTCCAATTTCTTCTATAGTGTTTAAATCTCTAGGACTTAATAGATATTCTCCATTTGTGTTTACAGTTTCACTTGTTTCTAAATCTATTAATTCATATTTCTGTCTGCAAGGTTGTGCACATCTACCTCTATTTCCAGATCTATTTCCTATCATACTACTCATTAAACACTGACCAGAATAGCATACGCACAGTGCTCCATGTACGAATACCTCTATATCAACCTTAACCTTTGAACAAATTTCTTTTATCTCTGGTGCACTTAGTTCTCTAGCAAGAACTACTCTATTAAATCCAATGCTTTTTAAATACTCTACATCTTCTAGTGAATGTGCTGCCATCTGAGTACTTGCATGTATTTCGAAGTCTGGAAGTTCTCTTTTTATAAGCATTGCCATACCTATATCCTGTACGATTACAGCATCTATATCTATATCGTATAAGAATTTTATATACTCGATGAAATCCTCTACCTCATTCTGTTTTATCAATGTATTTACTGTTATAAACAGTTTAACTCCTCTTGTATGACAGTATTTAACCGCTTCCTGTAGTTCTTCTCTATCAAAATTATTTGCAGATGCTCTAGCACTAAAATCTTTTCCACCTAAATAAACTGCATCTGCACCATTTTGAACAGCTGCTTTTAACGCTTCAAAGCTTCCAACTGGAGCAAGAAGTTCTATTTTATTCATCATTTCCTCCTTCTTATTGAAATCATAATTTTATTTCAACATTCCAACAATTATCTAATATAATTTCTTTTTAAAAACAATTATTTTCACTTAAAAATCGGCATAAAAAAAAGAGCCGCTCCATATATTATATGTATCAAGCGACTCTTTTTGCAATACATTTGCGTTATTTGTCTAATTTATTTTTAAGCTCAGTGTTTTCAAGCTGAAGTTCGTAGGCATTATTCTGGAATTCAGATGCTATCTGTTCAGCAGTTTCTACCTTTTTATTAGCCTCAACTAATTTTTCTTCTAGCTCTTTTATTCTTTCATCTACATTCATTTCCTGACATACTTCTGGATTCTGTAGTTCCAAGATTTCTTTTTTCTTTTCTTCTACTATTTCCATAAGTTCTGCCATTCTTTTCTGTAGCTCTTCAAGTTCTGAGTTTTTAGATTCAACCCCGTTTTTTAACTCTTCTATTTCCTTATCTTTTAATGCTATTTTTTCTTCTAATTCTTTTGCAGCTTCAGAGTTTATACCATTTTCTGCATTTGCCTGTAATTCTTCAAGCTCTTTAGCTATTTCCTGGTTTTCTTCAGAGCATTCAAATAGAAGATCTGCTATGTTTAGAGCTGTAAGTATTGATACTGCTGATATACTAAGTCTTGAATTCGCCTCAGCTATTGTACTCATTTCACTGTCTACATAATCAGCTATCTGTTTCATTTTTTCAACAGGTTTATCTCCTGTCATCTGATATTCAGCTCCCTGTATTTTTACAGTAACTTTATTCATCGGTTTCAACCCCCTAATGATTACTTTTCATTAAGCTCTTAATTCAGCACCTAATTTTTCGCTTAATTCTTTTAATATGTTTTCATGAACTGGTGCTATATCATCATCAGTAAGTGTTTTTTCAGCACTTCTATAAGTTATGCTGTATGCTACAGATTTATATCCAGTTTCTATCTGAGATCCTCTGTATACGTCGAATAATCTATAACTTTCAACTAATCCTTCTCCATTAGCTTTTATTATATCTTCTATATCTTTTACATATACTTCATCTTTTACAGTAAGTGCTATATCTCTTGATGTAGATGGATATTTTGGAAGAGATTTGAATACTATTGTTCTGTCTGAATTTTCAAATACCACATCAGTATCTATTTCACAAACATATACTCTCTGAGTTAATCCGTAGTTTTCAAGTACGTCAGGATGTACTTCTCCTAAGTAACCTACTAATGCTCCATTACATACTATTTTAGCACATCTACCTGGATGGAATGTAGTGTTTTCTTTTTCTGGTATTATTTCATATTCTTTCATTCCTGCTCTTTCAAGAACTTTTTCAACTGCACCTTTTAGTACAAAGAAGTCTACTTCTTTTCCATACATTGCCATACACATATGATTTAATTCTGAAGGAAGTCCTTCTTCACTTGGTACGAATACATGTCCACATTCGAATCCAGCGAATTCTGGGTTCTTTCTTGACATATTAGTGTATACTATATCAAGCATATTTGGTATCATTGTAGTTCTCATTACAGAAGTTTCTTCTCCAAGTGGATTTAAAAGTTTTACAAAGTTTCTCTTTGGAGAATCTGCAGGTAATTTTATTTTATCTACTCCTGATGGGCTTACGAATGAGTAGCTAAGTACTTCATATAATCCTGTTGATAGAGCAGTAGATTTTAGTATATCGTTGAATTTCTGTCTTTCAGTTTTTATACCTGCTGTGTAGTTACCTTCTAACTGTTTAGCTGGTATATTTTCGAATCCGTATATTCTTGCTATTTCTTCAAGAACATCAGCTTCCTGTTCCATATCTAATCTGAATGAAGGCACTCTTATTTCTAATTCTTCAGCAGATTTTAAGTCACAGTCGAATTCTAATGATTCTAATATTTCTATAAACTGAGCTATTGGAAGGTCTATTCCTAATCTAGCTGTTATTCTCTTAGGATTTACTGTAAGTATTTTCTGTTCTGGTTTTGAAGGATAGTTATCTTCTATACCTTTTAATACTTTACCTTCACCTAACATTTCAACTAACTGAGCTGCTCTGTTTACAGCAAGTTCTGCTAAGTTTGGATCTATACCTTTTTCGAATCTTGAAGAAGATTCTGTTCTAAGTCCTAATTTTTTAGAAGTAGCTCTTACATTTTCAGCCTGGAAGTTTGCACTTTCGAATAATAATTCAGTTGTAGTATCTTTTATTTCTGAGTTTAATCCACCCATTACACCAGCTAAAGCTAAAGATTTTTCTCCGTTAGTTATAACTAACATATCTTTATCAAGAGTTC
This sequence comes from Peptacetobacter hiranonis, assembly GCF_008151785.1. Taxonomy (GTDB): domain Bacteria; phylum Bacillota; class Clostridia; order Peptostreptococcales; family Peptostreptococcaceae; genus Peptacetobacter; species Peptacetobacter hiranonis. Next base: position 2,123,863 of record NZ_CP036523.1, read on the forward strand.
TTTCCTGTTCGTCTAAAGTAACGAATTTTTCTCCTTCTTCAGCATTTCTAACAACTATTTTTCCAGTTCCTATATCACTTAAATCAAATGCGTGCATTGGCTGACCCATTTCTAACATTACATAGTTAGTTATATCTACTATGTTGTTTATAGGTCTTACACCAGCTTCTATTAATCTTCTCTGCATCCAGTATGGAGATGGAGCTATTTTAACATCTTTAACTATTCTAGCTGCATATCTTCTACATAATTCTGGGTTTTCTATCTGTACATCGAAATCTATTGCTTCGTCAGCTTCTTCTTTAACAGATACTTCTGGGTATTTAACTTTTTTACCAACTGTTACAGCTGCTTCTCTAGCTATACCTATTACACATCTGCAGTCTGGTCTATTTGATGTTAATTCGAAATCTATAACTGCATCATTTATACCAAGAACTTCTTTAACATCTTTACCTGTTTCATAACTATCTTCGTAATCAAGAAGGAATATTCCGTTCTTTTTGTATTCTTCAACATATTTTTCATCTATACCAAGTTCAGCTGCAGAACACATCATACCTTCTGATACTTCGCCTCTTAATTTTCCTGTTTTTATTTTTATTCCACCAGGAAGTTTAGCACCATGTATTGCTAGAGGTATATAATCTCCAACTTTTACATTTTTTGCTCCTGTTACTATCTGAAGAACTTTTTCTCCAGCGTCAACTTTTGTTACTATTAATTTATCCGCATTTGGATGTGGGTTTATTTCTAATATTTTCCCAACTACAACATTTTCTATATCTTCACCGAAGTATTCAACAGTTTCCATTTTAGTCCCTGTCATTGTCATCATATCGGCAAATTCTTTTACGTCCATATCTATATCTACGTAATCTCTTAACCATTTTACTGATACTAACATTTACTTTTTCCTCCCTATTTCATCAAATTAGAACTGATCTAAGAATCTAACATCATTTTCGAATAATAATCTTATGTCATCTATACCGTATTTAAGCATTGCAAGTCTTTCAACACCCATACCTGCCGCAAATCCACTGTAAACTTCTGGATCTATTCCACAGTTTCTAAGTACGTTAGGATGTACCATACCTGCACCTAATATTTCTATCCAACCTTCTCCTTTACAAACTGGGCAACCTTTACCACCACATTTGAAGCAAGTTACGTCTATTTCTGCACTTGGTTCAGTGAATGGGAAGTTGTGAGGTCTGAATTTTGTATTTGTTTCACTTCCGAATAATTTCTGAACAAATGTGTTTAAAGTTCCTTTGAATTCTGTCATTGTTATGTCTTTTCCAACAACTAGAAGCTCTATCTGATGGAACATTGGAGAATGTGTAGCATCTGGAGAGTCAGATCTAAAGCATCTTCCAGGAGCTATTATTTTTATTGGTAAATCTTCTTTTTCCATAGTTCTTATCTGAACTGGAGAAGTCTGTGTTCTTAATAATAAATCATCATTTATGTAGAATGTATCTGACATATCTCTTGATGGATGATCTTTTGGAGCGTTTAGTGCATCGAAGTTGTTTCTAACTGTTTCAACTTCTGGACCTTCTGCTATTGAGAATCCCATTCCTATGAATATATCAGTTACTTCATCTATTATTTTAGTTATAGGATGTTTTTTACCTACTTTAAATTCTTTTGAAGGCATTGTAACGTCTATTACTTCTTCTGCTAATTTTTTAGCCTGTTCTGCTTTTTTAAGCTCAGTTTTAGCGTTGTTTATTCCTTCTTCTATAGCTGTTCTAACTTCATTACCTACTTTACCAACTACTGGTCTTTCTTCAGCAGATAATTTTCCCATTCCTTTTAATATTATTGTAAGTTCTCCCTTTTTACCAAGGTACTTAACTCTAAGACTTTCAGCTTTTTCTATACTGTCTGCCTCTGCTATTTCAGCTAATGCATTTTTCTGTAATTCAAGAAGTTTTTCCTGCATCTTTAATATCACCCTTTCATTTAATAATTTTTCTTAGTTTTCTTATTTTCATAATTTGCATAAAAAAAGTCTTTCAATCCCAGCTAGGGACGAAAGACTATAATTCCGCGGTACCACCCTAGTAGCCTAATAAACTTTAATTAGACCACCTCAAAAGATTTAACGCATCTTATACGTCCAAACCTACACATCGTAAGATTTCAGCTTAGAAACTCCAGAGCGAACTTCCTATGATATCTCAGAAGATTGCTCACAGCCAACGACAATCTATCTCTTTACTGAAATGGTTCACAGTACTTTTCTCTATCAACATTAATTATTTGAAATTTTTGTAATTGTATTTACAATTCTTCATAATTATAACACATTGTCAACATTTTAGACAAGTGATTTTTTAATTTCGTACATTAGAATTGCAGAACTTATTGCAGCATTTAAAGATTCTGCACTTCCGTATATAGGTATTTTTACAAGTAAATCAGAGTTTTCAGCTATGACATCATCTATACCATTTGCCTCATTTCCTATTACAAGCGCAACTTTATTCCCATAATCTACAGTATCATACCAGTTTTCTGTATTAAGCCAACTAGATACTATTTTTATTCCTTTTGATTTTAATGTAGATAACATCTCATCTCTCTCTGCAGGAATTATATTCATGCTAAATATAGATCCCATTGTAGATCTTATTACCTTTGGATTGTATATATCAACACATCCTTTTAAAGTTATTATTGCATCAGCTCCAGCTGCATCTGCTGTTCTTATTATTGTTCCCATATTTCCAGGATCCTGAATTCTATCTAGGACTATGATATATTTATCGTCGTCAGTTAGATTTTTTTCAAGAGTTTTCTTTTCATAAGAAACAACAGCTAGTATCCCCTGAGTATTTTCAGTATCTACCATATCTTTAAAATTCTTGTTAGTTGTCTTATATACTTTTATATTTGCATCTTCTAATTCTTTTAAAAACTTTCTGTGTTCTTCTTTATTTTCAAAATCCTCGTTTATAAAGACGTAATCTATAATATCCTTCTGCTCAAATGCTAAAGTAAGAATTCTATATCCCTCTATTATAAATTTACTCTCTTTATTTCTATTTTTTGATTTAAGAAGAAGTTTAGTACTTTTTATTTTTTCATTGTCTTTACTAGTTATTTCTACCATATACTATCTTCTCCCTACAGTTTCAATATTCTGGTTTATTATATCTCTTATACTTGAGTTTTTACCTATTATTACTAGTATATTTCCACCCTCTAGTTTTTCTTCTGGAGATGGAGTTACGTTTATTTCTTTCCCACTCTTTATTGCAAGTACTGTTATTTCGTATCTACTTCTAAGTTCTAGTTCTATAAGAGATTTACCAACCCATTTTTTAGGAACAACTATTTCAACTATAGAGTATTCTGGGTCCAATTCTATATGGTCTAGTATATTGTTTGATACTAGGTTGTGTGCAACTCTAACCCCCATATCTCTCTCTGGGAATACAACTCTATCTGCACCTATTTTATAAAGAACTTTAGCTTGTAATTCATCTTTAGCTTTACAGATAATTTCTTCTACTCCCATTTCCTTAGCTATAAGTGTAGCCATTATAGATGCTCTTATATCTGAACCTATAGCAATTATAGCAACATCAAAGTTACTTAAACCAAGAGATCTAAGTGCCTGCTCATCTGTAACATCGACTATTGCTGCATGTGTTACCTTATCCGAAAGATTCTGTATTATATCTTCATTTTTATCTATTGCCATGACTTGATGGCCTAATAAATGCATTGTAGATGCAACTGATGCACCAAATCTACCGCATCCAATTACTATATACTGTTTCATACTCATTTTCTCTTCTCCTAATAACCCTAAAAATTTTACCCTACGATTAAACTTCCTTCAGGATATCTAACTGGCTGAACTTTTTTAGAACCGCCTGACATAAATGCCATAAATATTGTAAGTGATCCAACACGTCCTGCGAACATATACATTATTATAAGTAGTTTACCTATAGGTGTCAGTGTAGGACTTCCACCTATACTAAGCCCAACAGTCGCAAATGCAGATGCAACCTCAAATGCTGCAGCTGTTAATGTAAATTGTTCCTGTGTTGCAGATAGTAAAAATGTTCCTATTACAACAAAGCTTATCCCAACTACAAATATTACCATCGCTTTTCTAACTGTTGATGAGCTTATTCTTCTTTCATATATTTCTATATCTGATTTTCCTAGGATAAGGCTCTTAACAGATAATAAAAGTGTTGCAAGTGTTGTAACTTTTATACCTCCACCAGTAGATGCTGGTGCTGCTCCTATAAACATCAAAATTATCATTGCAAATAGTGTACTTTCTCTAAGCTTAGTAAGATCTATACTTGCAAATCCTGCTGTTCTAGATGTAACAGACTGGAAATATGCATTTACAATTTTCTGAGGTAGAGGCATATCTCCAAGAGTGCTTGGTCTATCAAACTCTATAGCTAAAATAGTAATTGTGCCCACTATTATAAGCGAAATAGTAGTGAAAATAACCACTTTAGTATGTAAATTATATCTTGAATATCTTTTTTCTCTAATTATATTTAGTAAAACTGGGAATCCAATCCCACCAAGTATTATTAATGCTGAAATTGTAAGCATAACTAAATAACTATTGTTAAAACATACTATAGATGTGAATTTACCCGCTGTAGCTCCCATAAGGTCAAATCCTGCATTACAAAATGCAGAAATTGCATGGAAAATTGAAAACCACGTGCCCTTTACAAATCCAAACATTGGTATAAATTTAGTAGATAGTATAAGTGCTCCTATCCCCTCTATAGTAAATGTCATCATAAGTACATATCTAGTAAGTCTTACTATACCAGATAAATCTCTCTGATTTAACGCTTCCTGTATTAAAAGTCTTTCTTTTAAATTTATTCTTTTCCCCGTTATAAGTGCAAACATCGTCGTAACCGTCATGAATCCAAGTCCACCTATTTGTATAAGCATTATTATCGTTAGCTGTCCAAAGAAGCTCCAATAAGTAGACGTATCCACTACTACCAGCCCTGTTACACACACCGCAGATGTAGCCGTAAATAGTGCATTTAAAAATCCTATACTTTCCCCATCTTGAGTAGATATTGGTAAATTTAATATTATAGCTCCTACTAATATAACCGTTGCGAATCCGATTACCATTACCTGAGTCGGCTGCATTCCACTTCCATAAGAAGCCACTCTTTTGAGCATCGTTTTCAATTTCCTTCATACCTCCTAACATCATAAAATTATACATTTTGATATAACTTTATTTTTGTGTCCGCTGACACAGTTTTATTTTATGTTTATTTTTATTTTAAGTTCTAACTAATTATTTTAAATGTCATTAATATATTATATTCTAATTTACAATTAAAAACAACCTTATCGAATACAATCAATTGTTAAGTTTAAGCACAAAAAACATAAAAAAAAAGACCGTCTTGCTTATGCAAAACAGTCTGTATTTACGGTAGTATAATGTTAATTAAGCTAATTTAGCTTTAGCAACTTCTACAAGTTTAGCGAATCCAGCTGGATCAGCTATAGCCATTTCAGATAACATTTTTCTGTTAACTTCAACACCTGCTAATTTTAAACCGTTCATTAATCTTGAGTAAGATATTCCGTTCATTCTAGCAGCTGCATTTATTCTCTGTATCCAAAGTTTTCTGTAATCTCTTTTCTTTAATTTTCTACCTATGTATGCATTTCTTAATGCTTTCATAACGAATGCATTAGCTGGTCTAAATAATTTGCTTCTAGATCCTCTGAATCCTTTTGCAAGTTTTAAAACTTTTTTATGTTTTTTACGGGCATTCATACCTTTTTTTACTCTTGCCATTATTCTTATCCTCCATTATTTATTATTTAAAATCTTCTTATATTTTCCGTTTCTTTTATTACGATTCTTATTTGTATGGTAATAACTGAGCTATTCTTCTAGCATCACCTTCAGAAACTAAAGTTGACTGTCTTAAGTTCATTTTAGTTTTTGCAGATTTTTTAGTTAATATATGGCTTTTGTAAGCTTTAGCTCTTTTTAATTTTCCATTTCCTGTTCTTTTTAATCTTTTTGCTGCACCTCTATGAGTTTTCATTTTTGGCATGACAAAGTTCCTCCTCTCGAATATTTATCTATTTTTTTGGATCTATTATTACAACCATGTTGTTCCCTTCAAATGTAGGGGCTTTCGCTGGTTCTCCAAACTCTTTCACTGCTTCTATGAATTTAAGCATTACATCTTTACCAAGGTCTTTGTGACCTAATTCTCTACCTCTAAATCTAAGTTCTACTTTAACCTTATCTCCTTTTGATAAGAATTTCATAGCCTGTTTAGCTTTAGTATTAAGGTCGTTCTGTTCTATACCTGGTCTTAATCTTACTTCTTTAACATTAACAGTTTTCTGTTTTTTCTTTGCTTCTTTTTCTTTTCTTGCCTGTTCGTATCTGTATTTTCCATAATCCATTATTTTACAAACAGGTGGTTTAGCGTTTGGTGATATTAGAACTAAGTCTAAATTCTTATTATTTGCTAATCCCTGAGCTTCTTTTGTAGGCATAACTCCAAGCTGTTCTCCGTTTGCAGAGATAACTCTTACTTCCTTTTCTTTTATCTGTTCGTTTATTGCGACTTCCTTACTAATGGTAGTCCACCTCCATCATTATATTAAAAAAGGCGAATGATAAATTATCATCCGCCATATAAGTTCTCATTACTAATAAAGCTTTTACCTAAAGCTTCTCTAACTCATATTAACACTTACTAACTCTCGTCGTAAGGTGAGAAACGGATTTCTACTTGCTGTCTTTTAACTTACTTGTTTATTATATTACTTATTGCAACTTAATGCAAGTCTTTTTTTGAAAAAGTTTAAATTTATTTTTTATTACCGTGTTATTATTTCTATTCCATCTTCAGTTACTAGTATTTGATGCTCCCACTGAGCTGATAGAGAATCATCTGCTGTGTATACTGTCCATTCATTTACATCATCAACATATACATCGTATTCACCTTCATTTATCATTGGCTCTATTGTAAATATCATTCCCGGAACTAATACCATTCCCTGACCTTTTTTACCAACATGTGCTACAAATGGATCTTCGTGGAATTCTAATCCTATTCCATGTCCACCAAAAGCTCTTACTACTGAGTATCCATTTTTTTCAGCTAATTCCTGTACTGCAGCACCTATATCTCCAAGATGTCCCCAAGGTTTAACTGCTTTTATACCTGCTTCTAAACATTCTTTAGCTATATCAGTTATTTTATCAGCAGCTTCACTAACTTTCCCTATTTTGAACATTCTTGATGCATCTGAGAAATATCCATCTTTTATAGTAGATACGTCTACATTGACAATATCTCCTTCTTTTAAGATTATATTTTCATCTGGTATACCATGGCATACTTCGCTATTTATAGAAGTACAAACACTCTTAGGGAATCCACCGTATCCAAGAGGGGCTGGAGTTGCACCATGAGCTATTGTATAATCGTAAACTATTTTATCTATATCAGCTGTACTCATTCCAGCTTTTATATGTTTTGCAACTTCATCAAGTACTCCTGTATTTATTTTTCCACTTTCTTTTATTGCTTCTATCTGTTCTTTATTTTTTATTAAAGATTTTGGTGGCATTATGTGTCCTTTTGCCGCCATTTCATTGTATTTTTCATCAAAGTCCATATGGCATTTTTTATATTTTAATCCGCTTCCACACCAGCATTTATCATTTCTATTAGTAGTCATTTGTTATCCTTCCTTTCAATTATTTTTAATTATTTTAAATCTACATTTATATTTTATCACTTATTTTTAATATGTGAAGGTTTATTTATTTTTACAAAAGAATTTTATAATTCATTTGTAATTGACAATTACAAATGCTTTCACTTATAATATTAGAAGATATTTATATGATAATTTTTAGCAATAAGGGAGTAGTTGGCAATCTTTTAAGATTGTAATTTAGTCAACATACTGGCAGTTTGACTGTCTGGCTTTATTTTGAATGACGAGACTTATCTGCAGCTTAAGCTGTAGATAGGTCTTTTTTTATTTTCATTTTAAATCAAACTATTCTAATTTGCTGATTTTATAAATTTTAAGGAGGAAATTATGAGTTTATTTGAATTATTTATAACTGCTGTAGCACTTTCAATGGATGCTTTTGCAGTTGCAATTTGTAAGGGACTTACGCTTAGAGAAAGAGATGTAAAAAAATCACTTTTGACTGGTGCATACTTTGGTGGTTTTCAGGCACTTATGCCTGTAATTGGATATATTCTTGCAAGTAGTTTTAAAGAAAGAATTATGTCTATAGATCACTGGGTTGCATTTGTACTTCTTGCTCTTATAGGCGCAAATATGATTAAAGAATCTAGAGAGGAAAGTTGCGATGTTGAAAGTTCTTCTTTTGATTTTAAAACTATGGTTGTTTTAGCTATAGCAACTAGTATAGATGCAATGGCTGTTGGTATCACATTTGCATTCTTAGGCGTAAACATAGTCTATGCTGCTATATTAATAGGTATAACTACATTTATAATATCTGCATTTGGGATAAGAATAGGTACTCTATTTGGAATAAGATTCAAATCTAAAGCTGAATTTGCCGGTGGTGTAGTACTTATACTACTAGGCACAAAAATATTACTACAACATCTCGGAATATTTTAATTTTTATAATAAAAAATGGGCTATTGATTCATTTCAACAGCCCGTTTTTACATTTTATTTTATATTTTCTATTTTAAAGACATATCTTTTTCTATAACTGCACTAACTGCTTTTTCAACTGTACTCATGAAATTATTGTCCTGAAGCTGACAAACACCTTCTATTGTTGTTCCACCAGGAGAACAAACCTCGTCCATTAATCCAAATGGATGTTTATCAGATTCCATAACCATCTTAGCAGATCCAAGAACTGAGCTTGCTGCTATATCTAATGCAACATCTTTTGGAAGCCCCCATTTAACACCAGCTCTTGCTAAAGCATCTATATATATATAAGTAAATGCTGGAGATGCACATCCAACTGCAGTAAATACAGCAAATTGATGCTCTTCTATCTCAACTATACTTCCAACTTCCCCAAACATTGTCTTAACAACTTCTTTTTCTTCATCAGTTACATTAGCACTACAAGTAAAACAACTAGTAGACATTAAAGCCTGTGCGTTTACATTTGGCATAACTCTAACTATATGCACATCCTCACCTAAATTTTCCTGTAAATAACTTATTTCCTTACCTGCTGCTATTGATATAACTAACTGCCCCTCTCTTAAAAGCTCTTTAACTTCTGGCATAACATCTGGTAACACCTGTGGCTTAACAGATAAAACCACAACATCAGAATTTTCCATAAGCTCCTTAACAGAATAACAAGTAGTTAAACCATACTGCTCAGATAACTTCTCTACCTTAGATGCTGTTCTATTATATCCTAGAACATCAGCATTATCAAAAGACTTACCTAAACACATCCCCTTCATAATAGCTGCTGCCATATTACCTACACCTAAAAATCCAAACTTCATACAATTACCTCCTCAAAAAATTACATTAAACTCTTAATTAATAATAATTATACCATAAATACCTATATCAATATAATCTAGCATTTTCAATTATAAAATGTAATCATATAGATATTTTATATTCCTAAATAAACTACTTCCTTAAAATAAACAGTATGCTGTTATCAAGGATTGTAGTAGCCCTTTTCTTTTAAGACTTAAACACAAGTAGCTCGCACCGACAATTCTGCAAGCGCCCCAAAACCTTGAAATGTGTTAAACAAATGGTTGGGGCGCTGAAGCCTGGAGAGCGAATACTTGTGTTAAGTCAAAGAAAGGGCTGCTACAATCCTTGTAACAGCCCCATACTATATTTATTCCATTACTATATTTTCTCTTGATTTTACTTTAGCCTGTACGTCTTCTATGAATTTAGCTAATTCAACATTACCTAATTCACCTTCATCTCTAGATCTTACAGATATATTGTTTTCAGCTTCTTCTTTTTCACCTACTATTACCATGTAAGGAACTTTTTCAAGCTGAGCTTCTCTTATCTTGAATCCAACTTTTTCAACTCTACCGTCAACTTCAACTCTTAATCCATTGTCGAATAATTCTTTTCTAACTTTTTCAGCATAATCAGCGTATTTGTCAGATATAGGTATTATTTTAACCTGAGTTGGAGCTAACCAAACTGGGAATTTACCAGCATACTGTTCTATAAGTATTCCTATGAATCTTTCTATACTTCCGAATGCAACCCTATGTATCATAACTGGTCTATGTTTTTCTCCATCCTGTCCTATGTAAGTAGCATCGAACTGTCTTGGAAGCTGCATATCTAGCTGTATAGTACCACACTGCCAAGTTCTTCCTATGCAGTCAGTTAAGTGGAAGTCTATCTTAGGTCCGTAGAATGCTCCATCTCCTTCATTTACAACGAATGGAAGATTTAATTCTTCAAGAGCTCCTCTTAAACCATTTTCTGCTGCTTCCCATTCTTCATCAGATCCCATAGAATCTTCTGGTCTAGTAGATAATTCTAAGTGATATTCAAATCCAAATGTTTTATATATACCATCTATTAAAGATATTACACCTTTTATTTCATCTCTTATCTGTTCTGGTAACATGAATATATGAGCATCGTCCTGAGTAAATGCTCTAACTCTCATTAATCCGTGAAGTGCTCCAGATAATTCGTGTCTATGAACTCTACCAAGTTCAGCAACTCTCATTGGGAAATCTCTGTAAGAGTGCATTTCGCTCTTATAGTATAACATTCCTCCTGGACAGTTCATTGGTTTTATAGCGTAATCTTCTTCATCTATTTTTACAGTATACATATTTTCTTTGTAGTGATACCAATGTCCTGAAGTTTCCCATAATTTTCTATTTAATATTATTGGAGTTTCTATTTCAACGTATTCAGCTGCTCTATGTACTTCTCTCCAGTATTCTAATAAAGCATTTTTAAGAGCCATACCTTTTGGTAACATTAGAGGGAATCCTGGTCCTTCTTCAGGTATCATGAATAATCCTAATTCTTTACCTAATTTTCTGTGGTCTCTTTTCTTAGCTTCTTCTAACATGTGTAAATGTTCTTCTAAGTCTTTGTTCTTTTCGAAAGATACACCGTATATTCTCTGAAGCATTTTTCTATTTTCGTCTCCACGCCAATAAGCACCAGCTACACTTGTAAGTTTAACTGCTTTTACTTTCTTAGTTGAAAGAAGGTGTGGTCCAGCACATAAATCTGTGAAATCACCCTGTTTGTAGAATGATATTACTGCATCTTCAGGTAAATCTTCTATTAATTCTACTTTATAGTCTTCACCTTTTTCCTGCATTAATTTTATAGCTTCTTCTCTTGGAAGTTCAAATCTTTCTATTTTTAAATCTTCTTTAGCTATTTTTTTCATTTCTTTTTCTAAAGCTTCAAGATCTTCTGGAACTAAACTATGTTCTAAATCTATGTCATAGTAGAATCCATTGTCTATAGCAGGTCCTATAGCTAATTTAGCTTCTGGATATAATCTTTTTATAGCCTGAGCTAAGATATGAGATGAAGTATGTCTGAATACTTCTCTACCTTCTTTATCTTCAAATTTTAGAAGATTAACTGAACAGTCTTTGTCTAATACTGTATCTAATCCAACAACTTCCCCATCAACTTCAGCTGCAACTATACTTCTTGCTAAACCTTCACTTATTGACTTAGCAACATCTAAAACTGATACACCTGATTCAAATTCTTTTACATCGTTTTTTAAAGATACTTTTATCATTATTGTGTCCTCCCCTTTTTTATATTAATTGATAATAATTTACATATTAATTTTATATTTTGCAATTTATGGAAATAAAAAAACTCGTCCCATAAAATTGGGACGAGTGTGCTCGCGGTTCCACCCAAGTTGATGTATAAAACATCCTCTTGAAGATTATAAGGTAATCACCCGGATACTTTCACTTTCGCTACTAAATCCTGCTCCAAGCTAGTTTTCAGATAACTCATTTCTATTGGGCTCTCAGCCGGTGACCCAAAATCTCTGTAAGACGATCTTTATCCTACTCTGTCTTTTCATCGCTAATATAAAACTCTGATTTCATTCTACCACATCATTTTGCATATTACAATACAAAGCTTTTAATTTTCTGAAATATTATATAACAAGTGATATTAAGCCCTGAATAATACCAATTAAGAATCCTAGAAGTAGTCCTAGAACCTCTATATGTTTTAATTCTTTCTTAGCTATTCTTACAGTAACCTCTTCTAAATACTCTATATCAAACTCATTTATTCTATCTTCAATAATTTTTTCTATATCTACCCTATCTTTTGCTTTTTCTATAAAGTTACTACCTAAATCATCTATAGCATTTCCAACTTCTTTGTCAACTATATCTGATATATAACCGTTTATTTTATTAACTAAAGAAGATGGTAGGAATATAGCTTTTTCAGCTATTATATTGGATACCTTTGAATTTATATATCCCGCTATTTCTGCTTTATCTTCATCTTTTATTATTCCATTGAATATGTCTTCTTCACTAAGTAACTCTCTTTTTACTGTCTCAGCTACATTTTTTGCTATTTCAGCTCTTCTCTTAGGTATTAACCCCATTATTTCTATGTTGGTAAGTGGTATTTTTATAGGTTCGTACGGTTTAAATAGCATTTTTATAGCAACAACATTCGTAATATATCCTATAAGCCCCCCAATTATCGCCATAAATAATATTCTTAAAAATATATTCATAACAAACATCCTTTCCCTTTTAATATTTTTTAATCAATCTAATTAATTTCGTTTTAATTTTTATATATGCATAATCTAGAGTTATCTATTTCTATGCTACATCAGAATATTATTATATACCTATCTATTTAATTTATTCAACACCTTAATCATTTTAATCTATAATTTCACTTTAAATTCACTATTCTATTACAATTGGTATTATAGATCCTAAATCTATAAGTTTCTCCTTAGAAAGAGATACATATCTTTTTCCATATTTATTTAAAAACTCTTTAATCTTTTCAAAATCCGGATGATTTTCTACCTTCCCTAAAAATCCAACTTCTGAATCTGATAATATCCCTGTACAACCTCCAATAAATCCAAAATTCATATCAAACAGATCTATATTTCCTTGTTCTATAAGCAGATAATCTATATCAGCTCCACTTTTTTCTATACTGTCTACTATACCTTTATCAGCAGTTATTATTGATTTATCATCAACAACGCATATAGAACATTTAGAATATCCTTGTTTTATGTTTATTCTCTCAAACTCATTTTCATCTAAATATTTTAATACTTCTTTATCTGTATATTCAAAATTATGGAGTGCATATTTTCCTACAATACAGACATTATATGCAATATCATCGGGATATTTTTTACTTAGAGGTTTCTCCCCTTTTATCAAATTAATTTTATTCTTTTCTATTTCATGTCCTTTTTCTGATGAGTAAAAATCATTTAAAATCTCAATATAACTTTCATATAAATTAGGTGCTACTATTATTTTTCCATTTCCACAGTTAAAAAATTGAATATCTGGATGATAAGATATAGCATCATATACATCTTTACATTTTGGAGTTTTTATAACTCTAATATCTCTATCTAAAAGACTTTTTTCTAGTTCATATTTAATCCTTCCATCAACTATACAAGTCTTTAATTTTCCCTCAAAACAAAACGGACTTTCTACAAATTTCATAATATCTCACCTCAAAATAAAAGGCAGTACGAAATTCATACTGCCTTACTTTTAATCTAATTTAATTCTATTTTTCTTAATAAGAAATTTATCTTTCTAATGCTTTTAGATATTTTTCCATTTCTTCATCATCGTATACGTTAAATATAACTTTTATATCTTTTTCTGGATTTTCTTTTAACCAAATTCTAACTCTATCTACTGCAAGTTGTGCAGCTTCTTTCTTTGGATATCCTGAAGATCCTGTGGATATACCACAGAATACTATAGTTTTTATATCGTCTATATCTTTTACAGTATTCAGAACTGATTTATAGCAGTGAAGTAGCTGCTTTTCATGCTCTTTACTAGGATTTCCACCTAAAACAACTGGTCCTACAGTATGAACAACATATTTTGAAGGTAGGCAGTATGCTCTAGTTATTTTAGCATCTCCTGCGTATTCAATATGTCCCTGTTTTTCAATTATTGTATTACAGTCTTCTCTAAGTCTTGGTCCTGCTGCTGCATGAATCTTACTATCTACTCCTTTGTGGAATGGCTGTCTATTTCCTAATAATGAACTGTTTGCATCATTTACAATGGCATCAGCTTTTATTTTTGTTATATCGCCTTTCCAAACAGCGATTCTATCTTCTTTTTCTTCTATTGAATTTGCATCAACTGCATTTTCTATATCATTTTCCATTAGAAGAATATTTTCAAGCATTGATAGTATTTCCGGAGTAATTTTTTTAACCGGATAAGCTGCTAATAATGCTTTTAATTTTTCTATAGGTTCTAATTCAACTTTTGAGCTATACACTTTTGCTGGAACATCAGATGAAAAATAAGTAATCAGTGTTTTTATATTCTTATTTTTCTGCTCCTCTGTTAGTGGTTTAACTGTTTTATCTAATCCTTCAAACAGTTTTATATCCTCAGCATAGTCTTTCCATTTCATAACTCATCACTCCAATCTGCTTTAAGTCAGTTTTAGTTTTATATTTAACTTAATTGTAACACATCTTGGTCAAACTTAAAATTTTATTTGTAAACGTTATACTATTTTGTTTTTATTATCATTTCTTCCATTCTTTTAGCAAGCCCATCCCAAGTTTTTTCTGACATGTCTATAAATCTTTTATGATTTGTAGTATCTAGATTTTCTTTTATCATCTGATCTAGTGCCTCAGATAATCTTTCTTCAAATGGCTCTATAGCTTCATCTGCTGGTACACCAACAGACTTCATTTTTGGAAGTTCTACATATTTTATCTTACCTGATGTATTTATTTTTTCTCCAATCCACTCTTTAACACCTGGTATATCAGTAACTACAACATCTGTACCACATGCCATAGCTTCTAGTACAACAACCGGTAGACCCTCATAGAATGAAGGTAAAACAAATATATCCGCTTTGTTGAATTCCTCACTTAGGTCATTCTGATTTAATTTTCCAAGGAATTTTATATCGAATCTACTATTATTTGCCTTTGCTACGATTTCATCATAAGATTCTTTATCACTTCCAGTACCTGCAAGTCTAACTTTGATAAAATCATCTTTGTAATCTAGTCTATCTAAACAATCTATAAACGGTATAAGTCCTTTTGATTTACATATTTTTCCAGCAAATACCAATTCAATATAATCTCTTTCAACTTCATAGTTTTTATTTTTGAAAATATTATCGTTGAATCCACTTCCAATTACCTTTACCTTGTCTTCTCCAACATTAAATACAGACATTATATCTCTCTTCTGTTCTTCATGAAGTGCAAATAACATATCTAGATTTCTTATATTTTCTTTTATATAATCTCTTTCTAATGGTATAGTTTTTAACTGTCTTAAACAAGTTCCATGGCATACTGCAGCAATTTTTATATCTTTGTCTTTTACAACTTCTCTTACAAATGCAGTAAGTAGATATAAATGATGACATATTATTATATTAGGCTTAAATTCTTCCAATGCTTTATTTATCTGCTTTTCAAATGCTTTTTTTAATTTTTCTACCATTTCAGCATTCATATCTCTATATCTAGTACTCTTGTAAGGCATTGAATCACTCATACCAACGACATTAAAGTCTAATTTGTCTGTATTGTATATAACTGGATAGAATTTTGTTGCTCCAAAATGCTCTTCTAATTCTTTTATACTGTCTTCAACATCAATTCCAGCTATAACAGATTGCTCATATCCTAATTTTTCAAACCCCTTTATCATGCCACACATATATATTCCGCTTCCTGTACTGTTAGGTTTCTGGGTTGTTATGTGTAATATCCTCATTTCTTATCCTTTCTTTCTCTATATAATTACTTTTCTTTTTTATTATAAAGCTCTACATATACAGCTGTTGAGTCGTCCATAACTTTAAATCTAGGCATTTTTATTGCCTTGTAGTCGTCTTCCTCAAATTCTCTCACCTGATTAAAAATATACTCTATTCCCATTTTTTCAGCTATATATATTAATTCATCCTCTTTTAAAATACCATATCTATCAGATGCACATGTAAATCCATCACTAGCAAGCATTATTTTCATCTCATCCTCTACCTGAATATATCCATGTATAGAATTTTCAATTGCTTCTTCGCTAAAATCCAAGATCCAATATCCATCTTTAGTATTTTTCTTCATTCTATTATCTATTATGGTATTCATAACCCTAGCTTTTATTTCATTGAATGATAGCTTATCTAAATTAGGTATTCTCATCATTTCATCGTATACTTTATCATCAAGATGACATATGCTTCTATCTTTTATAATTTTTCTTTCTCCATCATTATAGAAGAAAGAGCAATCTCCTAAAAGAAAATACTCTATCATATCATCTCTGAATTTTACTATCGCTATAGAGCTAGATGGTAAATCTAATTTTTTTACATCTTTCCCCTCTACAAGCTCCTTATACTCTTCCTTTATACTTCTTATTCCATCTAACATAATTTCTTTTAATGAATCACTTCTGTATATATTTTCATGTAAAAAGTTATTCCACCACTGAGAGTACCATCTAGCATCACTCTCATCAGACACTATATTCTTCCCATTAAGTCCTGTTGCTCCATCAAGTACCCATACTCCAAAAGGTGTTATACCAGCCGCATCTTCATTGTAAGGTGCTGTTCCTTGATTACATAAAAGGCTACAGTTTTTTATTTTTAGCCTCATAGACAATCCTCCTTTTTGGATTTATATATTTAAATTATTTCTTTTATCAATATGTTAAATTATATTTTCTATACAAATCAGTATAACACTATATTTTTTATGATAGTATTTATTTTTTCTATTATAATTTTCTTCTTATTAGTTTTTTTCTATATAAAGCTTTACTTTTCTATTCTACTACAATAGAGATATATTTTGTAAAATTTTTATCCAAAATTGCAATAAAAAAGAGCCTAATTAGACTCTTTTTTTATATTTCGTATTAAAATTTTTCAAAATGAACTTTTTCCCAAACCACATCTGAATCATTGTATGCATCTTTTTCTTCATTTGAATATCCAAGACCTAGTATACATTGAACTTTGTAGTTTTCTGGTATTCCCATAACATTCTTTATATAATCTTCAGCTGTCTGATTTTCATCGTGTGCTCTTTCTCTAACCTGAACCCAACAAGTAGCAAGACCTAAGCTATGAGCTTCTAGCTGCATATAAGATGCCGCTATCGAGCAGTCTTCAGTCCAAACATCAGTTAATTCTGGATCTGCAGCTATAACAATTGCTACCGGAGCATCCTTTAAGAAAAATCCTCCACCCTTTGTTCTACAATTAGATAATAATTCTAATTTTTTTGAATCTGTAGTAACTACAAATTCCCAAGGTTTTTTAGATCTTCCTGATGGAGCTAAAAGCCCAGCCTTTAAAACTTTTTTAAGCTTATCCTCTGGAACTGGAAGATCAGAATATTTTCTACAACTTCTTCTAGTTTTTACAAAATCTATCATAAAAATACCCCCTTCATTTTTGAAATAATTAATTCCTTTAATTACATTATACTGTAATTGAAATTTTTTCATATATATTTATAAAAAATAACTTTAATTAAAAAAATAACAATTATTTTTTACTCTGGAGTTCCCACTTTTTGTATAGCTATACTCAATATTGTTGTAATTATAATTACTAATACACCATAGGCCATAGCAAGCCCTATCTTGTATTCAAAGACTCCACTTACCATTGCTATAGATACTGGTCTATTGTTTATATTATATAAATATGCAGAACTTGTATATTCTCCTACACATCTTACAAATCCTAAAACAGCACCAGATATTATACCTGGTTTTATTATAGGTATAGTTATCTTTCTTATTGTATACCAAAATCCTGCACCCAAACTTTTTGATGCTTCTTCGTATGTAGGGTTTAGATTATACATAGATATATTTGTACTTCTAAGTACTAATGGTAAAATTCCTACAAAATACGCTAATGGAAGTATTATATAGCTTCCAACTAGATGCTGGTTAAAGGCAAGTATATTAGGTTTATTAAATGCATTTATTAAGTTTACTGCTATTGCACTGGCAGGTATTGCAAGTGGTAACATTGCAAGAATTTCGATTATTACTTTTAACTTATTTTTTGTTCTAACTATTATATAAGAACATGGTATAGATACAAATGCCCCCATTAAAGCTGCTATCATAGACATATTTATACTGTTTATAAATGGCTTCATAGCTCTTTTCTTTGTAAATATATCTATATAGTTTTCCATAGAAAAATCTTTAGGGAATATATCTACTAACCAACTTCCCGGTGTAACAAATGATAGTATAAATATTGTTATTACAGGTAGCATTATAAATATAATAGTAACTGCACTTATAAATATAAAAATAGCTTTTAAAAATTTATTTTCTATTTCTACTTCTTGCATAGGACTTCCTTTTATTATTCCTTCTATTGCACTTTTCTTTTCGTAATATCTAGAAACTAAAAGGAATACTATAGCCATAAACGTAAGTATTACAACTTGTACAGATGCTATGTCCATATGGTTATTTGATTTTGCAAATAACATCTGAGTAGTTATTACCTTGTAGCTATCTCCAATAAGACTTGGAGCTGAGAACGATCCTATTGAAGATATAAATGTAACTAATGCAGATGCAATAAGTGCTGGTTTTATAAACGGTATTATTATTGTTTTAAATATTTCCCATTTTCCTGCACCTAAGTTTTTTGCTGCTTCAATTGATGAATAATCCATCTGTTTTATTGCTACAGATACATTCATGAAGAAATAAACATACTGTGTATATGCATGCACAAATAATATTCCCCAGAATCCTGTAAACGCATATGGTTCATCAGCTAATTTGAAAATTATTTCTAGTGATTCCGTTATTATTCCACTTTCTCCATAAAGCTGTATAAAAGCAAGTACTATTATTACCCCAGGTACCATTATTGGAGTTAAAAGTAATTTGCTAACTATACTCTTGAATGGAAATTTAAAATAAGTAACCATAAACGCTAAGAATGTACCTATAACTCCACATACAAAAACTGATGCAAATCCAATAATAAGTGTATTTTTTACAGCTACTCTATTAGCTTCAACTGCAAAAAATTCTTTATAATAGTCTAGAGTGAATCCACCTTCACCCATAACACTCAGCATTATAGTTCTTATAGCTGGGAATAAAATATACCCAAGTAAAATCCATAAAACTGCAAACAGAACAATTCCTTTAAATATACTTAATTTTTTATCTTTAATCTGATTCATATCCACTACTCCCGAAGTATTTTTATAGCATTTCTAGGAATTTCTAAAAATACTTTACTTCCCTTTTCAAAAATAGCTCCTGTAAATGAATTTATTCTGCTCGCCTTTATAGTACATCCTCCTATGTCTATTACATAATCACTTATATTTCCATTGAAGTGTACTTCTTTTATTTCACCTTCTATTGTGTTTTCATTTCCATTATTTTCTTCGTATATCACTATATGTTCTGGTCTTATAGATATGTATTTTGCCACATCTGATTTATTTATATTTAATTTTATATTTCCTTCTATCTCTATTTCATCGTATTCAGAGTTAGAATTTATATTCTTTATTTCAAATAAATTTGTAACACCTATAAAATCTGCAACAAATCTATTTTTAGGATTTGCATATATTTCTTGAGGAGTACCTATCTGTACACATTTTCCACTTCTAAATACAGCAATTCTCTGAGACATTGTAAGAGCTTCACTCTGATCATGAGTTACGAATATTGTAGTTATTTTTAGTTTTCTCTGTAGTTCTTTTATTTCAAACCTCATTTCATCTCTAAGTTTTGCATCTAGGTTACAAAGAGGTTCATCAAGAAGCAATACTTCTGGCTCTATTACAAGAGCTCTAGCAAGTGCAACCCTCTGCTGTTCTCCACCTGATAACTCTGTAATTTTTCTCTTTTCATATCCATCAAGACGTATTAATTTTAATACATCTGTAACCTTTTTATTTATCTCATCTTTTGGTAGTTTCTTTACCTTTAATCCATAAGCTATATTGTCAAATACGTTCATATGCGGGAATAATGCATAGTTCTGGAAAACTAATCCAACTTCTCTTTTTTCTGCTGATATATTGGTTATATCCTTATCACCTATATATATAGCTCCCTCATCTGGTTTATTAAATCCAGCAATACTTCTAAGTAATGTAGTTTTTCCACATCCTGATGGCCCTAAAAATGTGAAGAATTCCCCCTTCTGTATCTCAAAAGACACATCGTCTATAGCTGCTTTTCCATCAAATACTTTCTTTAAATTTTTTATAGTAAGACCTTCCAAACTTTTTCTCCTTTCATCCAAAATAAAAGAGAGGCATAAAATACCTCTCTTTTAAATTCTAATCTTTTCCCTGATAAATAGACTCTGCTATTTTTTTGTATAATATATCACCAATTTCCCAACTTGGTATTTTATGTTTAATTAATAAATTTTAGATATTAAAGCTAATTTATATTATTTATCTTCTTTAACGTCTTTTGCTGTATTTTTTATTTCAGAATCCCATTTCTGCATCCAGTCACTCTGATTTTTAGCAAGAACTGACCAATCTACATCCATTGCTTTGTAAGTAGTTTCGCTCATCCATTTTGGAGAGTTTTCTAAAGCTGCTTTTAAAGTAGGAACTCTGTTAAATTCGTTAGCTATTTTAGCCTGAGTTTCTGCACTACCTACATATTCCATAAATGCTTTTGCTGCATTAGGGTTTTTACAATTTTTGATCTGTGCAACACCATCAGTTATAACTACTGAACCACTTTCAGCGTCAACTATTTCTAATGGTAGACCATTTTCTTTGTTTTCTACTATTGAGCTAAGAACTGAGTAACTTACACCAGCTTCTTTTCTTCCTATAGCCTGGAATAATAATGATTCATTTCCAAAGTATTTTTTAGTATTTTTATCTAAAGCTTTTAGGTAATCCCAACCTTCTTCTATTTTTCCTTCTTTATCGTACTGATATAATAAGCTTGAGTAAGTTGCTTTAGCTGATGAAGATTCAGCATTTCTGAATACTAACTGATCTGCAAATCTTTCATCTGTTAAATCTTTCCAATCTTTTGGAGCATCTTCTTTGCTTATTACTTCTGAGTTGTAGAACATCATTACTGGAGTCTGTATAGTTCCGTACCATAATCCATTTTCATCTTTGAACATTGGATCAAGGTCTTTTGCCCATGATAGTTCTGATTTTTCGAATAAATCTTTTGCTGATAATTCTAGGTAAGTTGCTGAAGAACCTCCGTACATTATATCAGCCTGTGGATCTTCTTTTTCTGCTTCAACTTTTTCTGCTAATTCACCCTTTAAGTTTATGAATTCTACGTTTACACCTGTTTCTTCTTCAAATCCAGCTGCTACTGATTCTAATAAATCTTCTGGATGTGTAGAGTATATTACTAGACTTTCTTCTAGTTCTCCGCCTTTAGAAGCCTCTTCTTCTTTTGGTGTACATCCTATTAGTGATACTGATAGTACTGCTGCTAATGCTAAGCTTAAATACTTCTTGAACTTCATAAATGTCCCTCTTTTCTTAAAATTTTCCCCCCGTATGAATATTCTATTACATTTAAACTTATTAAATGTATTATATATAAAATATCCGATTTTATTGTATCATCTTTCATTTACAAGTTTCGAATAGTTTTTATCTATAATTATATAGTTTTTATCTATAATTATAGATTCTTTATTCATGCATTATTTATAAACAAAACTTTTAAAGTAACAAAAAAGAAGCTGCTACAATAATTGTAACAGCTCCTTTAATATAGGGAATTTAGTTTATTAAAGATATTTGCAAATTTCATCGGCAAATTTGTCAGTACTTGCATCTCCGCCTAAATCAACAGTTAAAACTGTTCCGTCTTCAAATACTTTTTCTAAAGCATTTGTGATTCTATCTGCTGCATCATTTTCTCCTATGTATCTAAGCATCATAACTGCAGACTGTATTATTGCTGTTGGATTCGCTATATTCTGACCTGCTATCTGAGGTGCACTTCCATGTACAGCCTCAAATACAGCATAGTCTTTACCTATATTTGCACTAGGTATTAATCCAAGTCCTCCAACAAGTCCTGAACATAAGTCTGAAAGTATATCTCCATAAAGGTTTGGCATAACCATTACGTCGTATTTTTCTGGATTTAAAACTAAATTCATCGCAGCTGCATCTACTATCAGATCATCTGCTTCAATATCTAGTCCCTCTACTTTTTCTCTATATACATCTAAGAATAATCCATCAGTTAATTTCATTATATTTGCTTTATGAACGCCAGTTATTTTTTTTCTGTCATTTTTCTTAGCATAATCTACAGCAAAGTCTACTATTCTTTCGCATGCTGGTCTTGTTATTATTTTTATTGTTTCTGCACCATAGTCACCTATTTTGTGTTCTATTCCTGTGTAGCAACCTTCTGTATTTTCTCTTACTATAACTAAATCCACATCTTCGTATCTATTTTTTATTCCTTTAAAACTTTTTACAGGTCTTACATTTGCATAAAGGTCTAGTGTTTTTCTAAGTGCAACATTTACACTTCTGAACCCTTTACCAACAGGAGTTGTTATAGGCCCTTTTATAGCAATTTTATTTTTCTTTATGCTATCTATTACATAGTCTGGTAGAGGAGTATTGTATTCATCTATTACCTCCATACCAGCTTTTACTTCTTCCCAATCTATTTCTACTCCTGCTTTTGCTACTACTTTTTTCATAGCTGCAGTTACCTCAGGTCCTATTCCGTCCCCAGGTATAAGTGTTATTTTATACATTAGCTTCACTTCCCAATCATAATATATTTTAGTTAGCTGTCTTTTTTGTGTAATTTAATTTTCCACCAGCTTTTATTACTTCTACATCTGAATCTGATAATTCAACTATTACATCAAATTCAAATCCTTTTGTAACATCCTTAACTGTTATTTTTCCACATTCTACTTTATTTATAGCGTCATCTATTACAAGTTCATCCATCTGGTCTATTCTGCCGTAATCGTCTGGATTTTCAAATACCATAGGTATTATTCCGCTATTTATAAGATTTGCTTTGTGTATTCTTGCAAAACTCTTAACTATTACGCCTTTTATTCCTAGATAAAGCGGTGCAAGTGCTGCGTGTTCTCTACTAGATCCCTGTCCGTAGTTATCTCCACCTACTATAAATCCACCGCCATTTTCCTCAGCTCTCTTTGGAAAATCTTCATCTATTGTGCTGAAGCAGAATCCAGAAAGATATGGAATATTACTTCTGTATGGTAATAATTTTGCATTTGATGGCATTATATGGTCTGTAGTTATATTATCTCCTACTTTTAGAACTGCCTTTCCTGATACAGAATCTGCAAGTTCTGTATTTAGTGGGAATGGTTTTATATTTGGACCTCTTTCCACTTCTACCTTATCTCCATCTTCTGCTGGTTTGATTATCATACTGTCGTCAGTTATAAATCTGTCTACTGATAGATTTTCAAAATCAACTGGCATTTCCATAGGATCTGTAAGTACACCTGTTATTGCACTTACAGCTGCTGTTTCAGGGCTAACTAAATATACTTTAGCTGATAGTGTTCCGCTTCTTCCGTAGAAGTTTCTATTGAATGTTCTTAAAGATACTGCATCTGTTCCTGGAGACTGTCCCATACCTATACATGGTCCACATGAATTTTCAAGTATTCTCGCTCCAGAAGATATAATATCTGCTAAAGCTCCATTTCTTGATATCATTTCCATAACCTGTCTTGATCCAGGCGCAATTACTAAACTTACATCCTTATGAACTTTCTTTCCTTTTAGTATCTGAGCTACTTTCATTAAGTCTTCATAAGAAGAGTTTGTACAACTTCCTATAGCTACCTGATTTATTTTTATCTTTCCTATATTTTTTATTGTATCTACATTGTCTGGGCTGTGAGGTTTTGCTGCCATTGGAACTAATTCATCTAAATTGATATCTATTACTCTATCGTATACAGCATCAGCATCTGGTTTTAATTCCATCCATTCATCTTCTCTTCCCTGTGCTTTAAAGAATTCTAAAGTTTTTTTGTCACTTGGGAATATAGATGTTGTAGCACCAAGCTCTGCACCCATATTTGTTATTGTCGCTCTCTGTGGTACAGAAAGATATTTTAGTCCTTCTCCACCGTATTCATATACTTTTCCAACTCCACCTTTTACAGTTTCACGTCTTAATACTTCTAATATGATATCTTTTGAAGCTACCATATTATTTAATTTTCCTATTAAGTTTACCTTTACTACTTCTGGTGCTTTTATACTATATGCTTTTCCTGCCATTGCAAGAGCTACATCTAGCCCACCTGCACCTATAGCTATCATACCAACACCACCTGCTGTTGGAGTATGGCTATCTGAGCCTAGTAAAGTATTTCCTGGTTTAGAAAATCTTTCAAGATATACCTGATGGCATATTCCATTTCCAGGTCTTGAGAAATATATCCCGTATTTATCTGCCGCAGTCTGTATATATCTATGGTCGTCTGCATTTTCAAATCCCTGCTGAAGCATATTATGGTCTATAAATGCTACACTTTTTTCTGTCTTAACTTTTTTTATTCCCATTGCTTCAAGCTGAAGATACGCCATTGTTCCAGTTGAATCCTGTGTAAGTGTGTTATCTATTTTAATACTTATAGTATTTCCTGCTTTAAGTTCTCCATCTACTAAATGTTTTTTTAATATTTTATATACGAGATTTTCTCCCATTTTTTCACCCTCTTAATCTATTTTCTAATTATTGAATTTATTTTCTACTTAAGCATTTTCTTCGTCAGCTAATAAATCGTAGTATATTCCTACTATTTCCTTGTCGAATAAAGATCTCTTCATTCTAACTGATACTGATCTTATTTCTTCTAATACTTTTGAAGCCATTTCTGGAGATAATTCTATATCGTATTCATGGAATTTATTTATTATAGCTGCTTTTCCTGAATGTTTTCCTATAACTATCTGTCTCTGTAGACCAACTTCTTCTGGTTCAAAAGCTTCATAGTTTTTAGGATCTTTTAAAGCTCCATCTGCATGTATTCCAGATTCATGTTTGAACATATTACTTCCAACTATTGCCTTCCAAGCTGGTAATTCTCTTCCTGATGCACTTGATACATATTCTGATAACTCTTTGAATTTTTTAGTATCTATGTCCATGTCGTATCTAAAAACATGTTTTAATGCCATTAGTACTTCTTCTAATGCAGCATTTCCAGCTCTTTCTCCAAGTCCATTTACTGTAACTCCTATATGATTTGCTCCACCTATAGCACCTGCTATTGCATTTGCTGTAGCCATACCAAAATCATTGTGAGTGTGCATTTCTATATCAAAATTAGTTGCTTTATGAATTTTTTCTATTTTATTTCTTATTGTGAATGGGTCCATAACTCCAACTGTATCGCAGAATCTAAATCTATCTGCCCCAGCCCGTTTACCAGCTTCTATAAACTGTATTAAGAAATCGTCATCTGCTCTAGAAGCATCTTCACCGTTTATAGATACATAAAGTCCGTTTTTCTTAGCGTATTCAACAGATTTTACCATATTTTCTATAACCCATTCTCTTGAAGTTCTTAGTTTATTCTGAATGTGTATGTCTGATACTGAAATAGAGATTGCCACAGCATCAACACCACAATCAATAGACTGTTCTATATCGCCAATAACTGCTCTGTTCCAAGCCATTATGCTTGATTTTAAATTTCTCTCGCAAATTTTTTTAATTGCATCTTTTTCATCGCCACCCATTGCAGGTATTCCTACTTCAAGCTGGTCAACTCCTAAATCACTAAGCATCTGTGCTATTGTTATCTTTTCATTGTTTGCAAAAACAACTCCTGCTGTCTGTTCTCCGTCTCTAAGTGTTGTATCTACTATCTTTATCTCTCTATTTTTTAATTTATCAACTACACACATTTTTAATACCTCCTAAAATTTTAAACTAAATTCCTTTTTTATTTTCCCTAATAAATTCCCTTTTTAGTGCTTTAATTTATTTTTTAGATTTAACACTAATTTATAACTTTTTTGAATTATGCAATTTAATTTTCAAATCTTGCATTTATCTCTTGGGTATATAATAGTCCTTTAACAAAAATAAATCAATACCTTTTTGAAATTTATTTATAAATTCTTGCATTTTTTTCTAAAAAAATCATTTTTTTAGTTCTATTTTGACATTTTTATTTTTTATAGTTGCAATTTGTTATTAATTTTTAATAATTTGTCAGCTTTTTTAATTTACTTTACTAAGATTTAACCAAAGATTAGAACATTATTTTCACATTCAATACAAATAATTTTATCTCAATTATTCATTTTTTGACTCATTTACATTAAATAACTATATTTCATGTTATAATAGTCTATAATGCTTAGTAAGTAATTTTTAATTTATTAAAATTTTATTAAATAATATTAATTTGAAAGGACATCAATTATGGATTTTAAAGATTTGAACATAAAAGAAGATATAATAGATATCTTAAAAAAATCTGGAATAACAAAACCTACCCCAGTTCAAGAAGAGTGTATAGGTATTATAAAGGACGGTAGAGATGTAATAGCTCAGTCACAGACTGGAACAGGTAAAACACTTGCATTCTTAATTCCTACGCTTGAAAAAATAAACAAAAATAAAAAGGATGTTTCTGCACTTATCCTAACTCCTACAAGAGAACTTGCACTTCAGATTTCTAACGAAGCTGAAAAACTAGCGGAACCACTAGGATTAAATATATTATCTGCTTATGGAGGAAAGGATATAAAATCTCAGGTAAATAAACTAAAAGGAAACATACACTTAGTAATAGCTACTCCTGGTAGACTTTTAGATCATTTAGATAGAAAAACAATAAGCTTAAAAAATCTAGATATATTTATATTAGATGAAGCTGATCAGATGCTTCTTATGGGATTTAAAAATGAAATAGATGCAATTCTTAAAGAAACAAATAAGAAAAGACAGTCTCTTTTCTTCTCTGCTACAATGGATTCACAAGTTAAAAAACTTGCCTATAGATATACAAACGACCCTGCTTTTATCGAAATAAAAAGTCAGGAAGTAACATTAGAAAAAATAAACCAATCTATTGTAAAAACTACAGATAGAAGAAAATTCGACAGTTTATGCAAGGTTTTAGATGGGGATAATCCTTTTATGGCTATTATCTTCTGTAGAACTAAGAGAAGAGCTGATAAACTAGAGGAAGATATGGGTTCTAGAGGATATAACTGCGAAAAAATACATAGCGATATTTCTCAGGCAAAGAGAGAAAGAATTATGAAGAACTTCAGAAATATGAAAACTCAATATCTAATAGCAACAGATGTTGCATCTAGAGGACTTGATATAACTGGGGTTACACATATATATAACTACGACTTCCCAGAAACTGCAGAGGACTACATCCACAGAATAGGAAGAACTGGACGTGCTGGAGAAAATGGAGATACTTGTGCATTTGTAACAGATAAAAATACAAAAATACTTGAAGATGTAGAAAACAAACTAGGATTTAAAATAAAAGTAAGATTTGACGATACAGAAAATTAATTATTTCATATAAAAAGCTGTTGCAAATCGCAACAGCTTTTTTATATTAGTTTTTATTTGTAAGATTCATCTTTAACTTTGAAGTATCCTTTTGGATGTTCACATACCGGACATAGTTCTGGAGCTTTTTTACCAAAGTGTATATGTCCACAATTAGTACATACCCAAGCTGTAACTTCTGCGTCTTTTTCAAATATTTTTTCTTCTTCGCAGTTCTTTAAAAGAGTAAGATATCTTTCTTCATGTTCTTTTTCTATTTTAGCTACTTCTTCAAATAAGTATGCTATATGATCGAATCCTTCTTCTTTAGCTACTTTAGCGAATCCTGCGTACATATCAGTCCATTCGTAGTTTTCACCTGCAGCAGCTGCTTTTAAATTTTCTTCAGTTGAATTTATTCCATTTAATAATTTAAACCATATTTTTGCGTGTTCTTTTTCATTGCCTGCAGTTTCAGCAAATATTGCACCTATTTCATTGTAACCTTCTTTTTTTGCTTTTGATGCAAAATAATCATATTTGTTTCTTGCCTGTGATTCCCCTGCAAATGCAGTTAATAAGTTCTGTTCAGTTCTACTTCCTTTTAATTCCATTGTAAAACCCCCTTATTTTTTATTTTAAATTTATAGAAACCCCATATTAAAAATATGGGGTTAAATTTACTATATTACACTTAATTTAATATTCTCATATCCTATTCTGGAACTATCATAACTATACATTTAGCCTGTTTTACAACACTTGCTGTAACAGATCCTATCATTCTAGTTAGTCCCTTCTTAGTTGATTTAGTCATAACAATTATGTCTATATCGTCTTCTTTTGCTTTTCTAATTATTTCATCACCTGGGTATCCAAATGTGAAGTATACACTAACATTGTATCCTTCCATTATTTCTTCTGCTTTATCTAGAATTTTTCTACCTAATGCTTCAGAATTTTTAATTTCTTCAGATAGTGATATGCCATCTATAAATACTAGTTCTTTGACATTCATTATCTCGATATCTACAGAATCTTTGTCAAATATTCCTTTTATAAACTCTAGAGAATGCATACTTCTTTCAGTTCCGTCTATTGGTACTAATATTTTCTTTTTAGCCATAACACATCTTCCTTTCAAAAATCTAGAATAAGTTTTCTAAATTTACTAAAAATTCTTTTATTAATATTATGATAACACTAAAAAACTTTTTTTGCAATATAATCAATAATTTTTAAAAATATTTTTTAATATTTGTTTAGTTTACAAATTATCTATGTATTTTTTGTCGCTAAAACTTAATTATATTGAAGTTAATTATTTGTATATTATATTAATACCCAATATATTTAACTTTAATCATTTAACCTCTTAAAGTTGCTTTTATTCTATCTGTATTAAACACTAATCCAAATGCATCATCAATAGAATTAACCACAATATCGCTATGAGATAGTAATTTTCCTGAACATCCTTCTCCTTCTATTATGCAGACAGATAAATCAGCTATATCAAACATTTTTATATCATTGTATCCATTTCCAAAGCATATACTCTGCCCTGAAAGAGATTTTACTATTTTTTCTTTATAGTCTGCTGCATCATGAGTTGGAAATACTTCAACCGATACAGGAAGATTTTCACATTTTTTCTTAACAGTACCATATGTATCCGCTGTAAGAATGTATATATTAACAAATTCACTAAGTTTTTTTAAATTTTCCTGAGTATTTTTGCTCATATCTCCATTTACAGCTACCGTTCCATTATAATCAAATACAGCATTTTCTATTTCATATTTTCCTCTTCCAGGAATATCTACCTTTATCATAATTTCCCCCTAAAATATTACTAACGTCTAAATTTTATATTTAATTCTCTTATATTTTCATTTTCTAGCATTTTTTCAAATACTTTAGGATTAACCTTTCCTTCATCTACCTGAATTATACATCCACCTAGATCTGTTTTTTCACTTCTCCATTCTAGGTAATCTCCCATCTCACCAGATTTTATAAGCCATCCTATAAAGTCCATATTTTCAAATTCTTCCATTTTATACTTATCTATATCGCTAGTTTTCACACCATTAAATTCTTTTTCTATATAATACATAAAGTTAGTCATATACTCTATTTTTGTCATATCTTCACCAGTATATCTACTAAACATTGTCATTTCCTTTAGTTTAGAAATATCCTGAACAAGCATATTTACACTATTTTTGTCTGTAAAATATCTAACCTTACTGAAGAAATTTTTCTCTTTAAATTCTTCTATAAAGTCTTTTACCTGTTTATTTAACCGCCATTTTTCAGTATCGTCTATTGTTATTGTGGCATCGTATAAATCATCTACTTTAAATGCACTATTTGTGTATTTTATTGTGCTGTATCCAACTTTCTGAGTAAGCTTAGTTAAGTACTCTTCTCCATCTTCTTCATATATTAAAAATAAATCTACTCTTGCATCATCTATAAATGTTTTATCTTTACTATCCTCTTTGTACCCACGATAAAGTACTTTTATACCAGCACCTACTCTAAGTAATTTTCTATTTTCGTGTATTTCTATTTTTTCTATCATATTTAAAAGTGATTCCACTTCATCTAAAGCTATTTTCATAATTAAATCCTCTTTCTATATATTGTTTTTTACTATGATTTTATTATAACATTCAAAAAATATTACAACAATCTAAAAAAAGAAACACATACGAAAGTAAATCATATGTGTTTGACAATAAGGTTTTTATAAGTTTTTAATATTTATATATATTTAATGCTATTTTGCATTTTCAATCTTTTTAATTTATCTAATTTAAATAATTAGATTCCTAATTCTTGCTGAACTAATTCCTCAAATCTTTCAACATTTTTAACTTCATTTGGATCAAATTCGCTTTTATATTCACCATTTGATAATTTTATTGCTAAAACTACGTCTCGTAGTTGTGTGCAAGTGGCTCAACCAGCTTGTACACTTTCATATCTTCTTTTTGAAAGTATCTTTCTTATTCCTTCTAGTTTTTCAACTGACCCATCATTTGAGTTATATACATACACTTCCTTATCTTCTGTGAATATAAACACTCTATCTTCTTTGTCTATAGTAGACACTTTTTCTTTGATATTTAAGCTTTCTATAGCCTTATTTTTCTTTTCATTTAATGCATCTCTTTGCGCTTGTATTATACTTGCCTCTCTTTTTGCTTTCATAAATGAATAAATAAGCATTGCAACGAAGACAATTAATATTACCTGAATCATACTTCTCCCCCTTATTTAGACAATTATATTAAAATATACTGTTTCAATTATATTTAGGTTATACCCCCTCTTTATACCTATAAACATTTTTCTATAAAAAAAGAGATAACTATAGATTTTTCCAATTTATAGTTATCTCACTAAATTAACTTATTTACTTTTCACTCACAAAACTAGTTTTTCCATCTTTTATTTCGACTTTTATTTTTCCAATATTAGGCTCTCCACTAATCTTCTGTATCTTGTTGCCATTTTCATCGATTATATACCAAATTTTGTCCTTTTCCATTCCTACTATTCCATATTTTTTATCATTATCTTTAATTATATCAGCTGATTTTATATCTGAATATTTTGTTTTTGCTATGTTTCCATTGCTTGTATTAATTATGCTGTACTCACCAGCTTGGTATGCTATTATTAAATTTGACATTGTAAACTCTACCCTGCTTACATTGCCTAAAATAGTATTTTTATCTTTATCTAATATAGAATAGTATCCATCTTCTTCATCTACAGTTACATCATATCCATTAATAAAATCTTTATTTACAATCAATGATGTATTCAGCATAGATTCTCTTATCTTATGTACTGTTTCACCACTTTTTTCTATACTCTGATTTATACTATTTGATATTTGCTCTGCTTTTTCTGCTTTTTTACTCTCTACTTTTAAAAACATCCCAGATACAGCCACCGCTATACCCAACATAAATACCGGCGTCCTAATTCCAACTATATATCTCCGCTTTGTATCTTTATCTATAGCTCTTGCAACCTTGTATAGATTGTATTTTCTAGCTATTTCAGACATTTTCTTTTCTGTGTATAGTGTATCAGCATAAGATTTATTTACCATTATTTCCTCAAATCTAGTTTTAAAATCAGGATGCTCTAGATATGATTTTATATATGAGTTTGATAAAATCAATTTAAACATTTCCATGTTTATTTTTTTAGGAATTTTCTTTTCTATATAATCTAAGAAATACCTCATCTGATCTACTTCATCATCTCTAGTTCTTTCGTTATATATCTCATTAAAGATTTCTCCGTCTTTTGATTTTTTATTATTAGAACTATTTGTTTCAGATTTTTTATTAGTTTTTTCTTTACGATTATCTTTTATTTTAAAATCTTCTTCTTCTAAATTTGAATAGTCAATCTCTATAGACTTATTTTCTTCTTTCTTATTAACTTCAATAACTTCATCAGTACTTTTATTTGTATTTATACCAATTTCTAGATCCTCATCATCTAACACAGATTTACTAGCATATTTCATAGCCCATTGATACGCCTCTTGAACTATTTTAAATTCTTCCGGATAATCCTCAGGATGATATACCTTTGTTTTTTCTGCATATGCCTTTTTAATTTTTTTCTTGTCAGTTGTCGGATCTATCCCCAAAATATCCCAAATACTCTCTATCACGACAAGCGACCTCCTGTACCATCTATTATTTTAATATCTTTCTCTTTAATATCTTTTTCCTCTATATCCTTATCTTCAATACTATTGTCATCTATTCCAAAATCGGAGAATATATCTGATTCATTAAACTCTGAAATACTATCAAATACATCAAGTAATCTTTCCATTTCCTCTACAATAGCTCTCTTTTTCTGTATATTATTTACACAATCTTTGTACATAATTTCAAGAGATTCCATTCTTTCTTGAAGCATACGTTTCAATTCTGGAGATAATTCTTTATATATTCTCCTTGCTCTTTCAATACATGCTTCATACTCTGGATTGCTATTTAATTTTATAGATATCTCCTTGATAGCATTTAACTGGTTACCCTCTTTTATAGACTCTAGTTTTTTATCATCACCTATTATAAATACACTTTTTTCACCTGTTGATATTATTTCTACTTCTACATATAGCATACTATTTATATCGTATGAATATGTTATATTGAACTGCTCATTTTCTTTATAATTTCTAGGTATTTTTACCTTTGTATGCCCAAGAAGAATATTGTCATTTTCGTACATTTCTTCTCCTTGATAAACAGATATACTTATATTATTTTGACCTCTTCTATATGCTTGAAGAGTTACAGTTCTACTTGAAGGTAACACTGTATTTTTAGGTATTATAACTTTTGCTAAAGGTTTACTTGAATCAGATTCATTTACAATAGGTGTACTAAGTGAAAATGGACAAATATCTGTAACGACTAAATCTTTTACTTCACTGCATCTTTGTTTTATTCCTAGATATTTTCCAAGTCCCATAGCAACCATATAGTCTATATCTTCAGCTGACTCAACTGGTATTTTCAATAATTTTTCTAAATAATCTCTAACTATAGGCATATAGCTAGATCCACCTACCATTATCATTCTATCTATATCAGAAGGGACAAATCCACTGTCTTTTACAGCCCTTCTTATAACCTCTCTTATCTCATCTAAAATAGGTTTAGATATTAGAGATAGTATTTCATTTGTAATTTTCACTGAATATAATTTTCCTCTTATAGATAGGCTCATTGTTGCTTCTTCATTATCTTGTAATGCTATTTTCACTCTTTCTGCTGCTAAGAATAAACTTTCTTTTTCTGCTCTTAAAAGAGAATTGTAGTCAATTTTATTTTGTTGACAAAAATGCATTGCAATTGCTTTATCAAAATCAATTCCACCTAATTGATTATTTCCAGCTATCGAGCATATACTGACTACATTTTCAAAACAATCTACAACAGAAACATCTAGAGTTCCTCCTCCAAAGTCAAATACTACAAATGTTTCAAATTCTTCTTCGTGGCAGGCAATAGCTGCTGCAGATGGCTCATTTATTAACCTATCAACCTTTACTCCTATAATTTCTCCTGCTAGTTTTGTAGCCCTTCTCTGCTTTGCATTGAAATACGCAGGTACACTTATAACAACTTCTTCTACTTTTTCATTTAGATATTTTTCTGCATCATTTATCAGTTGTTTCAGTACTAATGCAGATAATTCCTGTGGAAGATATTTATTTTTACCAAGCTTTATTGTTTTGTTAGTACCCATATCTCTTTTAAAAAGAGACGTTGTATTTTCTGGATTTGTAACTAGCTTTTGTTTAGCTATTTTTCCGACTATAAGTTCTTTGTTTTCTATTGTAACTACACTTGGAGTTAGATATTCGCCAAATGAATTAGGTATCATCTCTACTTCTCCATTTCTAAAAACAACAGCTATACTATTTGTAGTACCTAAATCTATACCTATCACAGCCATAATATCAACGCTCCTTTTCTTAAAATTTGATTTTATATTTTAAATTCTACCAGTTATCAAAACTTTTAACCCCATTATTAAAAATATCAATCCAAGTATAAATCCAGTATATATGTATATTGATGGCTTTCTATTGTATCTCATTTGACTTGGATCATTTGGGTTTATATAAACAGTATGAATTTCACTATCTTGATATAATTTCATAGCTCCTTCATACATAGAATTATCTGATTTTATCTTGTATTTTCTACCATTGTAATTAAAGCTCATTATAGGAAAATAAATACTACTTCTTCCTGTTTTCTCTATAAATCCTTCTAGTTTTGCATCAACTGTTTGATTACATTTCAATATAATTTTTATCTCCTCTACACCTGCATATACCATAAATCCACCAAAAGTTATTCCAATAAGTGCAAAACTCGCCCTTCCAGAACTATCTAGTCCAGTTGCAAGAAATACTATTCCAAATACCGTAATAGCAACTCCAACTTTCCTAGAGTCCTTTTCACTTTTGCTATATTTACTACTAGACATAGCTATTATAAAAATTCCTAGTCCAATGATAAGTAATCCTATCTTAAGCATACCAATTCCTCCGAACTTATCTCTTTTTTTTATTATCTCATTTATTTTTATCTAGGTAAACGTTTTTTTATAATATATTTAAATATATTTAGTAATTCTATATAACAAAAAAAGTACTTCTATTACTAGAAGTACTTTTTTTATTTAAATTATTATTCTGTTATTTCCCAGTTGTGGTAGATATCCTGAACATCATCGTCATCTTCAAGCATATCTATTAATTTTTCCATAGCATTACGCTGACCATCTTCTGTTAATTCAGTAGTTGTCTGAGGTATCATTTTAACGTCAGCTGATATAAATTCGTATCCAGCTTCTTTTAATGCATCTCTAACTGCTGCGAAGTCATTAGGTTCAGTTATTACTTCAAATCCATCTTCTTCAACTATGAAATCTTCTGCTCCAGCTTCTAAAGCTGCATCCATTAATTCTTCTTCGCTTACACCATCTTCAGCTGCAACTAATATCTGTCCTTTTCTATCGAACATGAAAGATACGCATCCTGAAGTACCTAAGTTACCACCATTTTTATCGAAGTAGTATCTTATGTTACCAGCTGTTCTATTTTTGTTGTCAGTAAGTGCGTTAACTATTACTGCAACCCCACCTGGTCCATATCCTTCGTATACTATTGTTTCGTAGCTTTCAGAGTTTCCAGCACCTGTACCTTTTGCTATAGCTCTATCTATATTATCATTAGGCATGTTGTCAGCTTTAGCTTTTTCTATAGCTGTTTTTAAAGCTGCATTATATTCTGGATCTCCTCCACCATCTTTAGCAGCAACTGCTATTGCTCTAGCATGTTTTGTAAATACTTTTGCTCTCTGAGCATCCTGTTTTCCTTTTCTATTTATTATGTTTCCTATACGTCCCATAATTCCACTCCTTCTGTTATTTACTCACCTTAAAATTCTATCATAAATTTTTGCAATAGTAAATTAGAATTTAGGTGGTTTTGCAGCAGTATGTCTTTTGTGTTCACTATTTCTGTGTAATCTGTCTATTATTTCAAGATGTTCTGCTGGAACTTCATCTCTTCTGCCTTCTAAAACAGCATCTATATATTTATATGTAGTTCCCATTTCGTTTTCGTCAGTCTGCCCTTCCCATAGTCCAGCTGATGGAGCTTTATTTATTAGATCTTCGTGTATTCCTAATTCTTTAGCCCATTCAAATACTTCACCCTTTGTAAGATTTGCAAGTGGAAGTATATCAACACCACCATCTCCATGTTTAGTAAAGTATCCAGTGTGAAGTTCTGCTGCATTGTCTGTTCCTACAACTAAATATCCTAAATCATTTGCTATTGTATATATTGTACTCATTCTTATTCTAGCTCTAAGATTAGCATCAGTCATTCTTAGATATTCTTCTTTAAATAATCCTTTTTCTTTTAGATTATCTGTCACTGTATCTAATATTAATTTGTGTGGTTCTGCTAATTCAAGATCCATGTATTCTATTCCACATCCATCTATAACTTTCATAGCATCTACTCTATCTGCTGGATTTGATTTTATACTCATTATTACACCCATAGAATCATTTGGGCATGCTTTTTTAATAAGATATGCCACAACTGCAGAGTCTATACCACCAGATACACCAACTATTAATCCTCTAGCATGTGCTTCTTTTACTTTGTCCTGTAACCATTCTACTGTTTTTTCAATCTGTTCTGCTCTAGTACTCATTTTTTCCCCCATTAATCAAGTATTATTTCTCCATTATTTTCACTTAAATAGAATTCCTCACCAAATGAAATATTTGCTGTACCATTTGTTATATCAGTTATTCTATCTGTAAGCTTTTGTGTATCTTCAGGTTTAGAATATATTATAAATTCTACATCTTCAAGATATATAGTATTTTTTACAAAATATCCTAAGTTCATTATTTCATTCTGAACTCTACCTATCTGATTGTAGTCTACTTTTATTTTAACTTCCTGATACCATATTCTATCTATTATTTTTCCTGCTTCTAAACCAATTTTTGCGCCTCTTGTATATGCTCTTACAAGTCCTCCTGCACCAAGCTTTATGCCACCAAAATATCTAGTTATTACAACTACAACATCTCTTAAATCTTCTTTTTTAATAACCTCAAGTGCTGGTATTCCAGCTGTTCCCTGTGGTTCTCCATCATCGCTGTATCTCTGAATATTCATAGTAGGTCCTACTGTATAAGCCCATACATTATGAGTTGCATCTTTATGCTTTTTCTTTATTTCGTCGACAAATTCAACAGCTTCTTCCTCACTATTTATAGGTTTTGCATATCCTATAAATCTCGATCTCTCTTCTGTGAATTCATCACATCCATATTCGTAGATAGTTCTATACGAATTCATAGAAATCCCCTTTCAAATTCTTATTTTTCAAATTCAAAAATATTTATTCCTGTTTTTTCATCAAGCTGACGACCTATTTTTTTATCAAATACAGTTACAAATATTTCACTTGTAGCACCTATAACTGCTTTATTTAAGTGGCCACTATGCACCTCATTTTTTTCTGGATCACCTATAGTTATATGCATATGTAAATATGGTTCTCCATCTTTCTGAGTTATATTACCCATAAATGAACCAACTTCATAAAGTCCAGTATAAGAAGTTACTTTATACTCCTTTGTTTCTATATTATATAATCCTAATTCTGCTAATTTTGTAGCACCTATTCCAGAAACTGCTGCTGAAGTAATATTTTCTTTTTTACAAAGTTCTGTTAACTTTTCCATTACCTCTTCATCATAGTCTATGCGAACTGCTATTGTGTTTCCTGATTTTATATATTCCATTTTGAAACATCTCCTCTTTTTTATATTTAACTACTATATTTTATTATATATTAGTTTTATAAATATGTGAACGCATAAAAAAACTACCACGCAACTGCGTGGTAGTTTTCCGCTTCAAAGTTGATATCAGCCTTTCGGTTAGATATGATTAGTCTGCTATTTTCTTTACTTCTTTATATTTTTTGTATGAGATTTCAACTAAAGATTTTTCTTTGTTATGATTTAACATTTCAAGAGCATCTTTAACTTTGTAGAATCCGCCTTCTAAAAATTCAGAACTTATTTTGCATTCTGTGTTAGGAGCGTCCATTATAAACCAGTTTATGGCATTACAAACTCTCTGCTGTCTACTTCTTGAGAAGAACTCATATATAGTATCTCCAGCTATATCTAGTAATTTAGCATCTATACCAGTTTCATCTTTTACTCTTGCTATAGCGCTTTCCTGAGCCATGTACATTCCAGATATTTTTCCTTTTGGAAGAGTCCATTCACCTCTGTCATTTTTCACTAATAACACCTGATTTGCGTGGAATACCACACCACCTGCACAACGTCTTACTATCATATCGAATCCCTCCTATAAATATACGCACCTGCGTATGATTTGAAAAATATAATTGTCAGAACTTAAACTGACTTTTCTAACTCGATTATCGCTTCTCTATATGCACGAAGTACATAATCTTTTTCGACACCTTGTCTTGCTCTATATAGATTTCTCAATATATTTAGACTGTGTCTATTACCAACTTTTAAAAGAGCCTTCGCACAGTACTGTCTAGTCTGTGGATTTGAATCAAGAAGCCCTAGTTCTAAAACCTCTCGACTCTTTGGTGAACCAATCTTTCTGATTGCAGAATATGTAATTCTTCTGACGTCGGAATTTCTATGTTCAGTGAGATTATGTAGGATTTTTAAGAAGTTTTCATCCTTTAATTCTCCAGTTGTCCAAATCAGAACAATTAAGTCATCTGTGTTATATTCTGTAAGAATACGTTTGTACACCTTTCTCTTAAAGTATATCATTTTTTCCGGTTTTAATCTATCTAAAAAATCAAGTCTTTTATTTTTATCTAAACCTAAAAAACTTTGTAATTCATCGTCTTTTTCAGTATTGTTATCAAAATTTTTTTCATTTAGATTAATCGGTTTATTTTCTTCAAGCTTTTTATCTTTTTCACTTTTATTGGATTCTTTTGATTTATTTTTTATTTTTTTTATAGCTGTATTTGCTACTTTTTTCATATCCTCATTTTCATGATTTACAAGTCCTTCTAAAAAATCTAAAAACTCTGTATCTCTCATTTCTCCAGCAGTCCATGCCAAAATCATAAGTTTTCGTATATCTTTTTCAATATGGATAAGTCTGAGTATTTTTCGCTTAAAATATGTTAGCTCATCTGAGTCTAGCTGCTCCAAATACTCTAGCCTTTCCTCTTTATTTAATGTTAGATATAGTTCAAGTGTATCCTTTTTTCTGTCTTCTTCTCTTTTTTCAACCTGAATTTTTATTAAATGATCAGCGATATCTTGAGGAGATAGATTTCTAACCTTTGCAATCTGATTTACATTTAAAGATTCCTTATACAAAAGATAGGTTATCTGATAATCCTCAAGCTCATCAATATTTTCCCAGCTTATCTCCATCTAATCATCCCAATCTAAAATAAATTTATTTTTCAACAATGTATTCTTTATATTTTCCAAAGTCTTCCTCATCAAGTGCAACTCTAAACTTAGTTCCCTCTCCAAGATATTCAAATTCATCTATATTGTACTTATCTTTGCATTTGCTGAATATATCTCCTCTATCATAAGGAATTAAAAGCTCTACATCGTAAGTATTTTCCATAACTGCTTTTTCTATCATATTAAGCAGTTTGTCCATATTTATTCCCTGTTTTGCAGATATATATACAACATCATCCTGATTCTTTGGATATATATCAAGTTCTAGTTTATCTACCTTGTTATATACTAA
Source organism: Peptacetobacter hiranonis (assembly GCF_008151785.1). Classification (GTDB taxonomy): domain Bacteria; phylum Bacillota; class Clostridia; order Peptostreptococcales; family Peptostreptococcaceae; genus Peptacetobacter; species Peptacetobacter hiranonis. The sequence goes on from NZ_CP036523.1 coordinate 2,163,625, forward strand.
TATAGTCTTTTTATCGTCTGCTCCAAGTTCTTTTAATACTTTTTCTGTAGTCTTTTTCTGAATTTCGTAGCTATCATTTGTAGCATCGATTACATGTAGAATTAAATCTGCATAATTAACTTCTTCTAGTGTAGATTTAAATGCATCTACTAAATCATGTGGTAGCTTACTTACAAACCCAACAGTATCAACTACTAAAAAGTCTCTTTTATTTGGAAGTACTGCTTTTCTTAAAGTTACATCTAGTGTTGCGAAAAGCATATCTTTTACAAATACTTCTTTTTCACTTTCATATTCTTTGTGAGTTTTTATAAGCTCATTTAATAAAGTCGATTTACCAGCATTTGTATATCCAACTAATGCCACTATAGGTATATTAGATTTCTTTCTCTGATTTCTCTGAGTTTCCCTATTTTTCTTAACTAGTTTTAGTTCTGCTCTTATATCCGCAGCTCTATTTAATATGTGTCTTTTGTCTATTTCAAGTTTTTGTTCCCCTGGTCCTCTTGTACCTATACCTGCACCAGTTCTACTCATTGCTCCACCCATTCCATAAAGTCTTGGTAGTCTATATTTTAACTGAGCTAATTCTACCTGAAGTTTACCTTCTTTACTTTTTGCTCTCTGTGCAAATATATCAAGGATTAGAGTTGTTCTGTCTATAGTTTTTATTCCAGTAAGGTCTTCTATATTTCTAGTCTGAGCACCAGATAATTCATCATTGAATATTATTAATGTCGCATCAAGACCTTCACAATATCCTTTTATCTCTTCAACCTTCCCTTTTCCTATATAGTAAGCAGCGTCTACAGCAGGTCTATTCTGTATTACAGATCCAACTATCTCCGCACCTGCTGCCTTTGCTAGTTCTTTTAATTCCTCCATAGAATCATTTATGTCTATATCATCTATTCTTTTTGATACAGTAGTTATGTTCATTCCAACAAGAAGTGCTCTCTCAACTACCTGTTCATGTAAATTTATATCTAATTCAGTCGTCATAATTTCCTCCTTAATTCTCTTTATTTCTATTCTTTTATTAAAATTTTATCTATTCTTTCAGTATATAAATAAATTTAATTATATTATATCCTAAAAAAATTATCACTACTATATTTATTATAGCCCTTTATTTGAATAAACAACAAAAAAGCAGGTAAATGCTCCACAAAGGATATCTACCTGCATCATAAAATACACCTTAAAATATATGATATATATACTAAATCCATATCATAATATACAAATATAGTATCTAAAAATCAATTCTCATATAATATCTGACTTCCGTGTAATATATGTACGCACGACAAAAAATCCCTACTAAGTAGAGTGGAAAACCAACTTTTTGTTGTTTATTAGCGTACAGTTCTCATAACACGCAAGCCTCCCTTCAAACTAAAATCACAATAAGTATATATTATGATAGCATAAAATGTCAACAAATTTATAAAATAGCATTGTATATTATTAAACTTTAAATTTATAATAATTATTATCTTATAAATTAATTAGGAGGATATTATGAGCGAAAATTATAAGTTTTTCTGCCACAAGAATTGTGAATTTTTCCCATGCCACAAAACAGACAAACCTGATGAGTTTAACTGTCTTTTCTGCTACTGTCCACTTTATGCACTTGGAAAAAACTGCGGTGGAAATTTTAAATACACAGAAAAAGGAATAAAAGACTGTAGCAACTGTATGTTGCCACATAATAAAAAGAACTTTGATTATATAATGAAAAAATTTAGCGAAATATCTGAACTTGCTAGAAAGAAATAAATTTTTATTTTTGTAAATACATAATAAAAGGACTGTTGTAGTTTATACAACAGTCCCATTTTTTATCAACAATTTTTATATTTTTACTAAATTTAGCTCTGTTTTTCCACTCTATCTGAAAAAATTCTATATGCTATAAGCAATGCTATCCACATAATCACAGTTAGACTGACGATAAGTAATGCCTCGTGATAGAAAAATTCTTCTGGAAGTATATTTATTACTGGATCAAGTACTGGGTCAAATATCCAGTAGTCATTTCTAAACATTATCTTATGGAAAAGTACAAATACCTTGTCAAAAGCCACCATCATCGGTATTGCAACAATAACTGGAAGAATTATTAACATCTTTAGTACATTTTTAAGAGGTTTTGTTCTTCCCTTAAATGCTTCATAAATAATAGCTATAAATGCTAACAACCCGATTCCCATTATGTAGTATAATGAGTGAAATATATTTCTAACTTCTTCAAAATGTATCTTACCTTCTCTCGAGAATTTCATACTTGGCAATTTAAATTCTTTATCATCAAAACTAGTATTATAGTCTATTAAATAATTGTAGTTTTCAATTATTTCTTGTTCAGTATATCCAGACATTTCCGGAATATCTAGTCTATATACATCAATATAATATATTTCTCTAAAATTCAATGCAGTTACAGCAGCCATAGAAATTATAGCTATAGTAACTAAAAAAGAGCATATATTCATAAATACCTTTTTCATATTATCACCCAGGTTTTAGTTAGTTTTTAATCTCTATTTTTTTATTAAACTATTTTTGTAGTAAAGTCTTCTATATTCCATACATCATCTACAAAGTCCATGTAGAATTCTGGTTCATGAGATACTAAAAGTACTGTTCCCTTGAATTCTTTTATTGCTTTTTTAAGCTCTTCCTTAGCATCCACATCAAGGTGGTTAGTAGGTTCGTCAAGTACTAGGAAGTTTATATCTTTTAGCATTATTTTACATAGTCTAACTTTCGCTGCTTCTCCCCCACTAAGTACTCTAACTAAGCTAGTTATGTGTTCATTAGTTAATCCACATTTTGCAAGTGCCTGTCTTACTTCATAATTAGTAAGACCTGGATATTCCTGCCATATTTCATCCATAGCGGTATTGTTATTTTCTGTTGAACTTTCCTGTTCAAAGTAACCTACCTCTAGATAGTCACCTAGTTTAACTTCACCGTCATATGGTTTTATCATACCTAAAAGAGTTTTTAGAAGTGTAGATTTACCTATACCATTCATACCTTTTAATGCTATTTTTTTACCTCTTTCAAGCTGGAAGTTAAGTGGTTTTGTAAGTGGCTCATTATATCCTAGTACAAGATCTTTAGTTTCAAATATTATCTTTCCTGCAGCTCTAGCATTTCTAAAGTTGAAAGTAGGTTTTATTTTTTCCTTTGGTCTTTCAAGTATTTCCATCTTATCAAGCTGTTTCTGTCTTGAGTTTGCCATACCTCTTGTTGCAACTCTAGCCTTGTTTCTAGCTATGAAGTCTTCAAGTTTTTCTCTTTCTTTAACCTGTTTTTCGTAAGCCTGTTCTTCCTGTCTTTTCTTGATTTCATTTAATCTTTCAAATTCATCATAGTTTCCTTTGTATCTGTTTAATTCACCATTTTCAAGGTGGTAAACAACGTTACAAGTATCATTTATAAAGCTTATATCGTGAGAAACTAGTACGAATGCATTTTCATATTCCTGTAGATATCTAGTAAGCCATACTATATGTTCTTCATCTAAGTAGTTTGTAGGCTCGTCTAGTATTAATATTGTTGGGTTTTCAAGAAGTAACTTAGTTAAAAGTACTTTTGTTCTCTGTCCACCACTAAGGTCAGTTACATCTCTATCTAGTCCTATTTCTCCAAGTCCTAGTCCGTTTGCAACCTCCTGTATTTTTGCATCTATTGTATAGAATCCACTGTGTTCAAGTATAGTCTGTATTTCTGCAGTATCTTCCATAAGTGCAGCCATTTCTTCATCAGATGCATCTCCCATTTTTTCGTACATCTGTAACATTTCCTGCTCTAAGTCGAACATATGCTGGAATGCCTCTCTTAAAACCTCTCTTATTGTTTTTCCTTTTCCAAGTACTGTATGCTGATCTAAATAACCAACTGTAACTCTTGATGACCATTTTATATTACCTGCATCTGGCATTAATTTTTTAGTTATTATATTAAGGAAGCTCGACTTTCCTTCACCATTAGCACCTACTAGTGCTATATGCTCACCTTTTCTTATTCTGAATGATACGTTTTCAAGTATTACCCTAGCGCCAAATCCATGGCTAACATTTTCAACTACTAACATTTTTCCTCCTCTTAAATACTTTTTTATTTTTTATATCAATTTTTATATTCACATATAATTGTAAGCAATAATTGCCGACTTACATTATAATATATTTTTTTTCGCTTTATTTCAAGACTTCCGCACACTTTATTTGTTTTTCTGTAAGAATACCCAACATTTTAGATTTGTGTTATAATAATGTCTTAGAATAAGGAGGTACACTACTTATGAAAAACGACAATAATAGTGATAATAAAATAAGAAGGAGAAAGGCCTCTTCTTCAAGTTCTTCATCACAGACATCTGTTAGAAAATCTTCTTCTACTAGAGCTAGCAGTAGTAGCTCTTCTTCAAATAGTAGTAGAGGCTCTAGCAGTTCATCTAGAAGTGTTAGGAATTCATCTTCTTCAAATGTAAAAAGAAAAAGAAGAGTTCCATCTGGTAAGAAAAAAAGAAAGGTTTCTAAGGTAAAGGTGTTCGGTATGACATGCCTAGTTCTATTTGTTGTATTGGGTGCAGCTGCTGGTGGGTTAGTATTCTCATCACTTAGAGATGTCAAACCTGTTACACTTGCCGATTTAAACAAAAGAACTTATGTAACTACTACACTTCTATATTCAAATGGAGAAAAAATGTCTACTGCACCTAGTGCAAATAATAAGACTCCGGTGCCACTGTCACAGATGTCACCTTATCTTAAAAAGGCCATAGTATCCATAGAAGATGAGCGTTTCTATCAACATGGTGGATTCGACCCTAAAGGTTTAGCAAGATCTGTTGTTATGAGATTATTTGGTAAAAGACAGGGTGGTTCTACTATACCTATGCAGGTATCAAAAATGCTTTTAACAAGCTCAGAACAGACAATGTCTCGTAAAATAAAAGATATCTACTATGCCGTAGAAATGGATAAAAAGCTTAAAAAAGACGATATTCTTGAATTATATCTAAATAACTTCTTCGTTGGTAAAGGTCTATCTGGTGCCGAGGCTGGAGCTAGAGGATATTTTGATAAGTCTGCAAAAGACCTTACTTTAGCTGAATCTGCTCTTCTTGCTGGTTCAACTAAAAACCCTTCAAAATACTCAGCATACAAAAGTGCTAAATTAGACGGATCTGAAACAAAAGAAGATTTAGACCATCGTATACTTACTTTTGTGAATACTGAGGACGATGATTTAGATGAGCCAACTGAAACTGAGTTAAAAATGGTTGATAAACTATATGAATGGGGGCTTATAAACGAAGGAACTTATAAACAGGCAAAAACTGGTTCTATAGTTATAAGAAAAGCCGTAAACAATCCTGATGCTAAAGAAAGACAAGAAACTGTACTTGGCAAGATGAAAGAATTAGGATACATCACTCAGAAAGAGTATACAGAAGCTTTAGCTGAAGAAATAGTTATAAAACTACCTGAAGAATCTAATAAAGTTTCTAACTCTGTAGAGGACTTAATAGAAAGTAAAGTTATTTCAGCACTTGTAGATCAAGGTAATACTAGAGAAGAAGCTGAAAATATGTACTACAATGGTGGTCTTATAGTTAATACTACTATAGACCCTAAAATACAGGAAGCTATTGAAGCTGAATACAAAAATACTAATAACTTCCCAGGAAATGTTTTAGGTCCTGATGGAGTACTTCAGCCTCAGTCAGCTACAGTAATAATCGACTATAGAAATGGTCAGATAAAAGGGCTTGTAGGTGGTAGAAATATCTCTGGTAGAAAAACTCTTAATAGAGCAATCACACCTAGACAGCCTGGTTCTACTATAAAACCTCTTGCAATCTACACTCCTGCAATAGATACTATGTCTATTACACAGGCAACTGCTTTTAGTGACGCTAGAGGTGGATATAGATTTGAAGAAAATAGAAAATGGAATCCAAAAACTACTACTGCTGGTGGTGGGTCTATGAGTTTAAGATTAGGTCTTGCTAAATCTTCAAATACAGTTGCAGTTAAGGTTGCTGAGCTACTTGGTGATTCTTATGAAGACTGTGTCGATGTTATGATAGACTATCTTAAAAACTTTGGTGTAACATCACTTGCAGATAATAAAGCTACTAAAGATTCTAATAATACTGATAGACGTTTCCCTGCCCTTACACTTGGAGGTTTAACTTATGGTATATCTCCACTTGAAATGGCAACTGCTTATGGAGCACTAGCAAATGGAGGTCAGTATATAGAACCTACAATATTTACTAGTATAGAAACATTTGATCATCAGTCAATTGTAGATAGCAACCCAGAAAAGAAAAGAGTTGTTGATCCTCAGGTTGCTTATGTTATGACTGATATGTTAAAAGCTGTTATAACTGAAGGTACTGCTAAAAAAGCATCACTTCCTAATGAAATGCCTGTAGCTGGTAAAACAGGTACAACAAACAGTTCTAAAGAAGCTTGGTTTGTAGGATATACACCATACTATGTTGGTGCTACATATATTGCCGATGATGCTGGTGTAAGAGATGCTGAAGGTAAAATAGTTAAAACTAGAAATATCGGTGGAGGAAGTACTTCTTCTCTTCTACTTTGGAAAAATATAATGACTAGAGTTCACCAGAACTTAGAGAAAAAAGATTTTGATAAACCTGAAGGTATCTATTTCACTAAGATAAATCTTCATGATGGAGGAACTTCTTCATCTGGATCTAATGCTGCTTTTATAGACGGAACTAGCGCAACCAGAGTAACTACAGCTCCTTCTACAGAAAAGAAAGAAGATACTGCTGCAGAAAACCAGAATAATACAAGTGGTAATACTGGTGGAAACTCTAGCGGAGGAAATAACGGAAACGCTGGAAATAGTGATAACAACAACAATAACAATAATACTCCTTCTGATAATAATACTGGTGATAATAATGCCAACAATAACAACGGAGGAAATAATGCTCCTGATAATGGTGGTAATAATGTTGATACTGGCGCAGAAGGTAACTAATTTTAAAAACTAAATAAATATAAAAAGCTGTTGCACGATTTGCAACAGCTTTTTTAATGTTAATATTTGATATAAGTTTTTTTGTTTTTATTTTTTATTTTATTATTTTTTTAATTGCTAATTATTTTTTCTTTTTATTAGCTTTTTCTATGTTTAATTTGTTCCCTTTTATTTTTTTATTTTTCATTTTTTCGATTACAGTTTTTGCTTTTTTCTTAGGAACTTCAACAAATGTAAATTTATCATATATATCTATTGTTCCTATTGTTTTTCCTGGTATTCCTGCTTCACCAGCTATTGCACCAAGTATGTCTTTAGCCTGTACTCTCTGTTTCTTACCAACATTGATGAATAGTCTAACCATACCTTCTTTCGCACCAGAAGATTCTTCTTTTCTTCTATTTTTCTTAGGTTTTTCTTCTATTATTTCTTCTTTTTCTTCTTCACCCATAGCTAATTTAAGAAGGGCTGCAGCTATATCTACCATTGAATAGTCAACATCTTCATTTTCACAGAAGTTTTCTAACCACTGTATCTGTTTAGAAAGTTTTCCTTCGTTGGCAACTCTCTTAACTTCTTCAAAGAATGCTCCAACTTTTTTCTCTTCAACATCTCCTACTGTAGGTATTGGATGTTTTTCAAGTTTTGATTTAGTATATCTTTCTATATCTTTCATTTTTCTCATATCTCTTCCGTAAACAAATGAGAATGAAAGACCTTCTCTACCTGCTCTACCTGTTCTACCTATCCTATGAACGTAGTACTCTTCATCCTGTGGAAGATCAAAGTTGAATACACACTCAACGTCATCAACATCTATACCTCTAGCTGCAACATCTGTAGCAACTAGTATATCTATAGTACCGTTTCTGAATTTATCCATTACGATATCTCTCTGTACCTGTTTTAAATCTCCATGTAATGCATCTGCAAAATATCCTCTACCCTGTAATTCACCGACAAGTTCGTCCGCACCTTTTTTTGTATTACAGAAAACTACAGAAAGCTTTGGATTATATACATCTATTAATCTTGATAAAACTTCTATCTTATTAGATGCTCTTGTTTCTATATAGTACTGTTTTATATTTTCAACAGTTAATTCTTTTCTAACAACTTTTATATGTTCTGGTTCGTTCTGATATTTTTTAGTAAGCTCAAGTATTGCTTTTGGCATAGTTGCTGAGAAGAATGTAGTCTGTCTTTCTTCTGGAACATTTTCAAGAATTGTTTCTATATCTTCTCTGAATCCCATGTCTAGCATTTCATCCGCTTCATCAAGTACAACCATCTTAACATTTCCTGGCTTTATTGTTTTTCTTTTTATATGGTCAATAGTACGTCCTGGAGTACCTATTATAACCTGTACACCGCCTTTTAAAGCCTTTATCTGTCTATCTATAGGCTGTCCTCCATATATAGGAAGAGTTTTTATTCCCTGCATGTATTTTGCAAGCTTTCTTATTTCCTGAGATACCTGTATAGCAAGCTCTCTTGTAGGACAAAGTACTATAGCCTGAAGTGATCTGTCATTTGGGTCTATCTTCTCAAGTATTGGTATTGAAAACGCAGCTGTTTTCCCTGTACCTGTCTGAGCCTGTCCTATGACGTCCTTTCCTTCTAATATTACTGGTATTGATTTTGCCTGTATTGGAGATGGCTCTTCAAATCCCATTTCAGCTATTGCTTTCTTTATATTCTGATTTATGTCTAAATCTTCAAATCTTTTTATTTCCATAAATAATTCCTTTCCGTCTCTAATCTAAATACTAACTTTTCTATTATATACCCTTACAGAACTTATGTAAACCTAAAACATTAAAATAAACTTTCTCCTAACACTTTCAACAACCTAGAAAAAACGTTTCTTTTATAGTTCATAATGTATCGAACATTATTTTTTTATTATTTTTATGACACTATTTTTATTTTTTTAATCATCTATAATATATTTTTATCTGATATATTTTATCATTTATATTTATTTATGTTTAACTTATTTTTTATATGGGTATATCATAATCACTGTTATTATTACTAAATAAAATTTATATTCAATATACATAATTTTATTTTTATACTTTTTTTATTTTTTACAACTATAATCAGATTTTTCTGAAATTATGTATGTTTTTACTATGTGTATTACTTTTTTCTATATACAATGTAAACATTTTTCAAAAAATGTATAAAAATATTTGCTTTTTCGTGTATACAATATGTAAAATTTGTGGTAATATAACAATTGCAGATTATTTTATTTTTTATATAAATTTTTTATTACGGAGGTAACCAAATGACTACAGCTTGGAATGGTTTTAAAACTGGAAACTGGAATAAAGAAATAGACGTTAGAAACTTTATACAGTTAAACTACACTCCTTATGAAGGAGATGCTTCTTTCTTAGCAGGAGAATCAGAAAGAACTAAAAAATTATGGGATGAAGTTGCTGAACTTTGCAAAAAAGAAATAGAAAATGGTGGAACACTTGATGTTGACACTAAAACTATAACAGCAATAGACGCTTACAAACCAGGATATATAGACAAAGAATTAGAACAGATAGTAGGACTTCAGACAGATGCTCCTCTAAAAAGAGCTATTATGCCTTATGGTGGTATAAGAATGGTAGAAAATTCTTGTAAAGCTTACGGATACGAATTAGATCCAGAAGTATCTGAAATATTCACTAAATACAGAAAAACTCACAACCAGGGTGTTTTCGATGCTTATACTAAAGAAATGAGAGCATGCAGAAAATCTGGTATAATAACTGGTCTTCCAGATGCTTACGGAAGAGGTAGAATAATAGGAGACTACAGAAGAGTTGCTCTTTACGGTGTAGACAAATTAATAGAAGACAAAATGGCTCAGAAAGATTCTTTAGAGCTATCAACAATAGATGAAGATACAATAAGATTAAGAGAAGAAATATCTGAACAGATAAACGCTTTAGAAGCATTAAAAAGAATGGGTGAAAGCTACGGATTCGATATATCTAGACCAGCTGAAAACTCAAAAGAAGCTGTTCAGTGGTTATACTTCGGATATCTTGCAGCAGTTAAAGATCAGAACGGTGCAGCAATGTCATTAGGTAGAACATCTACTTTCCTTGACATATACTTCGAAAGAGATTTAAAAGCTGGAACAATAACAGAAGAAGAAATACAGGAATTAATGGACCATTTCGTTATGAAATTAAGAATGGTTAGATTCCTTAGAACTCCAGAATACAATGAATTATTCTCAGGAGACCCAACTTGGGTAACTGAATCAATAGGTGGTATGGGAATAGATGGTAGAACATTAGTAACTAAAAACTCATTCAGAGTTCTTAACACTCTTTACACTCTTGGACCATCACCAGAACCAAACTTAACAGTACTTTGGTCTACTAGACTTCCTCAGGGATTCAAAGATTTCTGCTCAAAAGTATCTATAGACACTAGTTCAATACAGTACGAAAATGATGACTTAATGAGAGAATACTGGGGAGATGATTACGGTATAGCTTGTTGTGTATCTGCAATGAGAATAGGTAAACAGATGCAGTTCTTCGGAGCAAGAGTTAACGTAGCTAAAACTCTACTTTACGCTATAAATGGTGGGGTTGATGAAAAATCAGGTGCTCAGGTAGGACCTAAATTCGAACCAATAACTTCTGAATACTTAGATTACGATGAAGTAATGTCTAAATTCGATTTATTCACTGATTGGTTAGCAAAATTATATGTAAATACATTAAATGTTATACATTACATGCACGATAAATACTCTTATGAAGCACTAGAAATGGCTCTTCATGATAGAGATGTATTTAGAACTATGGCTTGTGGTATGGCTGGTTTATCAGTTTGTGTTGACTCATTATCAGCTATAAAATACGCTAAAGTTAAAACTATAAGAAACGAAGACGGAATAGCAGTTGACTTCGAAGTTGAAGGAGATTATCCAAAATACGGAAACAACGATGATAGAGCCGATGAAATAGCTGTATTCATAGTTAAAGACGTTATGGAAAAAATAAAGAAAAACAAAACTTACAGAAACTCTTACCCAACTCAGTCAATATTAACAATAACTTCAAACGTTGTTTACGGTAAGAAAACTGGTAACACTCCAGACGGAAGAAGAGCTGGTGAACCATTTGCTCCAGGTGCTAACCCAATGCACGGAAGAGATAACAGCGGTGCTTTAGCTTCTCTAGCTTCAGTTGCTAAACTTCCATACGAATATTCTCAGGATGGTATATCAAATACATTCTCAATAGTACCAAAATCTTTAGGTAAAGACATGGACGAAAGAGTAACTAACCTTTCAGCTATGTTAGATGGATACTTTGCTCAGAGAGCTCATCACCTAAATGTTAACGTATTTGACAGAGCTACTCTTGAAGATGCTATGGAACACCCAGAAAAATACCCACAGTTAACAGTTAGGGTTTCTGGATACGCAGTTAACTTCATAAAATTAACTAGAGAACAGCAGTTAGACGTTATAAACAGAACATTCCACAACAAAATGGCTTAATCAGAAACAACTTATCCTTTCTGATTGGCAGAAAGGCTTGGTTTAAATGGTAAAAGGTAGAATACATTCAATAGAAACTTTCGGGACCGTAGATGGTCCCGGAATAAGATATATAGTCTTTTTACAGGGTTGCCCTTTAAGATGTAAATACTGTCATAATAGAGATACATGGAATAAAAATGGCGGTACTGAAAAGACAGCTGAAGAAGTAGTTCAAGATGCTTTAAAATATAAAACTTATATGGAGTTTTCTGGTGGTGGACTTACTGCCTCTGGTGGTGAAGCTACTGCACAGCCTGAATTCTTATATGAATTATTTAAAGAAGCAAAGAAAAACGGATTAAATACTTGTTTAGATACATCAGGATGCACTAAAGCAACTGATATAGCACATATATTAGAGCTAACTGATACAGTTCTTTTAGATCTAAAACATCTGATTCCTGAAGATGCAAAATCACTTGCTGGAATCGATATAAATTCTGCTATAGAATTTGCTAAATATCTTGATGAAAAAAATATACCAGTTTGGATAAGACACGTTCTTGTTCCTGGGGTTACAGATTCAGAAGAAAATCTAAACAAAATGGGTGAATTCGTATCTACTCTAAACAATGTAGACCGTTTTGAAATACTTCCTTACCACACTTTAGGTGTTCATAAATGGGAAGAGCTTGGACTTAAATATCCTCTTGAAGGAGTTCCTCAGGCTGAGGACGAAGATGTAAAAAGAGCTAAAGACATCATTGAAAAATATGGTGTTGAAGTATATAACAAATTTGATTAATTTTAATCCCCAATCTACTTTTGGTTGGGGATTTTTTATATCTATAATAATAGTTTTTATCCAAAAATTATAATATAATTATAGTTAGAAATAAATAATTTTGTATTTAAAATAGAGAGGGGATATTTATATGAACTTTGAAAACTGTGTAAAAGAAAGAAGAAGCGTTAGAAAATTTACTGAAGAAAAGATTTCTCATGAAACTTTTGAAAAAATAATTGAATTAGCTAGATTTGCTCCATCATGGAAAAATTCTCAGACTGCAAGATATCATATAATAGAAGATACTGATATAAAAACTAAAGTAGCTGAAGAAGCTGTTATGAACTTTGTATTTAACGAAAAAACAATAAAAAGAGCTCCAGCTCTAGTAGTACTTACTGCTGTAGGTAAAAAAAGCGGATACGAAGAAGATGGTAGCTTCTCTACTTCTAAAGAAGACCGTTGGGAAGTATTTGATGCAGGTATAGCCTGTCAGACATTCTGCTTATCTGCTTACAATGAAGGTGTTGGAAGTGTTGTTCTTGGAATATTTGACGATAAAAAAGTTAAAGAAATATGCGAAATTCCAGAAGAAGAAAATGTAATGGCACTTATAGCTGTTGGATACAGAGATGGTGAAGCTAAAGCTGCTCCAGAAAGATTAGAGGTTAAGGATTTAGTTTCTTTTAAATAATATAAAAAGCTCCCAAAAGGGAGCTTTTTTATTATACTTTATTAGATTTTTAATTATTCTACTTCACAAACTATTGTTTCAATAGTTGCCATAGCACCTTCTATAAGTGCTTCTATATCTAGTTTTTCTTCTGATTTTTCTATTCTTTCTAATTTAGGTTTAGTTATAGGTTTCTTAGGAGCAAATACACTACAGCAATCCTCTTCTGGAACTATAGATAGGTCATAAGTACCTATTTCCTGAGCTATATCAATTATATCAGATTTATCCATAGCTATAAGTGGTCTAAACACAGGTAAGCTACAAACTGCATTAGTACAAGTTAATCCATATATAGTCTGAGATGCAACCTGTCCTATACTTTCACCTGTAACTATAGCCTGACAATGTCTCTGCTCTGCTAATCTCTGAGTTATCATCATCATAAATCTTCTTGAATGTATAGTAGTCTCTTCTCTATTTAATTTTTCAGTTATTTCTTTTTCTATTTCAAGTATATTGCAGCAATGTACTTTTATTGGTCCACAGTATCTTGAAAGAGTTCTCGCTAAGTCTAATACTTTTTCTCTAGATCTTTCACTAGTGAATGGGTATGTGTGGAAGTGGATACATTCTATATCCATACCTCTCTTGGCAACCATCCAAGTAGCTACTGGACTATCTATACCACCTGAAAGAAGTGACATAGCTTTACCTGCAGTTCCCATTGGTAATCCACCATAACCTGGTACAGAGTCTGTATAAACCATAGTATTTAACTCTCTATATTCACATCTAACCTTAACTTCTGGATTTCTAACATCAACTTTTATTCTGTCTTTAACATTAGAAAGTATATATCCACCGATATCTATACTCATTTCCTGAGATGTAAGTGGAAGAGATTTATCTCCTCTTCTTGATTCAACTTTGAAAGTCTTAGCACCTTCTTCTATCTTCTGTTCTATTAATTTTAATGCAGTTTCTTTTAGTACATCGTAGTCTTTTTCAGCCTTTATCCCTGGACAAACTCCAACTATACCAAATACTTTTCTAACTTCTTCCATTACTTCTTCGTAATTGTCGTCATTTACATCAACGTATATTCTTCCATATTCTTTGTAAACATTATATTCACCTAGTGGTTTAAGCATATTTTTTATATTTTTTATAAGCTTATTTTCGAAAAGGTATCTATTTTTTCCTTTTACTCCTATTTCTCCGTATTTAACTATTAATATATTGTACAAATCGGCACCTCTTTTCAATTATTTTTTATATTTTCTCTAACCTTTGTTTTTTATTATCTTCTTATTCTTATTATCTTTCTTAAGTCTTCAACAGAGTCTTTTAATATCTCTACAGCCTTAACTATTTCTTCTTCTGTATTCATATCAGATAAACTAAATCTTATTGCTCCTTCTATCTCATCTGGTGTAAGTCCCATAGCATTTAGTACATGACTTCCCTTTTTCTTTGATGAACAAGCAGAACCTGTAGAAACATATACCTCTTTCTGTTCAAGATAATGTAAAAGTACTTCTCCTCTTACATCTTCAAAAGATACATTTAATATATGACAAACCCCATCTTTTGGAGAATTTACCTTTATTCCATCAATATTCTTTGATATTTCTTCTTTTAAAAGATTTTTTAAAGAATTCATTTTTTCTATAGAGCCATTTAAATCTAAAAATAACTTAGATATTGCAGCTCCTATGCCGTATATTCCTGGAACATTCTCAGTTCCTGATCTTAAATTACTTTCCTGACCTCCACCAGTCATCAGTGGTTTAAAATTAATTCCATCTTTTATATACATAAATCCTATTCCCTTTGGACCATGTATTTTATGGGCACTGACACTCATAAAATCTATATTGTATCTAGATGGTCTAAAATCTACTTTTCCATATCCTTGAACTGCATCTACATGGAAAAATACTTTGTTCTTTCTATTTTTTAAAAGATTACCTATTTCTTTTATCGGCTGAATACTTCCTACCTCGTTATTTACAAACATAACACTCACTAAAATAGTATCTTCTCTAAGATTTTTTTCCAAATCCTCTACACATATCTTTCCTTCAGAATTTACAGGAAGATATGTAACTTCAAATCCGTCTTTTTCTAAGTCCTCTAAGGTATTTAAAACAGATGGATGCTCTATTGAAGTAGATATTATATGTTTTCCTCTCTGTTTATTGAGATTAGCACAACTTCTAATTATACTATTGTTACATTCTGTACCACCTGATGTAAATATTATCTCTTTTTCCTTAGCACCAAGAGTCTTAGCTATGTTTCTTCTTATTTCTTTTATATTTTTTTCTATTTTCATACCCATTCTGTGTGCTGCAGATGGATTTTCGTAGTCTTCTGTAAGTGATTTAACCATACTATCCACTACTTCCTGATACGGTTTTGTAGTAGCACTATTATCTAAATATATTCCCATTAATAACACCTTTCCTCGCTTAAAAAGTATTTAAACATATATCATTTTATTATACCATATTTTCACTTTTTAAAATATAAAATTACAATATTTGTTAATTTCATATTTGAATTTTGTTTTTCAAAATCAATAAAATAGATTCTACTTAAATTCATTTTTATAGGTTATTTTTTTAACATTATTTTTTATATTTTTCTTATTTTAACACAGACTGTAATAATATATTGTTATAGATAAATTTATTATTTCATTATCTAACTTTTTATTTTCTTCACACTAAATTTGTTTAAATTTCAACATTTAAATCTATTTTTTAATTTTTATGCAAGAAAACGTTAATCTTGTATACATTATTATAAAAATATACTATTTTGATTTTATCATCTATAGATAAATACAATATTAAATTTTTCTTACTATAATTGACAAATTTATATTTATTTAACTTTATAATAAATATTCATTGATTTTTTAATGATTTTTTGTTAAAATTTAATTAAGGTTATCCCCCTGGTAACCCCAGTTAGTTAATATATCTATTCCCAGTACCCTTTCAAAGGGATATATTTTATGTTTATTGAATTTAGTGTGAAAATTACGGAAGTTTTCGCACAAGAAAAAAGGAACTTACCCCGAGTTCCTTTTTTCATGCCTATTTTTAAATTTTTAATTATATTAATTCATCTCTATTTTTTAATACATTTAAGAATTTTTTAGTTCTTTCATTCTGTGGATTATCTATAACATCCTTTGCATTTCCCATTTCTACTATTTTTCCACCATCCATAAAACAAACTTTATCAGAAACATTTCTAGCAAAACTTATTTCATGAGTTACAATTATCATTGTTTTGTGCTGTTTAGCAAGGTCTTTTATCAACATTAAAACCTCATTTACAAGCTCTGGATCTAGTGCTGATGTAGGTTCGTCAAATAATAAAACCTTTGGATCTAATGCAAGTGCTCTACCTATAGCAACCCTCTGCTGCTGACCACCAGATAAACTTGATGGATATTCATCCTTTTTATCTAATAATCCTATCTGTTTTAAAATTTCTAATCCCTTTTCATCTGCTTCTTTCTGACTCATTTTTTTAACAACAGTAAGTCCTATAGTTATATTTCTTAATACTGTTTTGTTGTTAAATAAATAAAATCCCTGGAATACCATCGCAGTATTTCTTCTAAGCCAAAGTTTATCTGACTTTTTTATATGTCTTAATTCAACTTCTTTTTCGTCCATTTTTATAGACCCATTATCTGCATTCTCAAGACAGTTTATACATCTTAAAAATGTAGATTTACCTGTACCAGAAGGTCCTATTATACTTATAACCTCACCCTTTTTAACATCTAAATCTATACCTTTTAAGACTTCATTTTTTCCAAATTTCTTATGTATATTTTTTATCTCTATCACTATTTATCACCGACCATTTTTCCCATTTTCTTTTCTAATCTAGACTGAACGAATGTCATTATAGATGTTATCATCCAGTATATAAGAAGCACACATACAAACGCCTCTAAATATTTATAGCTTGATGATCCTTCAAGCTGTGCCTGAGCCATCATTTCCTTTACACCTATAGCAAATACTAATGATGTATCTTTTACTATATTTATAAAACTACTGAAAAGAGTTGGTATAGCTACTCTTATAGCCTGTGGAAGTATTATATGATACATTGATTGCATATATGTCATACCTATAGACTGTGATGCCTCCATCTGTCCTTTATGTATAGATGTTATCGCTGCTCTAAGAGATTCCGCCATATAAGCAGAACTTGCTAAACTTAAGATTATAAGTGCTGCATAAAATGAACTTATTCTCAACATTGTATCGTGATTTAAAAGAGGTAATACCCCAAAATAGAAGCAGAAAAGCTGCGACATAAGAGGTGTTCCTCTAAAGAATGATATGTATACCTTAAACACCTTATTTAATATAGGAACTTTGGCATCTATCACTATTGCTATTATAAAAGCTAAAATTAGACCAAATATTATAGCTAAAACAGACAGTTTTAATGTTACTCCGCCATATTTTAACATAGTCGGTATTAAACCTACCATAAATTCAAAATCAAAACTCAAAAATTTTCCCTCCTTTTAGTTTTTTTAAACTTTACTATTTTTCTCTATAATCGTCAATAGACCACGCAGAATGCGTAGTCTATTGATTTTAAAATCTATTATTTTTTATTTCTGAGGTTCAGTTGTGTCTATTTCAAACCATTTTTCAGATAATTTCTTAAGAGTTCCGTCTTCTCTCATTTCTTTAAGAGTTGCACCTACTTCTTTAGCAAGTTTTTCACCCTGTTCATCTTTTCTGAATGGATAAGCATTTACTTCATAAGTTAATTTTTCATTTAACTGACGTATTGGAAGCTGTTTTTCTTCTACAGTAGTTTTAGTTTTTATTTCTCCCTGCCATAAAGCATCTATTCTACCTAAGTTAACTTCATCTTCCATTGGAACACCATCATATGTTACTATATCGAATCCTAACTGATGCTCATCGTTCATAGCTCTAAGAGTAGCTTCTCCATTTCCTCCTAGCCAGCAACCAACTTTTTTACCTTTTAAATCTTCTTTAGTCTGGAATGGACTATCTTCTTTAACGAATAAATCATAGTAGCTGTATGCGTATGGTTCTGAGAAGTTGTATTTTTCTTCTCTTTCTGGAGTTATTGACATCTGATGTGCTACAGTGTCTATTTCTCCAGCATCAAGCATACCTACTAGTCCAGAGAACTGTCCTAATTTGTACTCTAATTCATAGTTGTTTCTTTTTGCTATTTCGTTCCATACATCCATTTCAAATCCTGTAAGCTCGTCGTCTTTCTGGAATGCCCATGGTGGATACTGTGCTGAAGTTCCTATTACAACTTTAGTTTTTTCAGCTGCATCTCCACTTGCTTCTTCACCTGATTTACTTGAACATGCTACAGTTCCTAACATTAGAACACCTGCTAATGCGATTGCTAAAAGTTTCTTTACTTTCATGATACACCCTCCGAAATTTTTTTATCGAATATTCTTATAATTTTATCCATTGATAAAATTCATAAAAACTTCAATTTCCATATAAGAGATTATCACATTTTTAATACTTTGTATAATAGGTTTTATTTATCAGAAATCGTTTACCTAATGTTTTTTTCTATACTTATTTTTTCATCTTGACAATTACTTTTTCTTTTATTAATTTTTATAATTATTTTATATTTATAATAAATTATCACTATTTTTTTAGGTATATACAAAAAAAAGAAAGACAGTATAATTAATACTGTCCTTCCATGCTGATTTTATATAATTAACTCAAGAGAGTAATTAGCTAATCATTAAGATAATACTTTTGCAAAGAACTCTTTTGTTCTTTCATGTGTTGGGTTATTAAATACCTCTTCTGGAGTATTATCTTCTATTATTTTTCCTTCATCTACAAATATAACTCTATCCGCTACTTCTTTAGCAAATCCCATTTCGTGAGTTACTATTGCCATTGTCATACCATCCTGTGCTAGTTCTTTTATAACTTCAAGAACTTCTTTAACCATTTCTGGGTCAAGTGCTGATGTAGGTTCGTCAAATAACATCATATCTGGTTCCATAGCAAGTGCTCTTGCTATAGCAATTCTCTGTTTCTGACCACCTGATAACTGTGCTGGATAAGTATCCTTTTTATCGTAAAGTCCAACTCTTTTTAAAAGAACTTCTGCTTTCTTTTCCGCTTCTTCTTTGCTCATTTTTTTAAGAGTTATAGGAGCTAGAGTTACATTTTCTAGTATTGTTTTGTGTGGGAAAAGATTGAAGTGCTGGAACACCATTCCTATGTTCTGTCTTACTTCATCTATATTTGTATTTTTATCTACTAAGCTTTTTCCTTCAAATATTATATCCCCTGATGTAGGAGTTTCTAAAAGGTTCATACATCTTAATATTGTACTTTTACCAGATCCTGATGGACCTATTATAACTAGTATTTCACCTTTTTCAATTTCTAAATCTATACCTTTTAGTACCTCGTGGTCACCAAAAGATTTATGTAAATCTTTTATCGTAATCATAATTCTCACTTTCCTTTATCTATAATTAATTTGATGCTGCCATCTTCTTTTCAAGAAGGCCAACTAGTTTTGATAGAGTAAATGTTAATACGAAGTAGATTGCCGCTGCGAATAGATATGGGCCAAAACTATCGTATGTAGCATTTTTAACTGTATTAGCAGTAAACATTATGTCGATTACTCCTATGAATGATAGTATTGCTGATTCTTTTACTAATGAAACAAATTCATTCGCTAATGATGGAAGTATATTTTTAACTGCCTGAGGAACTATTACATGTCTCATAGTTGCCCAGTAGCTAAGTCCTAAAGATCTACTTGCTTCCATCTGACCTTTATCTACTGACTGTATTCCAGATCTCATTATCTCTGCTACATATGCACCAGAGTTTATAGATAATGCAAAAGCACCTGCTATAAAGTCACTTGGTATTCCAAATAAACTTGGGAAATTAATTCCTATCTGTGGAAGTCCGTAATATATGATTGATAACTGTACTAAAAGTGGTGTATCACGAATTACTTCTATATATATTGTTGATAATGCTTTGAATATGCCGTTTTTTGACATTTTAGCTAAGCAAAGTATAAGCCCTATTATAAAACCGAAGAATAATGCTATAAATGATATTTCTATAGTTGTTAGTGTCGATTTCATAAAGGTTGGTAAATATGGTCCTACAAAATCAAAACTCATGTTATATCTCTCCTATCCCCTTACAAAAGAATTCTTATTCTTTATCGTATTTATTTCTTATTATTCCTGAGCAGCTAAAGCTGAGTTATCTTCTAATGATTTCTGAAGATCGTTAGCTACGAAATCTTTTACTGCTTTGTTTATTGCTTCTAAGTATGCTGTGTTGTTTCCTTTTTTAACTGCTATAGCCATACTTTCTTCTGCGTCACCTTCTGGTAAGTTGAAGCTAGATAATGCTATACCATCTATCTGATTTACATTTATTAAACCAACTGTATCATTAACTATTACTGCATCTACATTTCCATTTTTAAGTTCCATCATTAAATCTGGCACTGATTCAAGAGATTTTAATCCTGTACATCCTATTTTATTAGCGTATGTTTCCTGTATAGAACCTTTCTGAGTTGCTACTTTCATTGATTTAACCTGATCTTCAGAAGTTATTTTATCTTCTTCTCCTTCTCTTACTACAAGTACGTTTTTACCAGTATAGTATACTTCTGAGAAATCTACATTTTTCTTTCTTTCTTCTGTTGGAGACATTCCTGATATTACCATATCAACTTTATCTGCTTTTAAAGCTCCTACTAATCCATCAAATGTCATTTCTTTAAATTCTACGTCTACACCTATTTCTTTAGCTATAGCTTTTGCTAAGTCTGCATCTACACCTACTACTTTATCCTCTCCACCTTTTGTTGAATGGAATTCAAATGGTGGATAGTCAGCTGACATAGCTACTACTAATTTACCACTTTCTTTTACTGCGTCTAGTTTATCTGCTGCTTCAGAAGATTCTTCTCCTCCTCCGTTGCCACAAGCTACTAAACCTAAAGATAATACCATTGCCATTCCTAAACTTACTAATTTTTTCATTTTCATTTTAATTACTCTCCTTCATGTTATAAATTTTTTTATTATTTTTTTATTTTAGTTATTATTTAAAATCAGCTTTTATATGTTACTATTTATTTTCTTTTGTTGCTAAATCTGTATTTTCTTTTAATGATTTTTCAAACTCATTAGATTTGAAGTTGTTTACTGCTTTGTTTACTGCTTCTAAGAAAGCTTTGTTGTTGTCGTCCTGTTTTATAGCTGCTGCCATACCTTCTTCAGAATCCCCATTTGGAAGTTCTAAGTTAGCCTGAACAAGTCCACCCATTTCCTGCATGTTTAATATACCAACTGTATCATTTACTACTACTGCATCTACATTTCCATTTTTAAGTTCTGTCATAACATCTGGTATAGCTTCAAGAGATTTTATAGAAGTACATCCAAGTTTTGTTACATATGCTTCCTGTATTGAACCTTTCTGAACTGCTATCTTAAGATTTTTTAATTCATCTACTGATTTTATTTTATCTTCTTCTCCTTCTTTAACTGCTACTATGTTTTTACCAGTGTAGTATAAATCTGTAAAGTCTACGCTTTTATCACGTTCTGGTGTTGGAGACATTCCTGAAAGTATGATATCAATTTTATCTGCTTTTAATGCTCCTATAAGTCCATCAAATGTTATTTCTTTGAATTCTGCCTCTACACCTAACTCTTTAGCGATTGCTTCTCCTAGATCTTTATCAACTCCTGCTATTTCATCTGATCCATTAGCTGTTGAGTGGAACTCAAATGGTGGGTAGTCTGGGTATATACCTACAACTAATTTTCCACTTTCTTTTACCTGTTCTAATTTGTCTGATGTTGATGAAGTTGAAGCTTCTTTATCTTCTCCTCCACTGCAGGCTACTAAGCCTAAAGATAATACCATTGCCATTCCTAAGCTGATTAATTTTTTCATTTTCATATGAAACCACTCCTTTTTTTAAATTTTCCTTTTTTTGTTTTTTAGTTTTTTGGTATTTTGGTAGTTTGTCGCCAATCTGAATTGGTAGTTCAGATACAACTGTCCAGTTTTGAGTAATAAAAAAGTCCCCTAGCTAATTTTACTTAGCTAAGAGACGAATTAACCGCGTTACCACTCTTATTGATAGGTTTAAATACTATGTAGTAATTAGTGAATTCTTTTTAGTCTTTCGAATTTAGGAATAAAAAAATCTCTTAGTCCGAAGACTAAGAGACGAATTAACCGCGTTACCACTCTTATTGATAAGTATTTCTACCTACCCTCTCAAACCCTTAAGGCGGGCGACCTAATTCCATACTATTATTTCTGGAATTCTCCTCAAAAGTTCTCTTCACTCTATACTTCATTATCGGACTCACACCAAACTCCGACTCGCTGGAAATCCATTATAGGCTACTCTCTTTGTCACTGGATTTATATGTCTTTCAGTTGTTGATTATTATTATACTTTTACTATTTTATTTTGTCAACAATTTTTTGAAAATTTTTTTACTTCTTTATTTTTACTCTTTTATTTGTATCTTCCATCTCTTTTACAAATCTAGATACCTGTATTTTTTTTGAGTATCTATTTTTAGGAGAACTTATACAAACATTATTCTTCGCTCTTGTAACCGCTACATACATAAGTCTTCTTTCTTCCTCTATCTGAGATTCTTTTTTATCATCATCTTCAATATCACATGTCTTTTCATGCGGAGAAATTCCTTCACTTGCTCCAATTACATATACATTTTCAAATTCAAGCCCTTTTGCACTGTGCATTGTGGTAAATATTACTCCATCTTGCTGCGAATTTAGAGTATTTTCTTCTGCCTTTTTCTTTATCATTTCAATATGATCTAAAAATTCTTTTATCGTTTTGAAATTTACAGCAGAGCTTTCAAATTCATTCATTATCTCTATAATTCCAGCTGGCTTAATTTTTCTATTTTGACAATAATCCAGAATATATCTATCATAATCCAATGTAGACCTTATATATGATATTGCGTACTTAGGCTGCAAAGTTTTTATATATCCCATATCTATATCTAGTTCTTCTAAAGTTCTAATCTGTATCTTTTTTAAATCACATTCAGACATAAGGCATCCGATAAAGTTTTTGGACGCCTTCGCCTTTGATATAGCTACTTTTGGAATATATCTAAGAGGTCTATTTATTATTCTCTCCCAATCCATATTCCTATTAGGATCTAATGCTAATTTTAAATATGATATGATGTCACAAATTGCCCAATGACTGTATATAGTTACCACAGAGTCCTTTACACTAAATGGGATTCTCATATTCATAAAAACGTCTACAAGAGCTCTCGACTGAATATTAGTCCTGTATATGACCGCATATTCACTGTACTCATCGTCGTTTTCTTGTACTTTTTTCTGTATTTCCTTGGCTATAAATGTAGCCTCTTCTTCCGGGTCATAAGGCTCTATATACCTAACAGATGCACCCTCTCCAGATGCACATTTTATAGTTTTTTCAAATCTATTTAAGTTGTTTTTAATTAAGCTGTTTGATATATCTATAATCTCTTTTTTAGAGCGATAATTTACATCAAGAAAAATCTTCTCAGTGCCTCCAAAGTACTTTTCAAATTCTAAAAGAAAATCTGGTCTAGCACCTCTAAATCCGTAAATACTCTGGTCTTCATCTCCAACAGCAAATATATTATTTAAAGGATTTGCAATCATTCTTATAATCTCAAACTGTACTCTATTTATATCCTGAAACTCATCTATAAGTATATATTTATACACATTTCTTACAAAATCCAATCTATTTGGATATTCTTTAAGCATATAATATGTTCTAATAAGCATATCATCAAAATCTATTTTTCTTACATTTTCCTTATAACCTTCATACATAGAGTATACTCTTGTAAAATCATCTCTTGTGAGTACATCAGAATTAAAATCAGAAGGATTCATTAGCTCATTTTTTATATAAGAAATCTCAGTCATTATCTGAGTAATTGTATCATCGTCATCAGTATTTTCTATTTTAAGATTTTTTATTATATTCTTTATAGCATATCTTTTTTCTTTGTCATCGACTATACTTTTTAGCTGCAGATTTTCAAAATATCTCAACATCCTAAAGAACACCGAGTGGAAAGTACCGCAAGTCACCTTTGATAATCTAATATCATTAGATATTGCCATTAATCTATTTTTCATTTCCATAGATGAAGCCTTAGTAAAACTTATCGCCAAAATTCTAGCTCCAGGAATATTTTTATTAAGAACCATATTTGCAATTCTATATGTTATAACTCTTGTCTTTCCAGAACCAGGACCTGCAAGAACCATACAAGGCCCCTCTATATGCTCTACAGCCTTTAATTGGTTTTCATTTAAACTATCTAAATTCATACTTTTCTCCTCCTTTCTCAAAAGTCTTATCTATATATAAGTATCAACATATATTTTCATTTTTATATCTATTCATTGACAACAGTCAATGTAGATATTGTTTTTAACTCTTCCAGTACATATGGCGAATTATCTTGAGAAGTCATTACAGTTATTAAATCGCCATGTATAAGCGTTAAATCACCTTTTGGAATTATTTCCTTTTCTCCCCTATTTACAGCAACTATTAAAGATGTTTCCGGCCATTTTATCTCTTTTATCTTTTTACCATCTGCCATACAATCCATATCTATTGAAACTTCAAGCAATGTTTTCTGTTTAGACGCACCTTTATATTCGTTTGCACTGTGTTCTCTAGCAAGAAGTCTATCAAGTAGGCTTTCATATATAGGCTCTCCTTTTAATACATCTGCTGTCAACTGCGCAACTACACTAACTATTGCAAGTGGTAATAGATGAGCAAGAGATCCTGTCATTTCAGAAATTAGTATTATACCTGTTATTGGTGCCTTTACTATTGCAGCAAAATGTCCTGCCATAGCTAGTACGACAAAGTTCATTATATATATACTAGGTATTCCAAGATATCTTATTGATATAAGTCCAACTATATTTCCTACAAGTGCACCAAGTACTAAAAGTGGGAAGAATATCCCTCCTGGCACTCCTGAACCAAAACATACAAATGTAAAAATAAATTTAACCACTAAAAATACAACTAATGTCATAAGCATAAAATCTGTGCTCTGAAGCTCCATTATAAGCTCATGTCCGCCACCTGTAAGTATTGGAGAAATCATACCTATAATACCTGTAACAAAGAAAGGTATCATTATCTTTACATATCTATTTAATTTACTTTCTTTGAACATTTTCTGAGTTTTTAATATTCCACTGTTAAATATTACCCCGCTTATACCTACTGCAATTCCTAAAATTATAAGTACCCAGTAATATTTTATAGGCATTATATTTAACTGATTAAATTTTAAAGATGGTATTATTCCAAAGAACTGTTTTGCAACGCAGTCTGCAGTAAGTGATGCAATCATGGCTGATAATAAAATCATTGGAGAAAAGTTTTTATGTGCTTCCTCAAGTGCAAACATAACACCAGACATAGGTGCATTAAATGCTGCTGAAAGACCTGCACTAGCACCACAAGTCGTTAGATACACTTCTTCATAGTCTGGTTTCTTCCCTTTTTTAGAGAATTCTTCACCTATACATCCACCCATCTGAACAGAAGGACCCTCTCTCCCCACAGAAAGACCTGCTCCTAAGCAGATTACTCCCCCTACAAACTTATAAAATAATACCTTCATCCGGTTTATGCTTAATTTTCTTGAAAGTATTCCCTCTAACTGTGGTATACCACTTCCTGAAATCATAGGCTCTTTCTTTACAAATTCTGCAACTACAAAAGCCGATGCCGCAAGTAATATAAATACCGCTGGTATCATAAGTATATTTTTATCCGCATATCCATAAAGATAATTAAAAAATACAGCTAATTTTGATGCTAATATTCTATAAACAACTATAACAACACCTGTTATTATTCCGACCATAAGTGAATCCAAAATAAGCCTATTTTTTATGCTTCTCGTTCTCTGAAATATATCAGATATCTTCAATCCTTTTCCGTCCATAAGTCACCTCTCGTACCATTATCTTTTAATTTATGTTTAATTTTTTCTTTACTTAGAATTTACACACTCTATTAGTATATCATAAATTTTCTTAAAAAAAGATTTTGTCATTATTCCGAAAGTTTTTATTTATAACATATCTATAAATATAATAAAAAAGTGAGTAGACTACCAAAAATCTACTCACTTTTTTATAATTACTAATTTTTACAATAAAAAAAGACCTTTTAAAAAGGTCTTTACACTGGCGGAGAAGGAGGGATTCGAACCCTCGCACCGGTGTTACCCAGCCTAAACCCTTAGCAGGGGCTCCTCTTATAGCCTCTTGAGTACTTCTCCGAATACTCTTTATATTCTACATTATTAAACTAACTTAGTCAATATCTTTTAATATAGAAACGGCTATAATCTATTTATTTTCTTAATATTATTTAATTACTTAGTAAATTTTTCATATTCTTCTCTACTTACTATAGTTTCTGCTGTATGCGAATCTGAACCAAGAACAGTTTTTATTCCATATTTATCAGCTAATTCTTTTAAGTATCCTGAAACATATACCTCTCCACAATATTGCTTTCTAGTTCCAGAAACATTTAAATCAAGTTCAAATCCATTTTCTTTTAACGATTTCATTATATCTATTAAAATATCTTGTTCGCTATAATCATATTCAAATACCTTACAGAATTTTCTTATTAGGTTTAGATGACCAAATCTCTTTGGTTTATACTCTCCTAAATTAGCTTCTATAGCTTTTTTAACAGTTTCATAGTATTTACCATAAAGTTTATCTACTCCTCCAGATAAATCAGCAATTCTTTTAAATTCTTCTGGGCTATAGTCTATACATACAAATTCACCACAAACCTTCATATTATGTACAGAAAGCAAAGCATCATCCAATCTCTTTCCATATTTTTCTAAATTATTTTTTATCTGTTCTTCACATCCTTCAAGATAGTCTACTTCTGTACCCACATTTATCTTTATCCTATTCCGATATTTATGCTTCATTTCCTCAGCTTCATCTAAATACCGTTCAAAGGCTTCAACAGAGGGTGTACTATCTTGTTCTGGAGATGGATCTACAAACCCATCTGGTAATGGAAAATGCTCGGTAAAACTTATCTCATCGTATCCGTTTTTTATAGCATTTTCTATGTACATTTCAAAAGAATCATTTGTCCCGTGAGGACAATAATGTGAATGTATATGACCGTCTTTCACAAAAATCACCTCTCTAAAAATATTTTTTATATTTCAATTCCAGCCATTTCTAAAATTTTAGGAATATTTTTTTCAGCTCCTACAGACATTATGTGAACGCCATCGCATAATTTTTCTTCTTTTAATTGCTTAATAAATTCTGCTGCTATTTTCATTCCTTCTTCTTTATAATTTTCTTTTCCAACAGATTCCATTCTTTCTATTATATTTTCTGGAACATCCACACCAGGAATATTTCTATTTAAAAATCTAGCCATTCCAGGTGATTTTAATGGAATAACACCTATTAAAACCTTACATTCAAAATTTTTAGTTCTTTTTCTAAATTCTCTAACAGTTTCTATATCAAAAACAGCCTGTGTTTGGAAAAATTTTGCTCCTGCTGCTATTTTCTTTATCATTTTTATAATTTGAATTTCTATAGGAACAAATCCAGGAGATACAGCAGCTCCCATATAAAATTTTGGATGCCCATTTAATTCATTGTGGTTCATATCTCTTCCAAATGAAATATATTCAGCAGCCTTTAATATATTTATACTATCTAGGTCGAATACATTTTTTGCTTGAGGATGATCTCCCTTGCTTGTATGGTCTCCCGTTATAGCAAATAAATTTTCTATCCCAAAAATTCCTGCTGATAAAAGCTCTCCTTGTATTGCAATTCTATTTCTATCCCTACCTGTCATCTGTAAAATCGGCTCTATTCCATTATCTTTTAATATCTTACAAGTTACAAGTGATGTCGAGCGTACAACAGCAGATTGAAAATCTGTCACATTTACAGCATCTACTTTTCCCTTTAATACTTCTATACATTCCATAATATGAGAAATATCAGTTCCTTTTGGAGGTGCTATTTCACATGTCACAGTAAATTTCCCACTTTCTAGCGAGTCTTTTAATCTACCCATTAGCGTTTCCTCCTATCATTCAATTCCTTCATAGTTATATCTCGTTTTCTATTTAATTTTGAGTAATCTCTTTCATCTCTGACTTTTAATAGATTTTCAAGTTGGTTTAATCTTTCTAGTCTTTTATATATTTTTACCCATGCACAGCTATATTCTGGATTTACCTCACATCTTCCATCTTTATCAGCCCCTCCACATGCTCCATTTAACAATCCTTTAGAACAAGATGTTACTGGACAAATTCCTCCTGTCCAAGCGAGCTGACAATCTCCACATGCTCTACATGCCTCTTCATATCTACCCAACATCTGAACCTCACCAATAAACAGTGTGTCATTTGCTGGATAAACTGGCTTATACTCCATAACTTTTGCTATAGTCTGCGTTCCATCGCCACAGGCCATAGATAAAATAGAGTCTGTGTCTTGAATGATATCCATAAATTCCTCTAAATCTCTTTTAGTTTTTGAAAGTGTGCATGCTGGATCTAAAATTGTAGTTCCTGTTATTACTTTACCTTCCCGCTCGAGAAGCTGCTTCATAGCCTGAACTTGCTCCTCTCCACCACTTTTACAAACTGTCGCACATTTTCCACATCCGATTATAAATACAGTCTTATCATCTTTTAAAAACTCTTTTATCTCATCAAATGGTTTATTTCCCGAAATAATCATATTTTACAACCTCCTTTTTAAATTATATTTTTTTGTTTTTTAACTTTAATTTTTTATCTATTTAATAATTCTAATATGTTTAATTTTTTTATATATGTCTTTATAAAAAATCAACCTGCGCAAAATACACGCAGGTTTTTATTTTATTATTAAATTTATATATTAAATATTATTTTGTTTTTTACAAGCTCTTATAACATGTTCAGCAAGTACAGATGTAGTGACAGATCCTACACCAGCTGGAACTGGAGTAACCATACTAGCAATTCCTAAAACAGACTCAGTATCCACATCTCCACATAGATTTCCACATTCATCTACGTTTATACCTACATCTATAACTGTTGCTCCTTCTTTTACATAAGAGTTATCCACCATTTTTGCTCTACCTATAGCTGCAATAAGTACATCGGCTTTTTTAGCCTCATCTGATAAATTTTCTGTCTTAGAATGACACACTGTAACAGTTGCATTTTCTCCCATAAGCATCATAGATACTGGCTTACCAACTATTAAAGATCTCCCTAAAACAACAGCTCTTTTGCCTGATAATTCCACATTATAATGTTTTAAAATCTTCATAACTGCTTCAGGAGTACATGGAGCATATCCACCAGTATCTCCTTCAAAAAGTTTAGCTGAATTTATAGGATTGAAACAATCCACATCTTTTTCAGCGTCTATAGCATATTTTACTCTATTTTCATCTATATGCTTAGGAAGTGGTCTTAAACAAAGTATACCGTTTATAGATTTATCATTGTTTAAATCTTCTATAGCATTTATATAATCTTCTTCAGATACATCTGATTTTAGAATAATATTCTTAACATCTATTCCTATCTTAGCGCATCTATTCATAGCACCTCTTTCATAGGACATATCATCTGGATTTTCTCCTACTCTAACTATAGCAAGATTAGGATTTATTCCTTTATTCTTTAGACTTTCAACTTCATCTATTAGGTTTTCAGTTATTTTGTCGGCAACTGGTTTTCCTTTTATTACATTAGTTTCCATATTATTCCTCCATAATTTCTACTACTCTTTCAAAGACTTGATCACATATAGCAATCCCTTCTTCTACTATTTCGTTTACTTCTTTAGAAATCTTGTCGGCGTATTCTCTATCCTTCATAGATTTTGTATTAATCTTTACATTTAGCTTTGATCCAAGTAAACATGCTCTTAAACACTGAACTCCTACTCCTATATCACTTATAACTATTCTAGAAGATTTGTCCACTATATTCTCATGTATTTTTATAGCCTTAAAACAAACTTTTGCTGCTTTATAAGGTATTTCACAAGCTTGTTTTAATACTACTTCCATTCTTTTTGTTTTATATTCTCTTTCCTCTTCTGTCGATGTTGGCAAACCATAAGTCTGAGATAGTGGCATAAAGCACTCTGCATCTCTATCAACCATTGATAATAGTTCTGCTTCTATTTCTTTTGCCTCTTTTAATAATTCTTTTATCTCTTCTTCATATTCTGCGTATTTTTTCTTACCTATTGTAAGATTTGCCACCATATTTCCAAGTGCCACACCTATCGCTCCGACAAAAGCAGCAGCGCCACCCCCACCAGGAACTGGCTCTCTTGAAGAAAGAACTTCTATAAATTCTACGCAGCTTTTATCTACTATATTCAATAATCAGCACCTCTTCTCTTTCTCAATTTTCTAACTTTTTAATCTTGTATTCTATTATATCAATTTAAACACTATACTTAAATATTTTTTATATAAATTTATAATTTTTTCATTTTAATGTTATTTTTCAAAAATAAAAACACCAAGCTAAAAAATATAACTTGGTGTCATTTTAAATGTATTATTACTTTAGTATTATGCATTTGATTTATTTTTTTTATCGTTATATATTTTCTTGAACATATATATAGCAACTGTTAATGCAAATAATATCATTAATCCTGTTACAAATAATTTTGCTCCACCAGTAAGCATTCCACCTACATAAGAGTAAACTATTGTAGCTGGTAGCTGTCCTATACCTGTAGCTATAAAGAATGGCATAAATTTCATTGAAGTAAGACCCGCTGCATAACTTACTATATCAAATGACATAAATGGAAGTAATCTACAAACTAGTATTGTGTATTTTCCATATTTGTCAAAGAATTCGTCTATACTACTTATAGCCATTTTACTAGTAAGTTTTTCAACAACATCTCTTCCTAAGAATTTAGCTATAAAGAAACATAACGCTGCACCTGCCATAGCACTTGACCAAGATAGTATAGCTCCCCATACCCATCCAAATAACGCTGCATTTGCAAATGTTATTAAGAATGCTGGAAGTGGTGCTGCTACTGACTGAAGTAACATCAATAAGAATGATATTATTGGAGCCCAAATTCCAAATGAAAGTATGTATTGTTTTATAGATTCTAGATCTAAGCTAGATAAGTAAAATACCATCTGATTTACAAATGTTTTTACCGGTGTTACAAAAAAGTAGATTGCAAATACTAATAATACCGCACCTACTCTTGTGATTAATTTTTTCTTATTTTCTTTAGTCATTTATATATTCCCTTCTACATATAAATTTTTTATTCTTGCTCTATACCTTTAATAATACTATAGTAATTGTATTTTATATTATATCAATTTTCTATATATATTATAAGTTTTATTTATATTATCTATATTTATTTAAAATAACATTTTTATATGAAGTTAATATTTTTTCTATTATACTATAGATAATTTCTATTTCAAAATTTATATACTCTCCTATATAATTATTTTAGAAATTAAAATAATTATATAGGAGGAGGCTTAAATATGAAAGTTGCTTACATATTTAATAGTACAAATACACACAAAATATTAGACAAAATGATAATACCACAGCTTGAAACAGATTCACATGTTGCTGAAGTTGCAGGAATGTTTTTCTTTATGGATAATACTTTATTCCTTTCTAAAGGAAACCCAATAGGAGAAAGATTAAGTAAAATACGGGAAAAAACTGGTATGATACTTATGGCATGTGATCAATGTGCAATAGAAAGAGGAATACAGGATAATCTTGTAGATGGTGCTACAATTGGATGTTTCCCTAACCTTTATACTTGTTTAGGAGGTGCTGGAATAGATCAAGTTATAACATTATAGTAAAGTTAAACTATAAATAAAAAGACTAGTTATTATTGATTTTTATCAATTCAACTAGTCTTTTTTACATATATTATACCTCAAATGTATAATATGATTCTTCTATAGCCTCATCTAAATTGTATGCATATACATCTGGGTCATTTTCTTTTCCCGCTGCTTTAAGCCATGCTTCTAAATCATTCTTCGTCCAGAAGAAGTTCATTATGTTTCAACAAGCATTTGCCCAATCAGTATTCTTTAAAAGGTCTACATGTATTATATACATTCCTGGATTGTTTGTATACAATACTTTTCCATTATCAACTTTTAATTCTATTTCTTTTCCTGTTGCAGCACACATAGAATTTATTGTTACTGGTTGTTTGAATGTATAGCTTGTACCTATAGAGTCTATCGCACACATAGCGCAAAAGCTTCTTCCATCTTCAAGTGTTATTCTATGATTTGTTGGTTTTCCAGATACTGGGAATATAAATGTTATTTCATCATCTATAACAACCATTACATTTGTATCTATAAACTGTTTAAAAGTAGCATCTATAGTTTCTTCACTACTTTCCATATGTTCTTTAACCCATTTTTTTGCAAGTTCTATATTTACAGAACCACCATTATCTATTATACAATCCATTATAGATATTCTTATTGCCTTCTGTTCATCAGTAAGACATCTATATTTTTCATATTTATTCAATTTTATACCTCATTTTATTATTTAGTTTTCAATATTATTCTTCTTTATCTCCATAACATTCAGAAAGGATTGCTGTAAGCTCTTCTTTGTAGTTTATATATTTTTCGTCTTTTCTATCTCTAGGTCTTTCCATATCTATTTTTAAATCTTTTATTATCTCACCTTTATTTCTAGACATAACTACAACTCTATCACTCATATATACAGCTTCATCTACATCATGAGTTACCATTACAGCTGTTATTTTATTTTTCATCCATATCTTTTCAAGTTCTTCTTGTAAATTCTGTCTCATTCTAAAGTCTATTGCCCCTAAAGGTTCATCCATTAGAAGTACTTTTGGATTACAAGCAAGTGCCCTCATTACAGCAACTCTCTGTTTCATACCTCCAGATAGCTGGTGCGGATACATTTTCTCTTTTCCCTGTAAATCAGATAATTCTAAAAGCTCCTGAAGTCTTTTCTCTATTTCATCTTTATGCATCTTCTGTCTTTTCATAGGGAAAATTATATTTTCTTTTATTGTTTTCCACGGGAATAAAGCATAGTTTTGGAACACAAATGCTCTATCTATTCCTGGCTTACTTACTTCTTTTCCATCTACAAATATCTTTCCAGATTCTGCATGTTGAAAACCACCTATTATAGTTAATAGAGTAGTTTTACCACATCCTGATGGACCTAATAGTGAAACAAATTCACCTTCATTCACTTTTAAACTTATATTTTCTAATACTTTATTTTCTACTTTATCATTTATAAATGTTTTATTTATATTTTCTACTCTTAATTCCATTATTCTGCGAACCTCCATTTACATAGAAGTTTATTTACATATTTTAAAACACGGTCTATTAAAAATCCTATTATAGCCGCAAATATCATAAGCCCAATTAGTATGTGTGTCTGCATTAAAGTTTGAGCTTGTACCATAGAGTAACCGATCCCGGCACTCGTAGCTATGAACTCGGCTCAGATAACAGACATCCAACCATTACTTATTGCCAGTCTTGCTCCTGTAAGTATATCAGGAAGTGCTGCTGGGAATATAACATCCTTAAATATAATAAATGGCGATGCTCCCATACTTTTCGCTGCATTATAGTAATCCTTTGATATAGTTCTAACTCCATGAATAGTATTTAATACTATAGAGAATATACCTGAGAATGCTATTAAGAATATAGTAGGTCCATCACCTATACCAAACCACACTATTGTTAGTGGTACCCATGACATTATTGGAACCTGTCTAACTGAGTCTATAACTGGTGAAAGAACTTTTTCACAAGTATTTGAGAACCCCATAATAAATCCTATTGGTAATCCTATTACTAATGCATATCCAAAACCTTTCATAACTCTTTGCATAGTTATAAATACATTTTTTATTGTCTCTGGATCAGTAAGACAATATAAAAATCCTTCAATAACTTTTGAAGGCATTGGTAAAAGAAGGTCACTTCCAAGGTCTTTAGCTGTAAAATGCCATAAAAGGTATATTCCAACTAAAAGAGCTATTCTATAAAAAATCTCTAGCATAGATTTCTTGGAAACAAACGTCTTTTTTAGTTTATTTTTAGAAACTCCAGTTTGCAATTTTCTATTACCCCCATGTCTTTTTTTTCTAGTTTTATATTTTTATAATTTTCTATAGCTTTTTTTAATTTATTTTTATCGCTTATATCATCTACACTTTTATTGTACAGTTTTTTAAATATTTCATAGTTATCTGTTTTTTTAAATTCTTTATTCACCACTAATACATACGTATCAAAATCCTTATTAGTAGCACAAGACTTTTTATTCCCTTCAATAGGTAAAGATTTAATAACATCCATTACCCCACCATCTACTTTATTACTCTCTATACTATATGGCAGTGCATTTGCTAATAAATGTTTTACCTTAGCATTTGGATAATATTCCTTAACTAACTCATCTTGATATTTTCTATTTTGAACAGTACCCATTACATTTGGATTCTCATCACTTAATAAAAATACATCTGAATTTTTTACAACAGTTCCTACTATTTCAAAATTTTTTTCTGTTTGTACATATTTTTCTGCAGCATCTTTACATATTATAGCCATATCCATTTCATCCGAAGACAGTGCCCACTGCATACTAGCCGATCAGCAGTCAGCTATAGAATATGAATCAATAATATTTTCAGATTCAACATTTTCAAAATAATTTTTATCTTGCATATAATTTAATATCAGACCTGATGTATCATCCGATACACCAAGTCTGATATTTCCTGTTATTTTTTCAGTTTTAAAATTAAATAAAACGATAAAAGCAAATATAAAAATTATAGAAAGTATTTTTACAATATCTTTTATCTTCATTTTTTATAGCTTATATTATTCTTTTATTGATAAAGCTTTTTCTTTCCAAGTTTCATAATCCATACCCTGTGGGAATACTGGATCTACTTTTTCTTTTATAAATGTATCAAAGTCATCAGCACCACAAGATTTTAATATTGAATCATCAACAACTTCTTCATATGAAGGTATTTCTTCTAATGCTTTTAAATCTTTGTACATTTTAAGATTGTTTTTATAACCTTCTCCTTCTCCTATATCCCAAGTAAGAGTTCTACCTTCTCCTACAGTCTTTTTGTATATAGTCATCATACCAACTTCTTCATCAACATCGTAGTATTCAGCGAATATTTTTGCTGCCTGAGCTGGATGAGTATATATATATTCTATAGCTTTAGTATGTGCAAGCATTAATTTTTCAGCTAATTCTGGATTTTCTTTTACAAAGTTTGTATTTAAAGCGAATGAACAACAGTTATATTCTGTTCCATCTTTTTCTTTATACTGAGTTGATGCTACTATTTTACCTGTTCCTTCAAATTCTGCAACTGATCCCCAAGGGTCACAAGCTGTGAAAGCGTCTATTTTACCAGTTTTCATTGCTAAGTAAGCATCTTTACTTGAATCCATATTTATTAGTTCATATTTAGATGCATCTACAGGAAGTCCTGTTTCTGGACCGTAGTCACTCTGCCATAAAAAGTCAGACATATCTGTAGCTATTTTTTTACCTATAAGTTCTTTTGGATCACTGTATTTGTTTGACATTATTAAGAATTCTGATCCACCTTTATGGTTATTTGCTCCTACAACTATTGGAGAACCTTTTGGTATTGCACCACAAAGACCTCTTGTACCTATGTAACCAGCATCCATCTGTCCAGCTGCCATAGCTTCAGGAACTTTCCCATTACCTACTGTTTTTACATTAAGTCCTAATTCTTTGTATATTCCAGCAGCTTCTGCAACTGGTGCTGCTGTCATGTGGTCACAGTTATAGTAACCTACTGTTATTTCTTTGCTAGTATCTCCACCTTCTTTACTAGCTTCTTTTTTACCACATCCTGTTAATGCAGTCATACCTATAACACCAACAAGACCTAGCGTCATTAATTTTTTTGCTAATTTCATATTTCCCTCCTAAATATATAATTATTATTTCCATAAAGAGCATCTGCTCATTATTTCTTATTCTAACAACAAGATTCCATATCTTGTCCAAATAAGTCTATCATTTCATTTCCTTCTAATCTATATATTGCATAACCAACATTTCCATTTTTTGATCCTGAAACTATTACTTCCATTTCATCCTTGTCATCTATATTTTTAAAGCTTATTTGCTGATCATCTATAGGTGCTGGTATTGGCTCTGTAAGTATATATTCATCACCTTTACTTGCTACAACTGTCATCTGGTTTGAATTTTTATTTACATAGTAAATTACAAGTAAATCATCTTTTCCATCATTATTCATATCCTGTTGAGCATATGTAATTATTTCTTCATCGTGATTTTTTTTAAATATATCCATAAGTTCTTTATCTGCTTTTTTTTCAGCAACTGCTCCACCATGTATGTCTATTTCTGATTCTTGCTTTTGTTTTTCTTCATAATTATTAGATAAAACTAATGCAACACCAGCTAATATTGCAATCGCTATCCCGATTATTATCTTTTTATTACGCATGTAATTTTAAACCTTCTTTCAATTTTGGTAATATTGCTTTTATTCCTAAAAGTATTATTAATACTGTACATATATAACTAAACCAATCAGGTATAGTTAGCATTAAATTATTCGCAATTTGTATTGATGTACCAGTTGAATTTAAATTTACTATTGTTTGTTCTCCTGCTAAAAGAAGATTTGTTATATAACCAACTATCATAGAAGATATTACAAGCGTACAAGAATATATTAGCACGGCTCTCTTTCCTATAACCTTTGTTATACTTATAAGTTCTGGTAAGTTAGTTGCTGCACCAGCTATTAAAAATGTTATAGCTATCCCAGGTGCTGCACCACTTGCAATTAATGCTGCTATAAATGGTATATGACCAACAGCACAAACATACATTACACATGCTAATACAGAAACACTCCATAATGAAAGCATCCCTGGATTTCCTAAATATTTCTGAATTATACTACTTGGAAATACTGTTGTTATAAATCCTGCACAAAGCATACCAAGTATTACATATTTACTAACAGTAAGTGCTAAGTCATCAAAAGACCATTTTAATCCTTCTTTCATCTTTTCCCAGAAGGTTCTTTTTTCTTCCTCTAGTTCAATCATTTCAACCTGTTCTTCCTCTGTATACATAGAAACTTCATCTTTACTAATTGTGTTTCCAAGTATACCTACTATAAACGGTATAGTAAATCCAGATATTATATATATTATAGTTATCTTTGGTCCTAAAAGACCTAAGCATAATACAACTGCAATTGGATTTATTATTGGTGTTGATGTCATAAATGCTAAAACAGGTCCAAGATATGCACCAGAATAGTACATACTTATTCCTAAAGGTATAACCCCACAACTACATATAGGTAAAAACATACCCGAAATAGTTGCCTTTAATATCGATGATAACTTTTTATTTCCTAGATGCTTTTGGAATTTTTTTGGTGAAAGTACATTGTGAAGTACTCCAGCAAGTATAAAACTTACTATCAACCATCCAGAAGCACCATTTAATGTTATTATGGCAGATACTATAGTATCTTTTACTCCATTAAATATTACGTTTAATATCTCCATTCTTCTCCCCTATTCTTTAATTATTTTCCTCAATTGCATCTAAAATTGCTTTTTCTATTTTAGCTTTATTCAAACTATCATATTTTTTCTTTTGATTTATTATCAAAGTACCTTTTGTAATCATTCCGTATTTTCTTATGTATGAAAAATCTTTTCCAGCTCTATAAAGTTTTACGTCTATTTTATCTGAGTATTTTTCCCCCATACTCTCTACAAACACACTGTGTTCATCGCATGTTGGTCAAGTATTTATAAATTCTACAAGTATTTTTTCGCTCAATTTTATACCTCCTATATGATATTCATACTCATCAATCAATAAATCAAATCTATAGTTTTTTACTATTTAATTATTTTTGATTATAGTTTTTATGAATTTTCCATGAATATTTTACTTCATGTAATTTTTATATTCAATATATATAGATATTTCCTATTACAATTTTATTGATATAGTTTTTTTTAATAATTATTTTATTGGAATATTTATTGCTAAAAAAAGAATCCTCCAAATATTTTTAAATATTCAAAGAATTCTTTGATTTATATATTATTTATATTATTAATTATTTTTCTTTTTTTAAATCTAATTTAGTATTCTATAAATCGTCTTGATCAAAAGTATCTCTAAGACTTTTGCCAGGAGCGACCATAGGAAATACTTTGTCATCTTCCTGTATCATACATTCAATAACAAAAGGACCGTTATATGAATCTGCTTCTAAAAGAGCTTTTTCTAATTCATCCATTTTTGTAACTCTTACTGCTTTACAACCAAGTCCTTCTGCAACTTTACAAAAATCAACTTGATCGTCAAGGACTGTATCAGAATATCTTCCTTCATAGAAAAATGTCTGCCACTGTCTAACCATACCAAGTACTTTATTATTAAGTATAACTTGTATTATTGGAACATTGTATCTTGAAGCTGTTGCAAGTTCATTCATATTCATTCTGAAGCATCCATCTCCTGCTATATTTATAACTCTTGATTTTGGATTTCCATATTTTACACCTATAGCTGCACCTAATCCATATCCCATAGTTCCAAGACCACCACTACTTACAAACTGTCTTGGTGAATTATAATGAAAATACTGAGCTGCCCACATCTGGTTTTGTCCAACTTCTGTGCATATTATTGTATTATCATCAAAGCATTCTTTTATTTTTTCGATTACATAAGGACCTGTAAGTACATTTTTATTATATTTTATTGGATATTTATCTTTAAGATTTTCTATCTCCTTCATCCATTCTGTATGGTCTTGTTTTTTCAACATTAGATTAAGATTTTCAAGTACGTATTTTGCATCTCCTGCTATCCCAAGATCTACAAGTACATTTTTATTTATTTCTGCATCATCTATATCTATATGTATTATTTTTGCTTTAGATGCAAATCCATCTGAATTTCCAATTACCCTATCGCTAAATCTTGTTCCTATTGCTACAAGAAGATCACATTCTGCTACTCCAAGATTACTGGCCTTTGTCCCATGCATTCCTAACATTCCAGTATATCTACTACTTTTTCCATCAAAAGCACCTTTTCCCATAAGCGAGTCTGTAACAGGTGCGTCTATAAGTTCTACAAATTTTTTAAGCTCATCAGATGCGTTAGACGATTTTATACCACCGCCAACAAATACAAATGGCTTTTTACTTTCTTCTATAAGCTCAACTGCTTTTTCAAAACTTTCATTATAATTTTCTTCTTTATAAAAATTCGATACTTTATTTGAGTCTGTATCTATTTCTTCTCTTTCATATTCTCCGTATCCTGCTGTTACATCTTTTGTTATATCTATAAGCACAGGACCTGGTCTTCCTTCTCTAGCTATTTTAAAGGCCTTTCTTATTGAAGGAGCAAGATCTTCTATTTTTTTGACTATGAAGTTATGCTTTGTTATTGGCATTGTAATTCCTGTAATATCTATTTCTTGAAAACTATCTTTTCCAAGAAATGAAAGTCCAACATTTGCAGTTATTGCAACAATAGGAACTGAATCCATAAATGCAGTTGCAATCCCTGTCACAAGATTTGTTGCACCAGGACCACTTGTCGCCATACATACTCCTACTTTTCCAGTAGATTTTGCATATCCATCAGCTGCATGAGATGCCCCTTGTTCATGAGATGTAAGTATTGACTGTATTTTATCCTTATATTTATATAAACTATCATATATTTCAAGTATTGCCCCTCCAGGATATCCAAATACTGTGTCAACTCCCTGTTCTAAAAGGCATTCCATTACCATATCTGCTCCTTTAAGCCTCATATATTTTCACCATCCTCTTTATTTTACTTTAAGGACTGCACCAGTATTTGCCGAAGTAACCATTGAAGCGTATTTTTTTAGATAACCGCTCACATTCGGAACTTTTGGTACAAATCCCTTTCTTCTTTCTTCAAGTTCCTCTTCTGAAACAAGAAGCTCTATACTATTATTTTCTATATCTATATCTATCATATCTCCATCTTTTACAAATGCTATCGTTCCTCCAAGTGCAGCCTCTGGTGACACATGTCCTATAGATGCACCTCTTGTAGCTCCAGAAAATCTTCCGTCAGTTATAAGAGCTACATCTTTATCAAGTCCCATCCCAGCTATTTCTGATGTTGGAGAAAGCATTTCTCTCATTCCTGGCCCACCTTTTGGACCTTCATATCTTATTACTACAACATCACCAGCTTTGATTTTTCCTGTTCTTATTGCTTTTATTGCCTCTTCTTCTCCATCAAATACTCTTGCTGGTCCTTTATGTTTCATCATTTCTGGCGCAACTGCTGATTTTTTTACAACACAGCTATCTGGAGCAAGATTTCCTTTTAATACAGCTATTCCTCCTGTTTTGCTGTATGGATTTTCAACTGGTCTTATTACACTTGTATCAAGATTTTCGCATTCTTTTATATTTTCTCCAACATTAAATCCTGTAACTGTCATACATTCCTTATCTAGGATTCCAAGCTTATCTAGCTCATTCATTACTGCGTACACTCCACCTGCTTCATTAAGATCTTCCATAAAAGTATCTCCAGCTGGTGCAAGATGGCAAAGGTTTGGAGTTTTCCGGCTTATTTCATTCGCTATTTCAAGATTAAGTTCAACTCCCGCTTCGTATGCTATTGCTGGAAGATGAAGCATTGAGTTTGTAGAACATCCAAGTGCCATATCTACTGCCATTGCATTTCTAAACGCACTTTCTGTCATTATATCTGAAGGTTTTATATCTTTTTCGACAAGCTCCATTATTTTCATACCAGCATGTTTTGCTAGTCTTATTCTTTCACTATACACTGCAGGTATTGTTCCATTTCCTTTAAGTCCCATTCCAAGAGCCTCTGTTAAGCAATTCATTGAATTTGCAGTATACATTCCCGAACAAGAACCACATGTAGGACATGCTTTTTCTTCAAATTCTTTCAATTTATCCATGCTCATTTTTCCTGCATTGTACTCACCAACAGCTTCAAAAAGAGTTGATAGACAAGTTTTCTTTCCATCAAGTTTTCTTCCTGCAAGCATTGGACCTCCACTTACAAATATTGTTGGTATATCTAGTCTTGCCGCTGCCATAAGAAGTCCTGGAACATTTTTGTCACAGTTTGGAATCATTACAAGTCCATCAAACTGATGCGCTCTTGCAAGACACTCAGTACTATCACATACTAATTCTCTTGTAACAAGTGAATATCTCATTCCTGTGTGATTCATAGCTATTCCGTCACATACTGCTATTGCCGGAACTTCAACCGGTGTTCCACCTGCCATATATACACCTTTTTTAACTGCTTCAGCTATTTTATCAAGGTTCATATGTCCAGGAACTATTTCATTATATGAATTAACTACCCCTATTATCGGTCTATTAAGTTCTTCCTCTGTCATGCCAAGTGCGTTGAAAAGAGATCTATGAGGAGCTCTTTCCACTCCCTTTTTTACATTATTACTTTTCATATTTTCCTCCTGTATTCATAAGTTGGAACATTTCCAGCAGAGATAATTTTTTCTGCTGGAAGTGTCTATAACTTGATTAGTTGTTTATTAATTTATCTTCATCTGACCAACTGTATAATTTTCTTATTTCTTTACCTACTTTTTCAGAACCATGTTCTACTGCAAGTTTTCTCATAGCTTTAAAGTGAGCCTGTCCTCCTGCTTCTGACATTTCAAGAAGGAATTCTCTTGCAAAAGTTCCATCTTGTATATCTTTTAGTATTTTTTTCATAGAAGCTTTTGTATCATCTGTTATTATTTTAGGACCTGTTACATAATCTCCGTATTCAGCTGTATTAGATATTGAATATCTCATTCCTTCAAATCCTGATTGATATATAAGGTCAACTATTAGTTTCATTTCGTGTACACATTCAAAATACGCATTTTCAGGATCATACCCTGCTTCTACTAAAGTATCGTATCCTGCCTGCATTAGTGCACATACCCCTCCACATAATACAGCTTGTTCTCCAAATAAATCCGTTTCTGTTTCTGTTTTAAAAGTTGTTTCAAGAAGCCCTGCTCTTGCACCACCTATTGCAGCTCCATAGGCAAGAGCTAATTCTTTTGCATTTCCTGTAGCATCCTGTTCCACTGCC
The DNA here is from genome assembly GCF_008151785.1 of Peptacetobacter hiranonis. GTDB lineage: Bacteria > Bacillota > Clostridia > Peptostreptococcales > Peptostreptococcaceae > Peptacetobacter > Peptacetobacter hiranonis. Next base: position 2,206,160 of record NZ_CP036523.1, read on the forward strand.
ACAAGGCAAGGTGTTCCTTTTCCTGCACAATATTCACTTCTTACAGTATGACCTGGTGCCTTTGGTGCTATCATTGTTACATCTACACCTTCTGGTGGAACTACCTGTCCAAAATGTATATTGAATCCATGAGCAAACATAAGCATATTTCCTTCTTCAAGATTTGGTTCTATTTCATTTTTATAAAGTTTTGCCTGTAATTCATCGTTTATAAGTACCATAACTATATCTGCTTTTTTAGCTGCTTCAGCAGAAGTATATACTTCAAATCCCTGTTCTTCAGCTTTTTTCCAAGATTTAGATCCTTCATAAAGTCCTACTATTACTTTTACACCGCTATCTCTAAGATTTAATGCATGTGCGTGCCCTTGTGAACCATACCCTATTATTGCTACTGTTTTTCCTTCTAATAATTTCTGATTACATTCTTCCATATAATATATTTTTGCCATTTTTCTATCTCCTTTTTCTATTATTTATTATTTTTAATTTTGATATTCGC